>NZ_JBQQCD010000006.1:0-321417 GCF_052245555.1 Streptomyces sp. KR80
GACCCCCGTGCTGGGCCACCTCCGTCTCAGGCACCGCCGCGCCGTCAAAGGCGCTGTGCGGTGCTCCGCTCACGGAGCTCGTCGAGTACGGCGTCCACCAGCGGCAGCCGGTAGACGTCCGCGACGAGCGCCAAGTGCTCGTGTTCCGCGGCCGGTTCCGCGCCCGTCGCCACCACGATGCTGGTGGCGCTGCGGGCCGGCACATGTCCGACCGCCTGGTTCTGCAGGCCGCGGCGGAGGCCGACGGCCTCGGCGACGGCTGCCGTCCGCCGCTCGTCGAGCCCGGCCTCGGCCGCCTTCTCCCGGGCGCTGTCGAGCGCGTCGGCCTCGACATGGCATCGGACCGCCCGCTGAACGTCCCGGATCTCCGCCATCCGCCGGTTCGCCCGCCACTCCAGATCCGCGAAGGGCCACCAGACCGACCAGGGGGAGCGCTCGATGACCACATCCGGAGCGCCTGCGGTGACAGTCCGCCAGAGCGGCTGTAGCCGCCGCAGCCTGCGCCAGGCCGATCCCCGGGGCCCCATGGCAGGGAGCGCGAAGCCGGTGAGGACCAGCAGCGCGGCGACCGAAGCGCTCATCGGGGCCACGCCGTTGGAGAGCCAGTGCAGATCCCGGCCCGCCCAGGAGAAGGCGAAGCCGATGAGCTTGCAGGCGCAGTAGACCAGGCCCAGCCAGCAGCCGGCGGCGATTACCCGCAACCCGCGGGCGAGCCAGGAGCGGCCCAGGCTCGCGGCGTACCGCGGGCACATGATCCCGAGCCCGGCGAGACCGGCTCCGAAGATAGCCAGATACAGCACCAGGAAGGCGACCACGCCCGGCGCCGTTGCGTACGCGGTGCTGAAGTCGCGCGGGTGCTCCACAGAGTCCGGGCGGCCCACGGCGAAACAGACGAGCGCCACCGTCCACAGCCCTGCGGCGACGGCCAGGCCGATGCGGGACCGCCGGGCCGCGCGGGCGCGCGCCGCCTCGCTGTCGCGCACGGTCCACCGCATGAGAAGCACCAGGGCCCCCATGGCGAAACCCACCACGGACGAGTAGAGGAAGGCCATCGCCAGATTCGGCACGCCGGTGATCCGGTCGAACCAGCGGTACACGCTGGGTGCGGAGAGGAGGAACACCGTCGCGACCCCGCCGGTCATGACACAGGCCAGTCCGAGGTCTGCGTTGCGGCGGTCGCGCAGCCAGGCCCGGGTCTTGTATCCGACGATCGTCCACGCCACGGCGGCGAAACCCAGATAGAGGACGTCAAACATGCGCGCCCCCGCTCCGGTCGGTCCGGTTGCCGCCGCGGCTCCGCTCTCGGCGCACATGCTGCAGCGCGGGGCCGAGGGAGGCGGCGAGTTCGGCCGCCGGACCCTGCAGGGGCAGACCGTGGTCGGTGGACGAGGGCACCACATGCTCCATCAGCAGGGTGCCCAGCACCTCGGTCTCGCGCTCGGCCGCGTTGTCGTAGCAGTTGTGCCGGGCGAAGCCCATGGTCAGGCCCAGGCGCCGCATCGCCGTGGCCACGTCCACCGACGGTGTCCACACCTTCAGGGCGTCCTCGGTGACCGCCGGATCCTGCTCGTGGCCGAGCAGAAGATGGCCGATTTCGTGCAGCACGATGTGGACCTGGTGCCACGGCGAGGTCCTGAGCTCGTAGAAGACCCAGTAGGCGTCGTCCGTGGTGGCCGTCATGCCGGAGACGACGCCGTCGAGGCTCATCGGGACGAGATGGATGGGGCGGCCGATGCGCCGCGCGACGACGTCGCACAGCCCGTGCAGATCAGTGGTGGCGGGCAGCGCGAGCTCATTGATGAGCTGCTTGCACCGCCGGCGCACGCCTCCCACGTTCATGCCCTCGCCGTCCTCCTCGCCGGTACGTCGCCAGGTGTAGAAGAGCCGGACGTCTGCCTCATCGCCCTCCACGGGAGGCCTCACCACCCGCATCGCCTGGGCCGGCCGCCGGCTGGTCCGGGTCGGCCGGGTCCGAGGGGAGGTTCATCTGCTGCCGGAACTGGGAGATGATCGTGGTGAGGCTGTCCTGGACTTCCGGCGGCAGGCCCACCGAGCGCAGCGCGATCGCGCGGACCCGCTGGTCGCGCATGGCGACCAGGAACTGCACTTCCTCCTCCACCCGTTCGGCCTGCGCCTCGGAGAGATCCCCCATCAGATAGCCGACGGGGACGGCGAAGAACTTGGCCAGCGCGCGCAGGATGTCCGGGCTGGGGTTGGCACGTTTGGCGTTGCGCAGCATCGACAGGTACTGCTCGGTGAGGGAGACCCCGCCGTACTCCTCGGTCCGGCGACTGATCTCCTCCGCCACATACGCGTTCGTGTACGGGGCACCTGGGGGGTGCATGTTTGCGAACAAGTAGTTGAGCCGCCCCGCGAGCGCGCTGCCCGCGGCCTTCGGCGACTCGTCCCCCCCGGCTGCCATCTGCACCGCCCTTCGCAAACCCCGACTGGTATCGCCCCCCAGCTACGTCTCCCAGCAAGTGCTGGGGGTGTCCCCAGAGGTGCCCCCACCGCATGCTCACCGGCAGTTAAGTCGAGGGCATCCGCGCGATGCATACTGCCACGCGCGAACGCTCAGCACCAGCCCGACCCCGGACGGTAGTTGGGGTATCTCACTTAACCAGCAGTTGGGCGGATGGGTCCGGGGAGGAGGTCCGTCCTGGATCTGCGGAGCCAGCACATCCCCGGCCGCGATCGAGAGCGCGAACGCGCGCCTGGTGGGATCCTGGGGGTATGCCCGAGCTTCCGGATGTCGAGGGGTTCCGGCAGACCCTGGCCTCGTGCGGGACGGGCCGGCGGATCGAACGCGTCCAGGTGGCCGATCCGGGCGTACTGCACGGGGTGAGCGCGCGACGGCTGCGGCGCGACCTGGAAGGCCACCGGTTCACAGACCCGGAGCGGCACGGGAAGTGGCTGCTCGCCCGCACCGACGGGCCCACCGTCCTGCTCCACTTCGGCATGACGGGGCGTCTGGACTGCTGCTCGCCGTCGGATCCGCCTCACCCGCACGACCGCGTGGTGTTCGACGTCGACCACGAGCAGCTGCGCTATCGCGACCAGCGCAAACTGCAGGGCATCTGGCTCGCCGACGGCCCGGCCGTCGAGAAGATCCTGGCCGAGCAGGGGCCGGACGCCCTGGATGTGGGCCGGGCCGAGTTCGAGGAGCTGCTGTCGGGGCGGCGCGGACGGATCAAGGCGGTGCTGACCGACCAGTCCGTGATCGCGGGCCTGGGCAATCTGCTCGCCGACGAGATCCTCTGGCGGGCGAAGCTGCCTCCGGGCCGCAGGGCCGCCGACCTCGGCAGTGCGGAACGACGGCGGCTGCACACCGAGATGCGGCGCGTACTGCGGTCGTCCGTGCGCGCCGGGTGCGTCCCTCCCCGGAACTCCTGGCTGACCGGACGCCGTGACGACCCCGACCCGACGTGCCCCCGCTGCGGCGGCCATCTGCGCCGCAGCCGGATGGGCGGGCGCAGTACGGTCTGGTGCCCCCGCTGCCAGCCCGAGGGTTAGGGTCGGGCCATGGAGCACATAGGGGCGATATTGATCGACATCGACGGCGTGTTGACGGTGTCCTGGAAACCGCTGCCCGGAGCGGTCGCCGCCCTGGAGCGGATCCGCGCCTCGGACCTGCCGTTCGCGCTGCTGACCAACACCACGTCCCGTACCCGTGCCGCCATCGCGAACACGCTCGCCGACGCGGGCTTCCCGGTCGGCGTCGACGACATCGTCACCGCCCCTTCGCTCACCGCCGCGTATCTGGCCGAGCACTATCCGGGGGCGCGGTGCGCGCTGCTGAACAGCGGTGACATCAGTGCGGACCTGCCCGGGGTGACACGTGTCGGTCTGGACGACGACGCGCCGGACGTGGTCGTCCTCGGCGGTGCCGGACCCGAGTTCGGCTATGCGGCCCTCAACCGGGTCTTCGGGCACCTCCAGCGCGGTGCCCACCTGGTCGCCATGCACCGCAACCAGTACTGGCGCACCGACGAAGGGCTGCAGCTCGACACCGGAGCCTTCCTGGCGGGCCTGGAACAAGCCGCCCGCACCGTGGCGGAGGTCGTGGGAAAGCCCGCGGAGGCATTCTTCGCCACCGCACTGTCACGGCTCGGAGCCGAGCCCGCGCAGGCGCTGATGGTGGGGGACGACATCGACGCCGATGTGCTCGCCGCCCAGCGCCAAGGGATCACCGGGGTGCTGGTCAGGACCGGTAAGTATGCGCCCGAGACGCAGCGGAGCGCCCAGGGCACGCCCGACCACGTCCTGGACTCCTTCGCCGACCTGCCGGGCCTCCTGGAGCAGCTGAGCGGCTGAGCCATGCCCTAGGCCCCGTCGACGACAGAACGGTCGTCGAGGGCGAGCTTCATACCTCCTCGTCCCGGACCAGCACGGCCACCCCCGTGACCCGGCCCGCGGCCAGATCGGCCAGTGCCCGGTCCGCACGGCTCATGGGATAGCGGGTCAGCCGTACACGGGGCCGCGACCGCGCTGCCTCCGCCAGGAAGGCCCCCCCGTCCTCGCGGGTGTTCGCGGTGACGCTGCGCAGCGTCCGCTCCTGGAACAGGTGCCGTGCGTAGTCCAGACCGGGGATGGCGGTGAGATGCACGCCTGCCACCGCGAGCGTCCCGCCCCGGTCCAACTGGCCCAGCGCGACCGGCACCAGGTCGCCGACCGGGGCGAAGAGGATCGCGGAGTCCAGCGGCTCCGGAGGGTCCGCCGGGCCGGCCGAGGCCGCCCCCAGCTCCAGCGCCAGCCGCTGCGCCTCCCGCCCCCGGGTGACCACATGCACCGTGGCGCCCCGCGCGAGGGCGAGCTGGGCGGTCAGATGGGCCGAGGCCCCGAAACCGTAGATGCCCAGGCGCCCGCCGGGCGGCAGCTCGGCGCGCTGCAGCGCCCGGTACCCGATGATGCCCGCGCACAGCAGCGGCGCGGCCTGGTCGTCGGCCCAGTCGGCCGGCAGGCGGTAGACGTACCGGTCGTCGGCCAGGACATGCGAGGCGTAGCCGCCGTCGATGTCCCAGCCGGTGTAGCGGGACCGGGGGCACAGGTTCTCCCGGCCGGACCTGCAGTAGCGGCACGCGCCGCAGGTGCCCGCCAGCCACGCGGCGCCCACGCGGTCACCGGGTGAGAAGCCTTCGCTGGCCTGACCCGCGGCGATCACCAGGCCGACCACCTGGTGGCCCGGTGTGCACTGCGGCCTCCGGGGTGGAAGATCTCCCTCCGCCAGGTGCAGATCGGTCCGGCACACGCCGCACGCGAGCACCTCCAGCAGCAGGTCGTGCGGGCCGGGCGACGGAATGTCGCGCTCCACGAGCTGCAGTGGCGACGAGTCGATCGGCCCGGGCCGCATCACCACCCAGGCGGATGACGATGTCCCGGCGGCCATCCCGTCAGCCGCCGTTCAGCAGATCCTCGACCGGGAACGCGGCGGCATGCTCCGTGGGGCGCGAGAGATACAGCTCGACGTGGTAGTAACCGGTGCTCTCCTTGCCCTCGGGGGAGAGCCCGCGGGCCATGACCGCCTCTACGGCGTGCCGCTCTTCGTGCGCGTCGCTGAAGCGGCGCTGCGGAAAGGTCCGCGGCGCCTTCTGCGTGACCAGTCCGAAGCGCGCGAGGGTGTCCGCGATCGGCCCGTAGCCGACCGTGCGGAGGACGAAGGCGGCGACCCACACCGGACCGTCGATGTGCGGAACGATCTGCTCGAAGGTCCGGCTGGTGATGTAGCCGACGCCGCCGGTCACCGTGATCAGATGAACCGGGTGCAGCGTGCGGACCAGGTCCGCACTGGGTTCCTTGAGCTCCAGGTCCTCCCCGAACCCCTCGTCCAGCAGGCCCGCGGTCCGGGCGTACGCGACCGCGTTGCGCGCCGCGTCCAGGCCGATCACCCGGGTGGCGAGCGGCAGGCGGCGCTCGGCGTAGAAGGCCCGGTCCTGCTCGACCAGCTGGTCCCGGGTGAGACCGGCCGTACGGGGCGAGGTGTGGCGGTCGTACAGGTCGTCCAGGGTCACGTCGTGGCACAGCAGCGCCGCGTTGACGCCGTACGAGCAGCAGACGTCCACCACGGTGGCCGGCCGGTCCAGCCCGCTGATCGGCGTGCGGGCCTCGATCAGACGCCGGAAGATCTGCTGGGCGTGGTGCGGCGTCCGGTACTCCAGCGGCCGCAGCCGCCGGAAGTAGTCCCGCGGGTCGGGCCGGTCGTAGATGTCGTCGAACGACGTCTTTCCCAGCCTTCGGGCGGACGACGGCATGGCCTCGTCCGCGGCGGTCTCATACGCGTTGTTCCGGATGCCGGTCATCGCAGCCTCGCAGTCCACGGGTGAGTCGGTATCACCGGCCACTTCTATCGTCGCAGGGATCCCTGGGATACGGCGCGGCGACGGAACCGGCCACCATGTCCCGTTGACGCTTCAACGGTTCTGGGCCGATGTCCTCCCGCCCGGAGGAGTTGGGCGCCGTCGCGGACCTGGACCCCACCCTGGAGCCGATCGCCGCCGTGCCGCCCGCGGGTCAGTCGTCCGTCCGGCCCGGGTCCCGGTCACCTCGGTGGTCCGGGTCGCGGCGCAGCAGATAGGTGTCCATGATCCAGCCCTTGCGCCGCCGTGCCTCGTCCCGCGCGGCCTCGATCCGGTGCGCGACCTCCGACAGCCTGCCGGAGACGAGGATCTCGTCGGCCGTTCCCACGTAAGCGCCCCAGTGGATGTGCAGGTCCTCGTCCCGGAACCTGGTGAAGGCGCCGTGCGCGTCGAGCATGACGACGACGTCGTCGGCGTCGGCGGGGAACCCCTCGGACAGCCGCCTGCCGGTCGTGATGTGGACCGGCCTGCCCACGCGGTTGAGACCGGTGCGATGCCTGGCGGCCATTGCCGAGACGCTGCTGATGCCCGGGACGACCTCATGGTCGAAGGACACCGTGCCCCGGGCGAGGATGTCCTCCAGAATCCCCAGCGTGCTGTCGTACAGCGCCGGGTCGCCCCACACGAGGAAGGCGCCGCACTCGCCGTCCGCCAGCTCCTCGCGGATGAGCCGCTCGCAGATGTCGGCCCGTCGGCGGCGCCAGTCCTCCACCGCGGACGCGTACGCCGCCGGGGCGGCCGTACGGTCCCGTTCCGGATCGCGCGCTTCCACCAGCCGGTACGGCCGGTGGTGCCCGGCGTGCCGCTGAAGGATGTCGCGGCGCAACTGGACGAGATCCGCCTTCTCCTGCCCCTTGTCGAGGATGAAGAAGACGTCGGCCGAGCCGATCGCCTTCACCGCTTGGAGGGTCAGATGGTCGGGGTCGCCCGCTCCGATGCCGATGACGAGGATCTTTCGCACGGCCCCGAGTCTGCCGTACGCACCGGCCGAGCCCGCCCGGTGTTCGCTCGCCTGCGGGCGCTGTGACACCGGCCGGCCGTTCGGCGAAGGGTGCCCCGGGCATCGATAGAGGTCAAGGTCACATCCGAGCGGACTGCTGCTCAGGGGGTCGCCTCCCCTAGCCTTCCGTTCATGACGGTCCTGCCTGATGACGGGCTCTCCCTGGCCGCCGAGTTCCCCGACGCCACCCGTGAGCAGTGGCACCGCCTGGTCGAGGGCGTGCTGCGCAAATCGGGTCGGGACGGGCTCTCGGGTACTGCGGCCGAGGACGCGCTCTCCACCGAACTCCAGGACGGGCTCACCACCCGTCCGCTGTACACCGCCGAGGACGGCGCCGAGGCCCCCGGGTTTCCGGGCTTCCCGCCCTTCGTACGCGGCGGCAGGGCGGAGGGGACGGCCGTCTCCGGATGGGATGTGCGCCAGCGCCAGGCCCACCCCGACGCGAAGCGGACGAACGAGGCGGTGCTCACCGACCTCGAGAACGGCGTCACCTCCGTGTGGCTCGCCGTCGGCGAGGAGGGCATCCCCGTCGAGGGCCTCGCCCAGGCGCTGGACGGCGTCTACCTTGACCTGGCGCCCGTCGTCCTGGAACCGGGCGCGGCCTTCGAGGCGGCCGCACGCGAGCTGTTCCGGCTCCACGAGGAGCGCCGGGTGCCGCCGCGGGCCGCACTCGGCAATCTCGGCGCCGACCCGCTCGGACTGGTGGCCCGCACCGGCCGGGACAATGACCTCCAGGCGCACGGGGAATCCGCCGCCGCACTCGCCGCGCTCTGCGATCGCGACCACCCCGGTGTCCGGGCACTCGTCGTGGACGCCCTGCCGTACCACGAGGGCGGCGGTTCGGCCGCCGAGGAGCTGGGCTGCTCGCTGGCCACCGGAGTGGCCTACCTGCGCGAGCTGACGGCCGCCGGTCTGTCGGTCGACGCGGCCTGCGCCCAGCTGGAGTTCCGCCTCGCCGCCACCGCCGACCAGTTCCTGACGATCGCGAAGCTGCGCGCCGCGCGCCGTCTGTGGTCCCGCGTGGCAGAGGTCTGCGGGGCCGCTCCGGCCGCCGCGGCGCAGCGCCAGCACGCGGTCACCTCCCGAGTGATGATGACCCGTCGGGACCCGTGGGTGAACATGCTGCGGACCACGGTCGCCTGCCTGGGCGCCGGGGTCGGCGGCGCCGACTCCGTCACCGTGCTGCCCTTCGACAGCGCGCTCGGTCTGCCCGACGCCTTCGCCCGGCGCATCGCCCGTAACACCTCCTCGATCCTGCTGGAGGAGTCCCACCTGGCCCGGGTCATCGACCCGGCGGGCGGCTCCTGGTACGTGGAGCGGCTCACCGACGAACTCGCCCGCGCCGCCTGGGACTGGTTCCAGGAGATCGAGCGTGCCGGGGGCCAGGCGGCCGCCCTGCGCTCCGGGCTGGTCGCGGACCGGTTGGCGGCCACCTGGGAGCGCCGCTCCGAGGACCTCGCCCACCGCCGTGAACCGATCACCGGAGTCAGCGAGTTCCCCCATCTCGCCGAGGAGCCGGTGGAGCGCGAGACCGCGCCCGCCGCACCCTCCGGCGGACTGCCGGCCGTTCGCCGGGACGAGTCCTTCGAGGCCCTGCGGGCCCGTTCCGACGCCCATCTGGCCGCCACCGGCGCCCGACCGCGGATCTTCCTGGCCACCCTGGGCCCGGCGGCCGCGCACACCGCGCGGGCCACCTTCGCCGCCAACCTCTTCCAGGCCGGTGGCATCGAGCCGGTGCTCGCCGACGGCGACCGGGAACTCGCCGAGGCCTACCCGGCCAGCGGCGCCACGGCCGCCTGCCTCTGCTCCAGCGACACGCTCTACGCGGAGCAGGCGGAGGCCGCCGCTGCGGAGCTCAAAGCCGCCGGCGCGTCCCGGGTCTACCTCGCGGGACGGCCGGGTGAGCAGCGGGATGCCTATCTGCGGGCCGGCGTCGACGCGTTCGTCTTCGCCGGCGCCGACGCGGTCGCGGTCCTGTCCGCGGCCCTCGACGACATGGGAGTGGCGTGATGCAGGGCAGTGCGGGCGAGCCCGCGGCGATCCCCGACTTCTCGGGCGTCGAGCTGGAACCGGCAGGATCCTCGACGGTCACCGGTGACCAGTGGCGTGCCGCGCTGAAGGAGAGCACCGGCAAGGGCGACGACGACCTGCTGTGGGAAACCCCTGAGGGCATCGGCGTCAAGCCGCTCTACACCGCCGAGGACCTGGCCGGACTGGACTTCCTGGCCACCTACCCGGGCATCGCGCCGTACCTGCGCGGCCCGTACCCGACCATGTACGTCAACCAGCCCTGGACGATCCGCCAGTACGCCGGGTTCTCCACGGCCGAGGAGTCGAACGCCTTCTACCGGCGCAATCTCGCGGCGGGCCAGAAGGGCCTGTCGGTTGCCTTCGACCTGCCGACCCACCGGGGCTACGACAGCGACCACCCGCGGGTGACCGGCGATGTCGGCATGGCGGGCGTGGCCATCGACTCGATCTACGACATGCGGCAGCTCTTCGACGGCATCCCGCTGGACAAGATGAGCGTGTCGATGACCATGAACGGCGCCGTGCTGCCGGTGCTGGCGCTCTACATCGTGGCAGCGGAGGAGCAGGGCGTGCCGCCGGAGAAGCTGGCGGGGACCATTCAGAACGACATCCTCAAGGAGTTCATGGTCCGCAACACCTACATCTACCCGCCGCAGCCGTCGATGCGGATCATCTCCGACATCTTCGCGTACACCTCGCAGAAGATGCCGCGCTACAACTCCATCTCCATCTCCGGCTATCACATCCAGGAGGCCGGGGCGACGGCGGACCTGGAGCTGGCCTACACGCTCGCCGACGGCGTGGAGTATCTGCGCGCCGGTCTGGGGGCTGGCCTGGACGTGGACGCGTTCGCGCCCCGCCTCTCCTTCTTCTGGGCGATCGGCATGAACTTCTTCATGGAGATCGCCAAGTTGCGGGCGGCCCGCCTGCTGTGGGCCAAGCTCGTCAAGCGGTTCGATCCGAAGAACGTCAAGTCGCTGTCGCTGCGCACCCATTCGCAGACCTCCGGCTGGTCCCTGACCGCGCAGGACGTCTTCAACAACGTGGCGCGCACCTGCGTCGAGGCGATGGCCGCCACACAGGGCCACACCCAGTCCCTGCACACCAACGCTCTGGACGAGGCGCTGGCCCTGCCCACGGACTTCTCGGCCCGGATCGCCCGCAACACCCAGCTGCTGCTGCAGCAGGAGTCCGGGACCTGCCGGGTCATCGACCCGTGGGGCGGCAGCGCGTACGTCGAGCGGCTCACCCACGACCTCGCCCGCCGCGCCTGGCAGCACATCGAGGAGGTCGAGGCGGCGGGCGGCATGGCCGCGGCCATCGACGCCGGTATCCCCAAGCTGCGGGTCGAGGAGGCGGCGGCCCGCACACAGGCCCGTATCGACTCCGGGCGCCAGCCCGTCATCGGGGTCAACAAGTACCGGGTCGGGGGCGACGAGAACATCGAGGTGCTCAAGGTCGACAACTCGTCCGTGCGGGCCCAGCAGATCGAGAAGCTGCGCAGGCTGCGCGAGGAGCGTGACGAGGCGGTGTGCCAGGACGCCCTGCACGCCCTCACCCGCGCCGCGGAGTCCGGTTCCGGCACCGGCCTGGAGGACAACCTCCTCGCCCTCGCGTTGAACGCGGCCCGCGCCAAAGCGACCGTGGGCGAGATCTCGGACGCCCTGGAGAAGGTGTACGGGCGGCACTCCGGGCAGATCCGTACGATCTCCGGGGTGTACCGGGAGGAGGCCGGAGTGTCGTCCGGAGTGGAGCGCACGCGGGCCCTGGTGGACGCCTTCGAACGCGAGGAGGGTCGTCGGCCGCGCATCCTGGTCGCCAAGATGGGCCAGGACGGCCACGACCGCGGACAGAAGGTGATCGCCACGGCCTTCGCCGACCTCGGCTTCGACGTCGACGTCGGCCCGCTGTTCCAGACCCCGGCCGAGGTCGCCCGGCAGGCGGTCGAGGCGGACGTCCACATCATCGGCGTGTCCTCGCTCGCCGCCGGTCACCTGACCCTCGTGCCGGCGCTGCGCGAGGAGCTGGCGGCACAGGGCCGGGAGGACATCACCATCGTGGTCGGCGGGGTCATCCCGCCCCAGGACGTCGAGACGCTTCTGGAGATGGGCGCGGCCGCGGTCTTCCCGCCCGGCACGGTCATCCCCGATGCGGCCCACGACCTGCTGAAGACCCTCGCCGGGGTCCTCGGCCACGAGCTGTGAGCCCAGGGCCCCTCGAATGACCCGGACCATCGACATCGATGCGTACGCCAAGGGGGTACTCGACGGCTCCCGGGCCCACATCGCCCGGGCGATCACCCTCGTGGAGTCCACCCGGGCCGACCACCGGGAGCTCGCCCAGCGGCTGCTGATCGAACTGCTGCCGCACACGGGCGCCGCCCGGCGGGTCGGGATCAGCGGGGTTCCGGGCGTCGGCAAGTCCACCTTCATCGACGCCCTCGGCTCCCTGCTGACCGGGATGGGACACCGGGTCGCGGTGCTCGCCGTCGACCCGTCCTCCACCCGTACGGGCGGCAGCATCCTCGGCGACAAGACGCGGATGGAGCGGCTCGCCGCCGACCCCGCCGCCTTCGTCCGGCCCTCGCCCAGCGCGGGCACGCTGGGCGGGGTGGCGCGGGCGACCCGCGAGTCGATGGTCGTCATGGAGGCGGCAGGCTACGACGTGGTGCTGGTGGAGACGGTCGGCGTGGGCCAGTCCGAGACCGCCGTGGCGAACATGGTCGACTCCTTCCTGCTGCTCTCGCTCGCCAGGACCGGCGACCAGCTCCAGGGCATCAAGAAGGGCGTGCTGGAGCTGGCCGACGTCGTCGCCATCAACAAGGCCGACGGCCCCCACGAGCGGGACGCCCGGTCGGCCGCCCGTGAACTGGCCGGTGCGCTGCGGCTGTTGCGGTCGCCGGACGCGGAGTGGAACCCGCCGGTCCTCACCTGCAGCGCCCGCGAGAGCAGCGGTCTTGACACCGTGTGGGAGCGGCTGGAGCAGCACCGGAAGGTGCTCGATGCGACGGGTCGTCTCGCGTCGAAGCGGCGGGAGCAACAGGTCGACTGGACCTGGTCGATGGTCCATGACCAGCTGCTGGCCCGGCTACGGGACCACCCGGAAGTCCGGAGGGTCGCCCCTGACCTGGAACGACAGGTCCGCGACGGCGAGTTGACCGCCACGCTTGCCGCGGAACGGCTGCTCGCGGCGTTCGGCCAGTAGCCCGCCCCTGGCTGGGCCCGGTTCGGCTTCCCCTGGCTGCGCCGTCGCGGCGGCAAGCGATTCCCGCCGCGAGGGCGAGTAACCACCACGGTGGAGTCCGGCGGTGCCGAGCTCACAGCAATCGGTGGTCCAGCCTCCCGGCTGAGAGCCGGACCGTCAGCGGACGACGTCCACGAAGATCGGGTTCGTATAGAGCCAGGTGTCGGCCCACGGGTCGCCGTTGCCCGGCTCGTGGGGGAGTGGACCGTGCGGATCGACGCGGACCCCGAGCGGGCCCGGCCCGTTCCGCCGGCCGTCGCTGCCGCGCAGCCGCAGATAGCACGGCTCCTCGACCCGGCCGACCGGGATCCGGAGGGTGTACGTCCCTGTGCGGCCGGAGACGTCGGCCGTGTGCACGACGCGGGTGTCCGGCGCCCGCCACGCGTTGCGGTCCCACGCCGGGCCCCGCACCGCCCCGCGGATCACGTCCAGGTGGGCGAGTTGCGGCAGAACGCCGTGGAAGTTCGGCCGGGACGCGGTGGTGACGGTGACCGTGAGAAGGAGCCGCTCACCTGGCCGTACGCGCAGCCGGCCGCCGAGTGTCACGCCGCACTCGTGGCCGTCCCGCCGGTGCAGCCGTACGTCGATGCCGTCGATCAGCTGGCCGTGGTCGACCCAGACGCGGCCGGCGCGCAGGCCCGCCATGACCTCGCGGTAGCCGTACCGCGTCACGCCGACGTGGGTGCGGCTGAACTGACCGGGCCAGAAGTCGCTGCCGGGCTGCGGGCGGTCGGTGTTCACCGGATCGGGCAATTTGCCCGTGTTGTCGAAGTTCTGCCCCTCCGGCCAGTCGCCGTTGCGCCAGGTGTCGTGGACCGTCCGGTGGTTGTCGGAGTTGGTGGTGATCGAGAAGAGCCGGCCCTCGGACAGCAGGGCGTCCCACATGCCGCCCACCGTGGCGGTCATCCAGTCGAAGCCGCCGTGGGTCAGATACGCCTCGGCCGGGTAGCCGGGCCAGGACTGCGCGGTCGGCTTGTTCTCGTACTCGCCGCGCACGCTGGTGGCGCCGCCCCAGCCGGGCAGGGCGGCGCCCTGGGCGCCGGGCGCGCCCTCCATGCCGATCATGATCTCCGGTGCGGCGTCCCGCCAGGCCCGCAGCTCGTGTGGGGAGTCGATGCCCAGCCGGGACGGGTGGTTGGCGAGGACGAGCACATCGTCGACGTAACCGCTGCGACGCCGCTCGGCGAGCCACTTGATGGCGGCGACCGCGTGCGCCTCGTTGCCTGGCGTGTCGGGGTGGCCGGGGGAGCCCTCGGAGCGGCGAAGCAGCTTCCCGTCGTAGACGAGCTCGAACTGCCGGAGAAGTTCGGCCTCGTGGGGCCCGGGGGCCGAGAAGACGGTGGCGTGCTCGGCCGCGGGGATGTACCACTCCAGGCCCTGGAAGATCAGCATGCGCGGGTTCTCGAGGCGGGCGGATATCACCTCCTGGCGCTCCGCGAGCGCTCCACCGGCTTCGGCGTGCCCCACGTTGCTGTGCTCGGTGAAGACCATCCAGTCGAGGCCGAACTGCGCCCCTCGCTGCGCGAGCTGGGAGAAGGTGTACTTCGCGTCGTGGCTGTAGACCGAGTGCACATGGTGGTCGCCGACCAGATACACCAGATCCGGATCGCCGTCCGGCCGGTGCCCGTCCTCGGGGTCGGGGGAGGGGGCGGCGGACGCGGGCGATGCCGCGGTGAACGCGGACGCACCGGCGAACGCGGTGCCGTAGAGGCCCGCCCGGCGCAACAGCCCCCGCCGGGAAACGCCCTGGGCGTCCAGCGCCTCGGCAGGCACGCGGGGATCGGCCCACTCAGGAAGGGGAGGCATGGGGGTCGGCATGGCGGAGGTTCCCTGGTCGCGTGGACAACGATGTCAGGACCGTACGAGCGTTCCGCCGCCACGGCATGTGGTGGGGGAGATGAGGAGATGAACGGCCGGTGTCCAGCGCACTCGTCGTCCAGCCCGCATCGGCCCGGTCACCCGTTGATCGTGACGAGCGGTCTCCCGTCGAACGCTCGGACTTCGAAGCGGTCGATGTCCTTGCGCGCCATGCCCACGCCGCCCTGCAGATACAGGAGTTCGTCCTGACTGGCCGTGTGCGGCACGCCGTAGCCGCGCGCCGGCACGGCCCATGTGGCGACCGTCTGCTCCTCGCCGTTCCGGCCCACAGCCACCAGCCGGCACGTCAGCGGCCCGCGCACGTTTCCCAACTCGAGCCCGACCTCCGTGCCCCAGGCCCGCTGCTCCGTTCCGATCATCGCCGAGACAGCGGTACCGGGGTCGGTGTGCCGCGTTCTCTCGGCCAGAGCGCGGATCTGCTGCTGCTCACTCTGCGGCCGCCCCGGGCCAGGAAGATCACCGAGCCCCGCCGCGACGGACCCGCCGAAGGCGACCGCCGCGGCCGCGGCCACCAGGCACAACCGCCGCCTGCGGCCCCTGCGTCGTACCACCCTGACCTCGTCGACCATCCGGAACATCAGCCCCGGGCTGGGCTGTGGTGCCCAGGACTCGCCCGGGGGTGACGACGAGGCGTAGGCGGCCAGCAGCGCCTCGACGCCGGCGAACTCACGCAGCTGCGCCACGCAGGTCGCGCACTCGTCCAGATGCGCCTCAAAATGCCAGGCCTCCGCCGGGTCCAGCACGCCCAGCGCGTAGGCGCCGGCGGCGAAATGCAGCTGCGTCGTCATCATCGCTCCTTGTTCTCCCTTCCATACGGAGCGAAGCGGCCAACAGCTCAACCCGTACGCGACCAGGTGGGCCAGGATCCGGGAAGGACTGAACCAGGGGCGGACACCGCCCGTGGTGAGGGGTGAGCCGCGGGGAAACCTACGCTTCCGCGGCCGCCCCGGGTCCCGTGACTCGGTGAGCCGTCGTCTCCGCCGCGGACGGCGTTCCAGGGACCTGGCCTCGGTCCCGTGCGGCGGGGCGACGGCGACACGTCCGGCCCGTACGGTCGGCGTCCCCTGGCCAGTGGACGGGTGCGGACGTATGTCCACGCGTCCGGACACCACTTACACTCCGGGCATGCTGCGCGCACTGGCGGTTGACGACGAGGAACCGGCGCTCGAGGAGCTGCTCTACCTCCTCCGCGCCGACTCCCGCGTGCGCAGCGCCGAAGGCGCGACGGACTCCACGCAGGCGCTGCGCCGGATCAACCGGGCCCTCGACGCCGGGCCGGACGGGGACGACGCCATCGACGTGGTCTTCCTGGACGTCCACATGGCCGGCCTCACCGGCCTCGACATGGCCCGGCTGCTCGCCGGATTCGCCGTTCCGCCGATGGTCGTCTTCGTCACCGCCCACGAAGGCTTCGCCGTCCAGGCCTTCGACCTCAAGGCGGTCGACTACGTCCTCAAGCCGGTGCGCCGGGAGCGCCTCGCCGAGGCCGTACGTCGCGTCGCCGAGCAGATCCCGGCGGTCCGGGACGCCCGCCGCCCCCGGACCACGGACCTTCCCACGCCGGCGGAGCCGGTGGAGCCCGCGGATGACCGGATGCCCGACCACATCCCCGTCGAGCTCGGCGGCGTCACCCGGCTCGTGGCCGTCGAGGACATCACCCACGTGGAGGCCCAGGGCGACTACGCCCGCCTGCACACCGGCGAGGGCAGCCACCTGGTGCGCATCCCGCTGTCGACGCTCGAGGAGCGCTGGCGCGCCCGCGGCTTCGTCCGCATTCACCGCCGCCATCTCGTCGCACTCCGGCACATCGGCGAGCTCCGGCTGGACGCGGGCAGCGTGAGCGTACGGATCGGCGCCGCGGAGCTCTCGGTAAGCCGCCGCCATGCCCGGGAGCTGCGCGATCTGCTGCTGCGGCGGGCGAAGGGCTGAGCGCGATGCCCACGGAACCGACTCCCCGCCGCGAGGTCGTCACCGGAGTACCCAGGCAGAGCCGCGCGCGGCTGTCGGGCTATCCACCGCGCTCGGAGATCGACGAACAGACCACACTGGGCACCGCCTATGTCCGCTCCCTGATGCGCAGCCAGCTCAGGACGGCGCTCACCGCCTTCGCGGCCCTGGCGCTGCTGATCGGGCCGCTGCCGCTCTTCTTCGCCCTCCTCGACTCCGGCGCCGGACCGGTCTGGCTGATCCTGGGCTTCGCCGTCCATCCGCTGCTGATCGCGCTCGCCTGGTGGTACGTGCGCCGCGCGGAGCGCAACGAGCAGGACTTCGCCCGCCTGGTCGAAGGGCACTGAGCAGCGGTGAACCAGGCCTACGCCGTCCCCGCGGTCGCCGTGGTCGTGGTGGCTACGGTCCTCGTCGGTGCGCTGGGCCTGCGCATATCCCGTACCACCTCCGACTTCTACGTCGCTTCCCGGACCGTGGGGCCCCGCCTCAACGCCGCCGCCATCAGCGGTGAGTACCTCTCCGCCGCCTCGTTCCTCGGCATCGCGGGCCTGGTCCTCATCCAGGGCCCCGACATGCTCTGGTACCCGGTCGGATACACCGCCGGGTATCTCGTCCTGCTGCTCTTCGTCGCCGCACCCCTGCGCCGCTCCGGCGCCTACACCCTGCCGGACTTCGCCGAGGCACGGCTGGAGTCACAGCAGGTCCGCCGGCTCGCCGGCGCCTTCGTCGTCGGCGTCGGCTGGCTCTATCTCCTGCCGCAGCTCCAGGGCGCGGGGCTCACCCTGGAAGTGCTCACCGGAGCGCCCGGGTGGCTCGGCGGCCTGGTCGTCGCCGTCGTGGTGGTCGCCGCCGTCGCGGCCGGCGGCATGCGCAGCATCACCTTCGTCCAGGCCTTCCAGTACTGGCTCAAGCTCACCGCGCTGCTCGTACCGGCGCTGTTCCTGGTGCTCGCCTGGCAGGGCGACGGCGCGCCGCGGCTCGCTTTCGACGAACCCGCGGCCTTCCGCGAGCACCGGCTCGTACGGGTCGACGACACCGTCGACGTCAAGCTCGCCGGGCCGCTCACGGTGACCGCGACCGGCATGGTCGACGGGCGGTCCTACGACGGCGAGCGGGTCCGGCTGCCCGCCGGCGCCCACCGGATCCACCGCGGCACCGAGCTGTCGTTCCGTCCCGGCGACACCGTCCCCCGGACCGAACCGGGCACCGCGGGCGGCATGTCGACTCCGCTCGTCACCAGCCGCGACGAGCACCCGCTCTACGCCACGTACGGGCTGATCCTGGCCACCTTTCTGGGCACGATGGGGCTGCCCCATGTCGTCGTCCGCTTCTACACCAGCCCGCACGGCCGCGCCGCGCGCCGCACCACCGTGGCCGTCCTCGTGCTGGTCGGCGCCTTCTACCTGCTGCCGCCGGTGTACGGGGCGCTCGGCAGGCTCTACGCTCCCGAACTCACGCTCACCGGAGACGCGGACGCCGCCGTGCTGTTGCTCCCCGACCTGGTGATCGGGGGCCTCGGGGGCGATCTGCTCGGCGCGCTACTGGCGGGCGGCGCCTTCGCGGCGTTCCTGTCCACCGCGTCCGGGCTGACCATGGCGGTGGCCGGGGTGCTGACCCAGGACGTGCTGCCCTCCCGGGGAGTGCCCCATTTCCGGCTGGCCACCGTGCTGGCCATGACCGTGCCGCTGGCCGCGAGCGGAGTGGTCGGCTCGCTGCCGGTGGCCGACGCCGTGGGACTCGCCTTCGCGGTCTCCGCCTCGTCGTTCTGCCCCCTGCTGGTCCTTGGCATCTGGTGGCGGGGGCTCACTCCGCCGGGCGCGGCGGCCGGCATGATCACCGGAGGCGGCTCTGCGCTGGTCGCGGTGGCGGCGACGATGACCGGGCATCCGGACTCCGGACTGCTGCACACCCTGCTGGCCTGGCCCGCCGTATGGTCGGTGCCGCTCGGATTCCTCTCCATGGTGCTGGTGTCGCTCGCCACGCCGGGCCGGGTGCCTGATGGCACGGCGGCCACGATGGCGCGGCTGCACCTGCCCGAGGATCCCCCGGCTACTGCTGGCTGGGAGTCCCCCCAGCGGTCCCCCCAGCGGCAGCTTGGGGAGCGTCCCCAGGGGGCGCTCCCACCCATGTCGAAGGCTGTGGGGGAGGCCGCGCCCCGGCCGGCTGCCGTCACGGATCCCGCCGTCGAAGGAGCCGAACGGTGAACGCTCTCGCACTGCTCCTTGCCGGGTGCCCGCTGCTGCTCGCCACCGGCTACTGGATCGGCCGGTACGCCGCCCGGCGCGCCGGTTCCTCAGACCTCGGCACGCCCGTGGAGCGGGCGACCTTCCACACTCTGCACACTGCCTCGCTCGCCGCGCCCCCGCTCCGGGCCGGACTCACCGAGGAGACCGCGCGCAAGGCGGCCCGCCGGCTGCGCTCGCTGCTCGGCACCGATGCGCTCTGCCTCACCGACCGCGACGCGGTGCTGGCCTGGGACGGCGCCGGAGAGCACCACCGGTCCCAGGTGATGGGCCGGCTGGGTCATGCCCTGGAGACCGGCCGGGGCGAGGCCTTCCGCAGTTCGTGTGAGGACGTCGACTGCCCGCTGCGCTGGGCGGTGGCCGCCCCGCTCACCGTGGACGACCGGGTGCTTGGCGCCCTGGTCGCCTACGCACCGCGCGAGTCGGCCGTGTTCGTACGGGCGGTCGGCGAGGTGGCGCGATGGGTCTCGGTGCAGCTGGAGCTCACCGAGCTCGACCGCTCGCGGACCCGCCTCATCGAGGCCGAGATCAAGGCGCTGCGGGCTCAGATATCCCCGCATTTCATCTTCAACTCCCTCGCCGCGATCGCCTCGTTCGTCCGCACCGACCCGGAGCGCGCCCGGGAACTGCTGCTGGAGTTCGCCGACTTCACCCGCTACTCCTTCCGCAAGCACGGGGAGTTCACCACGCTCGCCGACGAGCTGCACTCCATCGACCAGTACCTGGCGCTGGTACGTGCCCGGTTCGGTGAGCGGCTCGGCGTGACCCTCCAGGTCGCACCCGAGGTGCTGCCCGTGGCACTGCCGTTCCTGTGTCTCCAGCCGCTGGTCGAGAACGCCGTCAAACACGGCCTCGAGGGCAAGCAGGCCAGAAGCCACATCACCATCACGGCGCAGGACGCGGGCGCGGAGGCGGTCGTCGTCATCGAGGACAACGGCGTCGGAATGAAGCCGGAACGGCTGCGGAGGATCCTCCGCGGCGAGGGCACCCCCTCGGCGGGGGTCGGGCTGTCGAATGTGGACGAGCGGCTGCGCCAGGTCTACGGCGACGACTACGGGCTGGTCATCGAGACCGGCGTGGGCGCCGGAATGAAGATCACGGTGCGGGTCCCCAAGTACCAGCCGGGCGTCCACTCGAATCTCTCGTCCGTGCGTTGAGTGCGTGCGGCCCCCATGTCCGTACGACCTGGTGACCGCCAGCCACCCACCGCGATCCGGGAGTCGGACGATGAGCATCCAGCAGACCCACACGCCTGCGCGCGAGGACCTGATCAGGGTGCTGACCGCGCTGGACCCGCGCGACCGCGAGGTGGTCAACATCCTTCTGCTGCCGCGTTCGCCGGAAGAGGCGGCCGCCGCGCTCGGCGTTTCGGTGGCGGAGGTCCACCGCCGCGCGTCGCGTGCGGTCACCCAGATGTGCCGGCAGGCGCGGAACCTGGCCCCCGTACGGAAGGCGCCGGTCAGGAAACTGGACCGGGCTCGCGGCCGGGAGCGTTTCCGGGACGGCGCCCGGGCGGGCGGCCGCGCCGCCTAGCCCGCGCTGTCGCGACGTCCGGGCACCTCGGGGCGTCCGGGCGTCAGATGCATCAGAAGAGGTGAATGGCCAGGTGGCCGAGCGGCAGGCCCAGGTGCCAGGCAGGCGCCCACACCGTCGGACCCTGTTCCTCGGCGATGCCGGCGATCTCCCATGCGGGGACGCCGTCGAGGTCGGCGGTCAGCACCTCGGTCTCCCGCAGCCACCGCCACGCCGCTTCGGCGAGCCGGAGGTCAGGGCCGTGCCCGTCACCGGCCGTCCGGAGCCGGTCCAGCCGCTCGCGCACCCACACCTCCCACGGCCTGCCGTACGCGGTCAGGGAGAGCCAGTGTTCCAGCTGGGAGATGACGCGGATGCCGGACAGCTCGCCCTCGACGTCGGAGAGGAAGGCGGTGAGCGCCAGGACCTCCCGCCCGGCGCGGAACTCCAGACTGGTCGGTGGCATCAGGTCGGCGGTGCGCAGCAGCTCGTCCGCGATGTACTCGGCGTACATCCAGGCCATGGGGACCGCCAGCTCACCGTCGCTGGTGCCGTTAACGCCCTCGGGCAGCATTCCGCTTCACCTTCTCCCGGGTTTCTCGATGTATGACGGCCCGTCGAACGGGCCTCTCAACCTTGAGACACGGATGGCAGGCCCACTTTGCTCATCCCACCTACCGCATCGGAGGTCGCGGCCGACGGGAGCACCGTGGTGGCGGGAACGCCGCCCGGCGCGTGACCGCTTCGTCCGGCCGGCGGGAGCCGCTTCGGCTGCCCGCCGCGAGGCAGGAACCTTCCCGGCGGCCGCAGGACAACCACCCTACGGGAGAAGGCAGTTGCGGCATGCGGCGGATCGGGGAATCGGCGGGGCCGGTGCCGGTCCCGGGAGGCGCAGTGACATCAGCGGCCTCGCGCACCGCGCCGGAGGCGCTGGTCGGCAGCGCTCCCGGCCGGAGGGCCACTCGGCACGCCTCTGGCCCGCCCGTGCGGCAGGAACCACAATGAGGCGGGCAGCGACGGATGAGGGATCGGTCGCCCGGTACGAGGGGCGCTTGTGAGCGGCTTGGGAGACACCGTGCCCCCGACGGGGCGAGGCCTCCGGCTGGCGCAGCTCCAGGCGGCGATACGCGCCGTGGCGTCCGGTAGTGGCGGCTTCGTGCTCGTCGACGGCGAGCCGGGCGCCGGGAAGAGCCACCTGCTCTCGGCAGGCGTGGCGGAGGCCGCCCGCCTGGGCCTGCGGATACACCGTGGCAGCGCCGACGACCTGGGCCGGGACCTCCCGCTGAGCGCCCTGCTCGACTGTCTCCGCGGCCACCCCCGATGTGCGGAGGTCGTCGAACTGCTGGGCGGCGAGCCCCCGCGGGCGCGCGTGGCGGCGGCCGTCGCGCGGATCACAGATCTTGTGCTGGACCTGTGCGCGGAGGCGCCCCTCGTCCTCGTCCTCGACGATCTCCAGTGGGCCGACGAGGCGAGCCTCCTGGTCTGGCACCGGCTGAGCCGGAACGCCGAGGGGCTGCCGTTGCTGCTGGTCGGTGCCCGCCGACCGGTTCCACGGCGGCTCGCTCTCGATCGGCTGGCACAGTCTCTTCGCGAACAGGGCGGACTGCTGATCCGTCTGGAGCCGCTGACCGCCGAGGAGACCCGGCGGCTCGTCGTGGAACTGCAGGGCGCCTCCGGGAGTCCGCAGCTGCTCGACCGGGTGCTGGCCCTCGCCGGTGGCAACCCCCGGTACGTACGCGAGCTGGTCACCGCCCCCGCAGGGCCGGACCCGGACGGGCGGAGCGCTCCCCCCGCCGTGCTCCGGGCGGTGGCCGGGACGCTGGGCTTCCTCTCCCCGGCCGCGTTCGACGTGCTGCGCACCGCCGCCCTCCTGGAGGCAGACGTCACCGTCCGTGAACTCGTCGCGCTCACCGGCCGCCCCGCGCGGGAACTGCTGCCGGTCGTGGAGGAGATCATCGCCGCCTCGCTCCTCGACGCCACCGGCGAGAGCCTGGCCTTCCGGCACGGCGTGGTCCGCGAGGCGCTGCTCGCCGGCCTGCCGGACCCCCTTCGCTCCGCGCTCCACCGGGACGCCGCCCGGACGCTGGCGGAGGCCCGGGCCCAGGTCACCCGCGTCGCCGAGCAGCTGCTCGCGGCCCCCGAGGCCACCGACGGATGGGTGACGGCCTGGCTGGTCGAGCACGCGGAGGCCCTCGCCGTCCAGGCACCCGCCCTCGCCGCCGCGCTCCTCCAGCGCACCGTCGACCGTATGGAGCACTCGGATCCCGACCGCGGCTGCCTGGAGGAGCACCTGGGCGCCGCGGCCTTCGCGCTGCGCCGGCCGGAGTCCGCGGCGCTGGTGCGCACCCTGCGCGACCGTGCGCCCGAGCCCGGGCGCAGAGCCTCGCTCACCGCGCTGCTCGTGCGCGGCCTCGTCCAGCGCGGCAGCTTCGCCGAAGCCTTGAACACTGTGGAGGAGGCGCTCCAGGAGCCATCACCCTCCCCGCAGTGGTCCGTCAGATTCACCGCACTGCGCGCTCTCGCGCTGGCGTATCTGGACCGGTACGCCGAAGCGGAGGAAGTCGCGGGCACGGCAGTCGCCCGGGCGGAGGCGCTGGGCGACCCGGTGACCCGGGCCCAGGCGCAGCACAGCCGGTCCATGGCCCTGCTCAGGCTGCGCCGTACGGCCGAGGCCGTGACACACATGGCCGCCGGCATCGAGGCGTCGCGGGACAGCCCCGAGGCCGCCGACCTGCGCCTGCACCTGCTGCTCAACCAGGCGGACACCCTCGACGCGCTCGACCGTCCGCCGGAGGCCCGGCGGGCACTGGAGGAGGCGCGCGAGCTGGCCCGTTGTACGGGCTCGACCAACCGGCTCGCCGGCGTCGACGCGACCTCCGCCGTCCTCGCCTTCTGGTCCGGGCACTGGGAGCAGGCCGAGGCCGACCTGGCAGCCGCGCGGAGCCGGCAGACCGCCGACGCCTGGATGCCGGTCCTCGTCCACGGCATGTCCGCCTTGATCCTGGGCCATCGCGACCGGCGTACGGAGGCCCGGCGCAGCCTCGGCCTGCTCGGCGACCGCCCACTCGCACCCGGCGACGCGCGAGCCAACTCCGCCTGCCTGCTGCTGGCCAGGGCGCTGCTCGCCGAGCGCGACGGGAGCCCCGCACAGGCCCTCGAGGCTCTCGCACCGGCCCTGATCACCGACTACGCGGCCGATCTGAGCCTGGAGCGCAGTCGGCTGCTGCCCGACACGGTCCGCCTCGCGCTGGACACCGGGAACGCCGAACGGGCCCGGGCCGCCATGGCGGCCTGCGCCTCGGACGCCGCGGCCGAGCCGGGACACGAGGGCCTGCGCGCCGCGGCCGCCCGCTGCCGCGGCCTGTTCGAGCAGGACCCCGACCGGCTGCGGGAGGCCGTGACGTACTACGAGGCCGTCTCCCGGCCGCTGCTCCTCGGGCAGTCGCTGGAAGACCTGGCCGTCGCCCTCGCCTGGCGCGGCGCCCTGGACGACGCGCGCGACAGCCTGGGCCGGGCGGTCGACGTCTACCTCTCGCTCGGCGCCGGATGGGACATCGCCCGCGCCGACGCGCGCCTGCGGCCGCTCGGCGTGCGGCGCGGCCGGCGCAGCGCCCGGCGCCGCGCCACCCGGGGCTGGGAGGCGCTGACACCCACCGAGTCGAAGGTCGCCCTGCTGGTCGCCGAGGGGCGGTCGAATCCGGAGATCGCGAGCGAGTTGTTCCTCTCCCGCCGGACCGTGCAGACCCATGTCTCGCACATCTTGGCCAAGCTGGAGGTGCGGTCGCGCACCGAGGTGGCCAGGGAGGTCACCGTCCGCCAGCCGTCCGGCTGACGTGACGTGCGGCGCTCGCCCGGTGTCAGCCCCGCTCCTCGTAGCCGGGCATGGCGTGTCTGAGGGCGCGCAGCGCGTAGTGCGTACGGGACTTGACGGTGCCCGGCGGCACGCCCAGGGCGCTCGAGGCTTCCGCGACGGACAGGCCCCGGAAGTACACCTGGACCAGCACCGCACGGTGCTCCGGGCTCAACCGCTCCAGCGCGGCCCGCACATCCAGCGCCGCCGCCGACCGCTCGGCGAGGTCGTCGTGCGGCGCGGGGGCGCTCTCCAGGACGGTGTCGCTGACCTCCGGCGGGCGAGCCTGCCGCGCCCGGCGCGCGTCGATCGCCAGCCGCCGCGCCACGGTGAACAGCCACGGCCGCATCGAGTCGTGGTCGCTCTCCAGCGCCTCCGGGTGCTGCCAGGCCCGCACCAGCGTCTCCTGCACCAGGTCCTCGGCTCGCTGCCGGTCGCCGTACGACAGCGGGAGCAGGAAGCCGAACAGCGCCCGTCCGTGCTCCCGTTGGAGCGCTGCCATCGCCTGCTCGCCGGTGCGCGGCGGGTGAGCGGCGGACCGGCCGCCGAAGCTCACGCGCCTCCAAGCGGCCGGGACCCTTGATCGGGCCGACGGGGAGGAAGCCCCGTGCGGGCGCTCTCTGCCGGGTCCGGTGGGAGTGCCGCCCCGGCCCTGCGCACTGTCGTTCCTCGGCTCGGTCGTGTGCGCGAGAGGTGGAGAGATCACCCGGCTCACCCCTTCGGGGTCGGATCCGTCGTGCGGAGGCCACGCATAGGCGGCCGCACGGCCGAGACTGACTGAGCGGACGTGCGGAGTTATCCGCCAAGTGGCGGATACCGCACCCGGTGTCGGTGAACGGACGAGCGGCGCCGCTCGCCGCACGATGAACGGGCGAATGGTCGGGCGCCGGGGGGCGGGCGGCGGCTCAGGATGCGCCGAGACGGTAGACCCGGCGTGCGTTGTCCGCGGCGACCAAGGACGCCACGCGTTCGGCGTCGGCCGACGACCAGTTGCTGTCCCGCACCCACCGGGTCAGAAGCCAGGTGAGGGCCTCGCCGAACAACCGCGCGCCCACCAGATGAAGCTCCGGCAGGCCGTACCCGTCGCTGGAGAACATCAGCTTGCCGAAGGGGGCCAGTTCCAGCGCTTCGCCGAGCACGGCGTCCGCGCGTGCCCCGGCGTGGTTCAGCGCCAGCCCCACATCGGCGTGGACGTGCGGGAAGACGTGCGCCAGGTAGGCGGCGTTGCGGTGATACGGATAGCCGTGCAGCAGGATCAGCGGGCAGCCGGTGGGGCGTACGGCGCGGACGAAGCCGGTGAGCAGCAGCGGGTCGCAGCGGTGCAGCGTGAGGTCGGGATCGCCGAAGCCGGTGTGGAATTGCAGCGGCAGGCCGGTGCCGACGGCGGACCACAGCAGATGGCGCAGCAGGACGGGGTCCGTGACGCGGCCCCCGGCGGTCCGGCCCGCGAGCCAGCGCTCGGCGGCGTCGCGCACCTGGGCCGGGCGGGGCGCGTCCGGCTCGAAGTCGAGCCCGTACCGGTACCCGGCGACCGACTTGAAGCCGGCCGCGGTGCGCGACGCCGTCCGGATCGCCTCGGCCAGCCCGTCGAGGAAGCCGTTGGTGCCGTCGCAGCGGTCGGCGACGTCCTCGGCAAGCCGCTCGAGCCGGACGATCTCACGGCTTGTGCCGCCGCCGGCCGTCGCCAACTCCTGTGGTGTCGTCAGGTCACCGCGCGGCCCGGTGTCCACCAGGTAGCAGTCGATGCCGCTCGCGCGCAGCAGCCTTTCCGTGACCTCCGCCGCTCCGAGCTCGCGCCGCCGGGCCAGATAGCGCTCGGGCGGGCAGTGCGGTTCGAGGCCGAGCGGCGGCGCGCACCAGCGGCGCACCGCGAACCCCAGCTGGCTGTCGAAGAACGTGGAACCGCGGACGAGGGGTTCGTCGGACTCCGTGAGATACGCCTCGAACCCGGCGCGGTCCAGCTCGGATCGGGCCACGCCGTGACAGTGGTGGTCCACCAGCGGCGGCAGCGCCGGCCCGACCGCACCGATGGCGGCCATGTCAGTACCGCCCGCGGGTCGCGTCCGCGATGTCCTGCGGCGGCACTCCGTCGAACAGCTCCGCTTCCGCCCGCCGCACGGCGACAATCGCCTCGAAGAGCGGGTCGCCCAGGGCCTCCCGGAGCACGGCAGAACGCTCGAAGTGCTCCAGCGCCGCGGGCAGCGAGGTGGGCAGGCGGATCTGCCCGCCCGTGAGGGCCGGGTCGCCGGCAACGGGCGGCGGCAGCGACCGCCCCGCGTCGATCCCGGCCAGACCCGCGGCGATCACCGCGCCGACCAGCAGGTACGGATTGGCCGCCGCGTCGAAGGACTTGACCTCCGCGTTCGCCGCCCCGGTGGCGTCCGGTGGGCCGGTGATGAAGCGGATCGCAGCCTCGCGGTTCTCCAGTCCCCAGCACTGGAACACCCCGGCCCAGCGCGAGGGTTGGAGCCGCAGATAGCTCGCCGGTGACGGTGCGCCGATGGCGAGCAGGGCGGGCAGTGCCTCGAGCACCCCGGCGAGGAAGGACTCGCACAGCGCCGTCATGCCGTACGGGCCGTCGCCGCCCCGGCACAGGTTCCGGCCGTCCCTCCAGAGACTCAGGTGCAGATGGGCGCCGTTGCCGACGCCCCCGGCCGCCACGGCAGGGCCGAACCAGGCCGCGAGCCCGTGCCGTACGGAGACGGCACGCACCGTCTCCCGGACGAGCACGGCGAGATCGGCCGCTTCGACCGGGTCGGCGGGCTCGACGGACACCTCGAACTGCCCCGGCGCGTACTCCGGGTGCAGCTGCAGCACG
This sequence comes from Streptomyces sp. KR80, assembly GCF_052245555.1. Classification (NCBI taxonomy): domain Bacteria; kingdom Bacillati; phylum Actinomycetota; class Actinomycetes; order Kitasatosporales; family Streptomycetaceae; genus Streptomyces; species Streptomyces sp. KR80. The sequence continues at coordinate 26,876 of NZ_JBQQCD010000006.1, forward strand.
GCCACCTCTTCAGTGACCAGGGCGTCGAGGACGTCGGCCAGATAGCCGGACAGCTCGACGACGCGGATCATGCCGTAGCCGGGCCCCGCGCACGGATAGCGCGGTTCGGCCTCCGGGGTGTCGCCGCGTGCGACGACCCACTCCGTCTCGAACCCCATGCGCAGCTCGAGTCCCCGCTCCGCCGCCCACTGCGCGGCGCGGCGGGCGAACTGCCGCTGGCACGCCGGGTGCGGTGCCCCCTGCTGGTCGTAGCGGTCGACGGGCGCCCAGGCCCAGCCGGGCTGGGCCGCCAGCGGGGTCAGCCGGTCGAGATCCGGGAAGAGCCGCAGGTCGCCGTCGGGCCCGCCGATGTACGGGCTGGTGGTGATGGAGTCGTCGACGAGGTAGACGTCGAAAACGGGGGACATTCCGACGCCCCACTCGGCGGCCTGCGCCAGCCGGGCGATGGGCACCGTCTTGACGCGGGTGATGCCCGCGGTGTCCACCCAGGTGAGCGCGGTACGACGGACCCCCTCCGCGGTCAGCTCACCGGCGGCGAGACGGGCCCGTTCCCGCTCGCGCGCACGCTCCGGGCCGACGGCGTCCGGCGGCGGTGGGCCGGTCACGCGAACCGTTCCTCACGCCTCGCCCGGGTGCCACTTCGGCCACTCGCCGGGCCGGTCCGCCCAGTGGACCTGATCCGGGTCGTCGAAGTCGATCTCCGGGAAGAACTCCTGGACGCGGGGTTCGAACTCCTCGCGCTCCAGCGGCTCCCAGCCATGGCCCTGCAGGTGGACGAGGCGATACCGGCTGTCGGTGTCGAACGGGGCCACGATCACCGGAACGTCCGGTTCTGGTGTGCTCGGGGCGTTCTCCATGCCTCCAGAGTGCGCCCGGGTGGCCGGTCCGGCGACCTGTGAGCCGGCCTCAGGACGCGGAGCCGCCGGGCGGCAGACACCGCGGAAAAGACCTGGGCGCACCGGCCGGCGGAAGAGTTGACTGGAGGAATGAACTGCCCCTTCTGCGCGATCGTCGTCGGCGAGGTGCCCGACCACCGGGTCTTCGAGGACGAGACGGCGGTCGCCTTCCTGGATGCCAGACCGCTCTTCCCCGGCCATGTGCTCGTGGTCCCGCGGCAGCACGTCGAGACCCTCACCGACCTCCCTGCGGCCGAGGTGGGCCCGTTCTTCAGCCGGGTCCAGCGGATCGCGGGCGCCGTGGAGCGAGGCATGGCGGCGGCGGGCTCGTTCGTGGCCGCGAACAACCGGGTCAGCCAGTCCGTGCCGCACTTCCACGTCCACGTCGTGCCGCGGAACCGCAAGGACGGACTGCGCGGCTTCTTCTGGCCGCGCACCCGGTACGCCGACGAGGCACAGGCCGAGGAGGTCGCCGCGCGGCTGCGCGCGGCGCTGGAGACCTGACCCGCCGGCCGCGCGGGGATGAGGGGGATGACCGGCCCGTTTGCATCTTCATGAGTTTTCCGCTTGATTCGAACTAGCCGGTCATGTGGGTTCCGCTCTCCCCGGGCTGGGGGTGCATCATGCAGTTCACCGACCGCACCGAAGCCGGCCGCCTGCTCGCCGAGCACCTGGAGCATCTGCGATCCGAGAATCCGGTGGTCCTGGGCCTGCCCCGCGGCGGAGTGCCGGTGGCCTTCGAAGTCGCCCAGGCCTTGGACGCACCGCTCGATGTGATCCTCGTCCGCAAGCTCGGTGTCCCGTACCACCGGGAACTCGGCTACGGCGCCATCGGCGAGGACGGTGTGCGGGTGATCCACGAGCACATCCTGCAGATGAGCCGTGCCGACGAGGGGCAGCTCGCCGCGATCGAGCGCGACGAGGAGGCCGAACTCCGGCGCCAGGCCGAGCGGTTCCGCGGCGGACGGGAGCGCGTCCCCCTCGAGGGCCGTACGGCGATCGTCGTGGACGACGGGATCGCCACCGGCGCGACGGCGGCGGCCGCGTGCCGGGTCGCGCAGGCCCACGGCGCCTCTCGCGTCGTGCTGGCCGTCCCCGTGGCACCGCCGGACGCGGTCGTGTCACTCCGTCCCGAGGTCGACGAACTGGTGTGCCTGTCCACGCCCACCGCCTTCTTCGCGGTGGGGGAGTGGTACGACGACTTCTCCCAGACGTCGGACGACGAGGTCATGGACCTGCTGGCGCGCGCCACGGCCACCTCCGCGCCCCAGGGCACGCCGAACCCGGGCTCGCAGGCCTCCGGGGAACCGGAGATCCGGGAAGTGGAGATCCCGGTCCCGCAGGACAGGGTCGTGCTGACCGGTGACATCTGCGTGCCGGACGGAGCCCCCGGCATCGTCGCCTTCGCCCACGGCAGCGGCAGCAGTCGGCACAGCCCGCGCAACCGTGCCGTCGCGGCCGCCCTCAACGACGCCGGGCTCGGCACCCTGCTCTTCGACCTGCTCACCCTGGACGAGGAGCTCGACCGGGCCAATGTCTTCGATGTCGAGACCCTGGGCCGCCGCCTCCTGGAGGCGACCCGCATGCTCAGCGGCGAGAAGGTACCCGTCGGCTACTTCGGCGCCAGCACCGGGGCGGCAGCCGCCCTGTGGGCCGCCGCGGCCGTCGGCACCGAGGGCGCGGACGTCGCCGCCGTGGTGTCCCGCGGCGGCCGGCCCGATCTCGCCGGCCCCCGGCTCGGCGCCGTCCGGGCTCCCACACTGCTCATCGTCGGTGGCCGCGACGAGACCGTGATCGACCTCAACCGCCGGGCCCAGTCCCGTATGACCTGTGAGAACCGGCTCGCGGTCGTGCCCGGTGCGACCCATCTCTTCGAGGAGCCCGGAGCGCTGGAAACGGTCGCCGACCTCGCCCGGGACTGGTTCCTGGACCACTTCGCCACGGCCCCCACAGCCGCCCGCTAGGCCCTGACCGACCGGACAGGACCTGGTCCACCGTCGACTCCCACACCCCAAAGGGCGCATTCTGGAAGGTGACGCTGGACGTTGGAGGTGAAGGCCATGGAAACCGTCGTCGGATGGCACCTCGACCTGGAATTCCGCGAGATCGACACGAAGACCGAGGCGGCCGTCCTCCTGAGACTGCAGGACGGTACGGAATTGCGGGCCCACGGGCGGGCCAACAAGCACCCGGACGACCCGTCGCAGCCACGAGTCGGCGAAGAGATCGCGGCAGCCAGGGCACTGAACGACCTGGCACGTCAGCTGCTCGCGAAAGCCGGAGTGGAGATCGAGGAGGTCACACACCTGAAGGCCCACCTGGCCATGTGAGACACCGCCGGAGATCGGCGAATTCGAACCCGATAGTGCTGCCCGGCCGTCGCGCCGGGCAGCACCTGCAAGATTTAAAATGGGCTCGTGGCCCGACCGAACAAGGATGTCGAGGCTCTGCTCCAGGAGTACGCGGACCTCGTCCTCATCACCGGCGGAGACGCGTTCAAGGCTCGCGCCTACGAAAAGGCCGCCCGGGCGATCGGCGGCTACCACTCCGATGTGTCCAAGCTCGATGCCAAGGGCCTGCAGGAGATCCCCAACGTCGGCAAGTCCATCGCCGAGAAGGTGGTGGAATACCTGAGCACCGGCAAGATGCCCGCCGTCGAGGAGGTGCGGGCGAGGATCCCCGCCGGGGTGCGCGAACTCCTCACCATTCCCACCCTCGGACCGAAGAAGGCCATGGTCCTCTACGAAGACCTGCAGATCTCCTCGGTTCCCGAACTCCTCACCGCCATCGAGGAGGAGCGGCTGCGCGACCTCAAGGGCTTCGGCCCGAAGACCGAGGAGAACATCCTCCACGGCATCAGCCTCATGCAGGCGGCCGGTGACCGGGTGCCGATCAACACCGCGATGGAGGTCGCCGAGGAGATCGTCGCCGAGCTGTCGGCGGTGACCGGGTGCGAGTCCTGCACCTACGCCGGATCGCTGCGCCGGATGCGCGAGACCGTCGGAGACGTCGACATCCTGGTCGCTGCCGGCCGCTCCGAGCCGTTCATGGAGATGTTCTCCCGGCTGCCCATCGTCGCCGAGGTGATCGCCCACGGGCTGAAGAAGACCTCCATCCGCACCACCAAGGGCCTCCAGGTCGACCTGCGCGTCGTACCTCCGGACTCCTGGGGCGCCGGACTGCAGTACTTCACGGGTTCCAAGGCCCACAACATCCGCACCCGCGAGATGGCCGTGCACCACAAGCTCAAGCTCTCCGAGTACGGCCTCTTCGACGCCGAGAGCGGAAAGAAGATCGTCTCGGAGACCGAGGAGGAGGTCTACGCCCGGCTCGGACTTCCCTGGATCCCGCCGACGCTGCGCGAGGACCGCGGAGAGGTCGCAGCCGGCCTGCGCGACGAGCTGCCGGAACTGATCACGGAGGAGGACATCAAGGGGGACCTCCACACCCACACCGACCTCACCGACGGCCTCGCCCCGGTGGAGGAGATGGTCACCGCCGCGGCCCGGCGCGGCTTGCGCTACTACGCCGTCACCGATCACGCCCCGAACCTCTACATGCAGCGGATGACGGACGAGAAGATCCTGGCCCAGCGTGAGCGGGTGCGCGCCCTGGACGGCAAGCACCGCAAGATGCGCCTGCTGCACGGCACCGAGCTCAACATCGATCCCGACGGCGGCGTCGACTGGCCTCAGGACTTCCTCGAGGGCTTCGACCTCTGCGTCGCCTCGGTGCACTCGCACTTCAATCAGGGGCGGGACGCCCTGACCCGCCGGCTGGTCAAGGCCTGCGAGAACCCCTGCATCAACATCATCGGCCATCCGACCACCCGGATCATCGGCAAGCGGCCGGGGCTGGACATCGACCTCGACGCCGTCTTCGCCGCCTGCGCCCGCACCGGCACGGCATTGGAGATCAACGCCTTCCCCGACCGGCTCGACCTGTCCGACGAGAACATCCTGCTGGCCAAGCGGTACCGCGTGAAGTTCAGCGTGAACACCGACGCGCACTCGCCGCTCCACCTGGATCACCTGCGGTACGGCGTGGGCACCGCCCAACGCGGCTGGCTCACCGCCGACGATGTGATCAACACCTGGCCGCTGCCCCGGCTCCGCGCATTCCTCCGCAAGAGGGGCGTTGCAGGCGCATCGTCCTAGTCTGGTAGTACTCACTGTCCCCGAGCCTGGGGGAGATCATGGAACTCGGTTTTCTCAAACCGCTCTTCGACCGTCCGGGCCCATGGGCCTCGGTGTACATCGACACCTCGCGCGCGACCGAGGACGCGGCGAGGCAGCAGAAGCTCCGTGAGCGTTCAGTGGCCTCTCAGCTCGTCGACCGGGGCGCCGATGCGCGCACCACCAGGTCACTGATGGACCGGCTCGCCAACGAGCCCGTCTCCGGGGCGCCCCCCGGCCGGGCGCTCTTCGCCGCCGGTGCCGAGGTCGTGCTCGACCTCCCGCTCGCCATGACTCCGCCGACGAACGAGGCGACCTGGTCGACCCTGCCGCACATCGCGCCGCTGACGGGACTCCGTGGCGACCAGCCACCCTGTCTGGTGGCGTACATCGATCGCACCGGCGCCGATATGGAGCTGCGTGCGGCAGGTGGCCGCGAGCACCTGGGCCAGGTGGACGGCAAGGAGTGGCGGGGACGAGGACACCGCAGCATTCCCGCCGACCGGCAGGAGTGGCACTACCGGAACAGGGTCGAGAACGGCTGGAACGAGACGGCCGAGATCATCGCCGCCGAGCTCGCCCGACAGTGGCCGGAGTCCGGCGCGCAGCTGCTGGTCCTGACCGGTGACTCCCGGGAGCGCCGGGCCGTCCACAACCAGCTGCCCGAACAGATCCGCGCCGTCACCGTGGAGGCCGAGAACGGCAGCAGGTCCCCCGGGTCCTCGAAGACCCTGCTCGACCGGCAGATAGAACAGGCCTGTGAGGACTACGCGCGTGGGCGGCTCGAGAGCGCCCTCGAGCGGTTCCGCGCGGGCCGGGGCCGACCCGGCGAGCACTACCGGGCCGCCGGCGTCGACACCGGACCGGGGCAGGCCGCGGAAGGCGTGCCCGCCGTCGTCGACGCCGCCCGTACGCACCAGGTGGCCACGCTGCTCCTCGGAGAGATCGGGCCCGACGCAGCGCGCGAGTTGTGGATCGGACCCGGCGTCGACGACCTCGCCGTCCAGCGGTCGGAGGCCCAGGCGATGGGCGTCGCCAAGCCGGAACGGGCGCGCGCGGACGACGCCCTGCTGCGGTCCGCCGCCGCGGCCGACGCCGAGGTGCTGCTCGTCCCCGAGGGAGTGGCGGGGCCGGCGGGCGGGCTCGGTGCCGTACTGCGCTGGAGTCTGTGAGCCTGGGCGGCCGCATATGACAACGGCGGATCAGCCCTTCCGCCCCGCCCCCGACGCTTCCTCCCGCGGGACGGACACCACCTCCCGCGCGGGGGAGGGCAGGGGTACTCGCGCGGCGGGATCGGTCGCGCATCAGCTCATCGCCGCGCACCTGGTGGCCGGCCGGATGGAGCCCGGCGAGGAGATCGGCCTGCGCGTCGACCAGACCCTCACCCAGGACGCCACCGGCACCCTGGTGATGCAGGAGCTCGAAGCGCTGGGGCTGGACCGGGTCCGTACCGAAGTCAGCGTGCAGTACGTCGACCACAACATCCTGCAGGCCGACGAGCGCAACGCCGAGGACCACATCTTCCTGCGCTCCGCCGCCCGCCGCCTCGGCCTCTGGTACTCCAAGCCCGGCAACGGCGTCTCGCACCCCACCCACATGCAGCGCTTCGGCGTCCCCGGCAGAACTCTCGCCGGATCGGACTCCCACACCTGCGCCGCGGGCTCGCTGGGCATGCTCGCGATCGGCGTCGGTGGCCTGGAAGTGGCCCTCGCCATGGCGGGACAGCCGCTGCACCTCCGTATGCCGCGGATCTGGGGCGTACGGCTGACCGGGGAGCTGCCCCCCTGGGTCAGCGCCAAGGACGTCATCCTGGAGTTGCTGCGGCGGCACGGGGTGAAGGGAGCCGTCGACCGGATCCTGGAGTACCACGGCCCGGGGCTCGCCTGCCTGACGGCCATGGACCGGCATGTGATCGCCAACATGGGAGCCGAGCTCGGGGCGACCACCAGCGTGTTCCCGGCCGACGCGGCGGTACGGGAGTTTCTGCGGGCGGCAGGCCGGGCGGAGGACTTCACGGAGCTCGTTCCCGAGCCGGGCACCCGCTACGACCTGGACGAGGAGATCGACCTGTCGGCCCTGGAGCCGCTCATCGCCCGCCCCACGTCGCCCGGCAACGTCGTACCCGTACGGGAAGCCGCGGGCGAGCCGGTCTCCCAGGTGGTCATCGGCTCCTCCGCCAACCCCGGACTGCGGGACTTCGCCGTCGCCGCCGCCATGGTCAAGGGACGCCAGACCGCCTCCGGGCTGAGCTTCGACGTCAATCCGACCTCCCGTGAGCTCCTCCAGGACCTCACGCGGATGGGCGCCACCTTCGACCTGATCGCCGCGGGCGCCCGGATCCATCAGGCCGGATGTCTGGGCTGCATCGGGATGGGCCAGGCACCGGCCGTCGGACGCAACTCCCTGCGCACCTTTCCGCGGAACTTCCCCGGCCGGTCCGGTACCGAGGAGGACGCGGTCTGGCTCTGTTCGCCCGAGACGGCCGCCGCCTCGGCACTGACCGGCGTCATCACCGATCCACGGGACTGGGCCGCGCGGACGGGGACCGGGCCGCTCGACCTCGGCCTGCCGGCGCGCGCCGCCGTCAACACCGCCGCCCTGGAGGCGCCCCCGCCCCCCGACGAGGCCATCGGCATCCGCCTCGAACGCGGCCCCAACGTCTCCGCCCTCCCCGATCTGGATCCCCTTCCCGACACCTTGGAGGGGCCGGTCCTGCTCAAGGCGGGCGACGACGTCTCCACCGACGAGATCTCACCGGCAGGCGCCAAGGCGCTGCCCTTCCGGTCCAACATCCCGAAACTCGCCGAGTTCACCTTCACTCGACTGGACCCCCACTATCCGCGCCGGGCGGCCGAAGCCGCCGCCGGGCCCGGCGGCGGCGCGCACTTCGTCGTCGGCGGGGACAACTACGGGCAGGGCTCCTCCCGGGAGCACGCCGCGATCACCCCCCGCCACCTGGGGCTGCGGGCCGTACTCGCCAAGTCCTTCGCCCGTATCCACTGGCAGAACCTGGCCAACTTCGGAGTGCTCGCCCTGGAATTCGACGACCCGGGCGACTGGGAACGCATCGCGGTCGGCGACCGGCTCCGGCTGAACGGCCTGCACGCCGGCCTCGCCCCCGACACCGCACCGTCCCTGCGGGTGCGCAACACCACCAGGGGCGAGGAGTACGCCGTCCACCACCGGCTCTCCCCGCGCCAGCGCAGGACCGTGCTCGCGGGCGGCGTGATCCCCGCCCTCGCTGCGGAAGCGGATCGCCCGGCGGGGGAGTAAAAACGGAAGCGCGGGTCACCCGCTTGGGGGCCCCTCCCAGCGGTAGCTGGGGGAGTACACGGTCTCCCAAGGAGTGATTCCCGTGCCGATCGCGACCGTCAACCCCACGACGGGAGAAACGCTCAAGGCCTTCGACCCACTCGGCGCGGAGGAGATCGAGGAGCGGCTGGAGCGGGCGCAGGCGGCGTTCCGCGACTATCGCACGACGTCCTTCAGCCGCCGTTCGGAGCTGCTGCGCGCCGCGGCCGACCTGCTCGAGCAGGATCAGGAGGACGCCGCCGGCACCATGACCCTCGAGATGGGCAAGACGCTCGGCGCGGCCCGCGCGGAGGCGGCCAAGTGCGTCAAGGCCATGCGCTGGTACGCGGCGAACGCGCCGGAGCTGCTGGCCGATGAGCAGCCCGCAGCCCTGGACGTCGAGGACTCCGGCGGCGCCCACGCCACCGTGCGCTACCGCCCCCTGGGCCCGGTGCTCGCGATCATGCCGTGGAACTTCCCGCTCTGGCAGGTCGTCCGCTTCGCCGCCCCGGCGCTGATGGCCGGAAACGTGGGCCTGCTCAAGCACGCCTCGATCGTGCCCCAGACCGCCCTCTACCTCGAGGACCTCTTCCGCCGGGCCGGCTACCCCGGGGGCTGCTTCCAGACCTTGCTGATCGGCTCGGACGCCGTGGCCGACATCCTCCGGGACCCCAGGGTCGCCGCCGCGACGCTCACCGGCAGCGAGCCCGCGGGCCGTGCGGTCGCCTCGATCGCCGGCGATGTGATCAAGAAGACGGTGCTGGAGCTGGGCGGCAGCGACCCGTACCTCGTCATGCCCTCGGCCGACCTCGACCAGGCCGTACGGACCGGCGTCAAGGCCCGGGTGCAGAACAACGGGCAGTCCTGCATCGCCGCCAAGCGCTTCATCGTGCACACGGACGTCTACGACGCCTTCGCCCACCGCTTCGTCCAGGCCATGTCGGCGCTCACCGTCGGCGACCCGATGGACGAGGACACGGACGTCGGACCGCTCTCCAGCGAGCAGGGCAGGCGGTCCCTGGAGGAGCTCGTGGACGAGGCGCGCGGGCGCGGTGCCACCGTCCTGTGCGGCGGCGACCGTCCGGAGGGACGCACCGAGGGCTGGTTCTACGCGCCGACGGTGCTCGCCGACATCACCCCCGAGATGCGGATCTACCACGAGGAGGCGTTCGGTCCGGTCGCCGCGCTCTACCGGGTCGCGGATCTGGACGAGGCGGTGCGGCTGGCCAATGACACCCCCTTCGGGTTGAGCTCCAATGTGTGGACCCGCGACGCGGCAGAGCAGGAGCGCTGTGCCCGGGATCTGGAGGCCGGCGGGATCTACTTCAACGGGATGACCGCCTCGCACCCCGGATTCCCGTTCGGCGGGGTGAAGCGGTCCGGCTACGGGCGTGAGCTGTCCGGGCACGGGATCCGGGAGTTCTGCAACGTGACGACGATCTGGCACGGCGCCCCCACGCCCTGAACTGCCGGACTGCCGGTGGTCCATAGTGCAGGGGAGGGGGCGTGGGGACGCCGGACGGGAACGGCTACTGCTCGATCGGACGACCGTCGGTGCCGCAGATGTAGCCGGCGTTGATGCAGTCCGTGACCCGCCGGCGGAGTTCCGCGCTGTCCCAGGCGTTGAAGAAGTCGCCGTGGAAGGTGTAGCCGGGCGCCGTGGTCACGTTGGCGCCGTTACGGGTCCCGGCGAGGCTCAGCCCGCCGCCGCCCACCGGCCAGGTGATCAGCAGCTCCAGGCGCGGGACGGGCACCGGATGACTTGAGGGACAGGTGGAGCCGCTCGCGTACGCCATGTGGTCCCGGTGATTGGGGCTGTCGAGCCGGACTCCGTCCCAACAGGTCGGGAAGTCCAGGTAGTTCTCCAGTTTGGTGCCGGGCGGGCAGGTCATGAAGTCCCGGCTGGATTCGGGCCGTCCGACGCAGGACCAGCGGGCGGCGGGGTTGTCGTCGGGACTCGTGGCGAGGGCGTTGCCGACGACGTAGCGCAGACCCCGGGGGTGCGGGACGGCGCGGGTCCGGTCGGTAATGCCCTGGTAATACACGGTCACGCGTTCGGGGGCGACCGGCACGCCGTTCTTGTAGAGGGTCGGCGTCCAGTAGGAGGAGAGGTCGGTCTTCGGGGTGCAGTTGGTGGTGCCCGCGCTCAGCGACTCCAGAGTGGACGAGGCGTTCGCCGTGCGGTTCCCATAGAACTCGTGGATGTGGGACCGCCCGGACTGGCCAGGGAAGACGATCGGGTCGTCGGGCCTGCGGTGGCTGGAGAAGCAGTCGGCGCGGAACTCGGAGCCGCGGAGCGGCGCGGCCGCCTGGGAGACGATGGCCGCCTTCTGGGCCTGGGTGAAGTGGTACGCGTGGGTGGCGTGTCCCGCACCGGAGTGGCCGTCGCGGACGGCCCTGATGCCGCTGTCGGCGGCACCGGTGATCAGCAGTAAGCCGGCGGCAGCGGTTGCCGCGAGACGGCGGCGCATCGTCCCCTCCCCTCAGCTGAAGGGGATCTTGACGAAGGACGTGTCGCCGGTGCCCAGGGTGCTGACGCCGTTGCCGATGGCGTTCCAGACCTCGACCCGGACCTTGCCGTTCACCATGTCCCCGAGACTGCCGCTCGCCGACTTCAGTCCGAGGCTCTGCGTGTAGTGCTCGTATCCGGCCACGGGGTCGGTGGCGAAGTAGTGATAGGTCTCGGTACGGTCCCAGCTGCCGTCGCCGGTGAGGTCGTACGAGACGCGCACCTGCTGGCCGTTGGCGACCGTGCTGCCGGCGTCGACGAACAGGTCGAACTGCGTGGAGCCGCCGCTGTACTTCCGGGTGATCCCGGATGAGACGAAGGTCTGCTGCTGGTGCGGAGTCCCGTCGTGGTTGGTGCCGCCGGCCGAGGCGAGGGTGGCCGTGTCCCCGGACGACGCGGCGTCGCCGAGCGCACCACCGGAGCGCAGATGCAGTGTGGGGGAGCCGGAGGGCGGCTCGCTGCCCGGTGGCGTGGTGGAGCCGCCGCGGCTCCAGACGGCGACGTAGTCGACCAGCATCGGGCGGCCGGGGACCGTGGCCGACGTCGGCGTCTTGCTGCCGGCCAGCGCGTCGGGGAAGGCGCCGCCGATGGCGACGTTCAGCAGGATGAAGTAGCCCGCGTGCTGGGTCATGTTGTTCCAGGCGTCGGCACCGACGCGGTTCTCGTTGACACTGTGGAACTGCTGGCCGTCGACATACCAGCGCAGTTCGTTCGGGGTGGTGCTGCGGTCCCACTCGAACCGATAGGTGTGGAAGGCCGACTGGCAGCTCGAGCCCGGGCAGGCGCGGTTGGCACCGATGCCGGTGGTCTCGTTGCAGGGCCCTCCCGGGTTGACGCCGCAGTGGAGCACGCCCCACACGGAGTTGATCCCGTTGACGTTCTCCATGACGTCGAATTCGCCGATACCGGGCCAGTTCCAGTAGTTGCCGCGGTAGGGAGAGCCGAGGGCCCAGAATGCGGGCCAGTAGCCGAGGGCGGCGTTGCCGGTGACGTTCGGCATCTGGATGCGGCTCTCGATGCGCAGTACGCCTCCGGCGGGCGCCTTGAAGTCGGCGCGGTGGGTCTCGATGCGTGCCGAGGTCCAGTTGCCCGCGCCGTCGCGGAGCGGGGTGATACGTAGGTTGCCCCCGCCGTCGAGGCTGAGGTTGTCGAGGGAGCGGGTGTAGTTCTGGATCTCGCCGGTACCCCAGTTGGCGGGGCCGCCGGGGTACGAATGCCCGGTGTCTATCTGCCAGTTGGTGGACGAGGGCAGGGTGCGGTCCGGTCCGTTGAAGTCATCGCTCCACTGCAGGTTCCAGCCGGGCGCGGGCGGGACGTCGCCGCGGGCCGGCCCGGCCGTGAGCACCGCGGCCAGCACCGCGAGGGCCAGCGTGAAGACGCTGCAGGCGGCGAGGACGGCTCTGCGCCTGCGGGACGGAGGGGGCTGAGTGACGCTGCTCGTGCTCATGGGAGAGTGCCTCCGAGAGAGGGGGGTTGGGTGAGAGCGCTCTCAGCATGGTGTAAATGAAGACACAAGGACCGTCAATGAGTTGCGCACGTCAACTTCTTGAATGGACGGTCAATGTGTTTGGGTTTCCGCGATGAGCAGAGCGGTGTCGTCGTGTCCGTCGGGGTCGCGCAGCGAGTGGAGCAGCAAGTCGCAGGTGCGCTCCAGGGAGTGGCGGGGACCGGACAGCATCCGGAGCAGATCGGTGAGGCGCACGTCGATCGGGTCGTCCCGGGTCTCGACCAGGCCGTCGGTGTAGAGCACCAGCCGACTGCCCGGCGGCAGCTCGAGCTCCGCGGTCCCGAAGGGAACGCCCCCGACGCCCAGCGGCGCCCCGGTGGGGACGTCGACGTACTCCGCGCTGCCGTCGGGATGGACGACGGCGGGCGGCAGATGGCCGGCGGTGGACACCAGGCACTGCCGCGTTCGCGGGTCGTACCTGGCGTACACGCAGGTCGCAAAGGCCTGGTCGAGCCCCGCCGTGACATCGTCGAGATGGCTGAGCACCGTCTCGGGCGGCATGTCGAGGCGCGCCAGCGTACGCGTGGCCGTACGCAGCTGGCCCATCGTCGCGGCCGCCGTGATGCCGCTGCCCATCACGTCGCCGACGACCAGCGCGGTCTTGTCCCCGGCGAGCGGCAGCACGTCGAACCAGTCGCCGCCGACCTCGTGGGTGGCCCCCGCGGGCTGGTAGCGGTAGGCGATCTCCAGGCCGGGCTGGCGCGGTGGCCGGCCGGGCAGCAGGCTGCGCTGCAGCATCAGCGCGGTGCGCCGCTCCTTTCGGTACAGCCGGGCGTTGTCGATGCTGATGGCGGCCCGCGCCGCGAGTTCGCTGGCGAGCAGGCGGTCGTCCTCGTCGAACGGAGTCTGGTTACGGGCCCGCAGCAGGCTCAGGGTGCCTATCACCTGGCCGCGGGCTATCAGCGGCACCCCGAGGTAGGAGTGGGCGCCCGCCCGGGCGAGCAGGGCGGCGGAGTCGTCGTCCCGCGCGACCCGGCGCAAGGTCTCCTCGTCCAGCCGCGGCACGAGGATCGGGTCGCCGGAGTTCACGACCTGGGCGATCAGGCGGTCGGGGTCGTACCTGGCGACTTTGCCGGCGGGGTCCGGTGCGCCTGACGCCTCGGTGCGGTAGCCGGTCTTCACCGCGAGTGCCCGGAACACCGCAGGTCCGCCGTCGCTCACCGGCACCGATGCGGCCTGCCGGTCGCTGAGAATGTCGTCGAGGATGTCCACCGCCGCGAGATCGGCGAGGTCGGGTACGACCACCTCGGCCAGCTCCCGGGCCGTATGGGGAAGGTCGAGCGTGGTGCCGATCCGGACCCCGGCGTCGGCGATGAGGGCCAGCCGCTTCCGCGCCCGCGTCATCTCCACGGTCGCGCTGTGCCGCTCGGTCACGTCGATCACCGATACGGCGACGCCCAGGACCTGCCCGCCGGTGTCCTCCAGCCGGTAGTACGACACGGACCACGCGTGGTCCTGTCCGGGGTCCGCGGGCGTGCGCCCCACCTCGTACTGGTCCAGCAGCGGCGCGCCCGTGGCCAGCACCTGTTGCGTCGCGTTCTCGATGGCCGACACGTCGAGGAACGGCAGGGCGTCCGATACATGCCGGCCGAGGTGCTTCTCTGCGGGCAGGCCGTTGATCCGCTCGAGGGCCTGGTTGACCAGGACATAGCACAGATCCGTGTCGAGGACGGCCAGCCCGATCGGGGACTGGCTGATCAGCCGCATGGACAGCGCCAGGTCGGTTTCGACGGTGCGCAGCGCGGTCTGGTCGGTGGCGATGCCCAGGGCGTAGACGTTCTTCTTCTCGTCGAGCATCCGCATGTTGCGGAACTCGATCTGCCGCAGGCTGCCGTCCTTGACCCGGACGGGGAAGCCGCCGGCCCAGGTGGCGCCCTCGAGCACCTGGCTGAACAGCTCCTTGACCAGTGGGGCGTGCTGCGGGTCGACGAGCAGTGCGGAACCGGCCTGGCCGAGCGCCTCGTCCGCGCTGTAGCCGAAGAGCTGCTCCGCCGACGGGCTCCACAGAGCGATCCGGCCCTTGGCGTCCAGAACGACGGCGGCGACCCCCAGGGCGTCCAGAAGCCCCCCGGGTGCCGAAGGCTCGGGGGCGGCACTCTCGGGGTGGCCGGCCCGCCGAGGATCGGTCTGTCTCATCCCGGGCACCTCTCTCGGTTGCCCTGTCCTCATCGCCGCGATGCCTCCATCGTCCCCTGGATATGCCTGTTGTGCAGTCGACTCCGACTGATCGTCGGGCCCGATTTCGGCCGTGCGAGCAGTGTGCCGCCCGGCCCGTCGCGGTCCGTAGTGCCTCGGGCGCCCGGAGCATCGAGCCTACGGCCCCGCGGCGGCTGTGCCACACGGACGGCGCCGACCGGACGACCGGGATCCGCCGCCTGAATCCGCGATGTGAGTTCGTCGATTCATCGATTCTCGATGAATCCGGATCGGCTCTGAGCAGATCCCGGCCCGGCCACGTTCTTAAGGGCACGCGGTTCGAAATCTCGACCGTGGGTTTGTGAACGACGACAGGAGTTGCGCGTGTCCCGCAGGAAAACGGTCAGCCGGAAGAAGAAGATCGTCATACTTGTCGGCGCCGCCGCACTGGTCGGTGGCACAGCCGTGGTGATGACCGGTACCAGCCAGGCCTCGGTCACCTGTGACGGTCTGGCCAAGGCGCTGAGCAACAACCAGAATTTCATCGCCGACCAGCAGGCCAATCCGGACGCCCAGTCAGCGGCCAGGATCGCCAACCGGCAGGCAGTCATCAAGCAGATTCAAGTGCAGCAGCAGGCGGCGGGCTGCGCGGAGGGTGGGGACGCTGCTGCCGCGCCCGAGCAGCAGGCACCGCCGGCCCAGGACCAGGGTGCCGGTCAGGAGCAGGGCGCCGGTCAGGACCAAGGCGCGGGCCAGGGTGAAGAAGCCGGCCAGGGCGCAGGCGCAGGTCAGGCGGGAGAGGTGGTCTGCCAGGGTTCGACGGTGACCCTCTCCGGCGAGGGAGGCGCGCCCGCGGCGTCCAGCAGCCAGTTCCCGGTGGGCACCAAGCTCAAGGTGACCAACCTCGACAACAACAAGTCCACGACCGTGGACGTGACATCGGTCTCCGGGAGCTGCGCGCTCCTCAACAACGCGGCCTTCGAGCAGGTCCGTGAGCCCGGCAAGTTCCTCATCCGCAAGGCCCGGATCGAGCGCGTCGGCTGATCGGACCGTGCCCGCGCGTGGCGCCCGCTCCTCATTCAGCCGGATGCGGAGCGGGCCCACGCCCGCAGCGCGGCGCGGTCGTCGAACCGGCCGACGTTCGTGTCCAGGGGCTGGGTCTTGTACTGGTGAAAGCGCCACGGGGCCTTGATTCCCGGCTGCCCCGGCTTCCCGTTGTGGTTCGCGATCCACAGCCCGTCGCCCGCGAAGGACGTGGTGTCGCGATTCAGCCAGAAGTCCCGGTTGCAGTACAGCAGCACACGGTGGTCCGGGCGCTTGCCCTGGACGTACTTGATCCAGGAGTCCTTCTGCGCGTTGCTGACATCGGTGTCCTCCCAGTCGAGGACCAGCATGTCGCCGTCGACCAGGTTGATCTTCGAGAGGAAGTAGTCGGCCTGCGCGCTCATGCTCCCGGCCCGTACGAAGTGGTAGAAGCCGGTGACCAGTCCGGCGTCGCGCGCGGTCTTCCGCTGCCCGACCCACTTGGGGTTCGTGTACGACCTCCCCTCCGTGATCTTGATGAAGACGAAGTCGATGCCCTTGGTGCTGTAGTCCGTCGGTTGATACGACGCGACGTCAACGCCCTTGATGGTCATACCAGTTGCTTACCCGCGACCGCACCCGGCGAAGCGAACTCACCGTCCGCTCAGCAGCACCCAGACCTGACCCTTGGCGAAGTTCAGCGGCTCACCCGAGGGAGTGGTGAAGTTCGTGCCGTCCTCCTCCGTGTCGCGGCTCCACCGGGCGTCGTACGCCTTGCCGTCGCGCAGCACCACTGCGCTGCCCGAGCCCACGGTCTCGGTGTAGGGCGAGACGGCGCCCCAGCGGTCCTGGAACTCCGACTCACGGACGGTGACCCGCTGGACGACCACGGTCGCCGCTGCGGACCGTCCGCCGTCGGTGGTGCTGAACGCCGTTCCGTCCATCGACACCCGCCACTGCTTCTCGCCGGGCGACCAGGTGAAGGAGAAGCGGGCGGCGGGGTAGCGGACCGTGTGCTGCTGCACCGGCTTGCCACCGGCCGGCGCCGCCCCGAACCGGAATCCGATGTCCGCCGCCTCCGAAGCCTCGGGCGCGGCGGAGAGCAACCGGTCGGGCCGGAGGTAGAGGTTGTGCGGGGCCCGCCGGCCACCGTTGCGGAAGTACGCGTCGGGAGCCTCGCCCGGTGGAATGGCGTAGAGCGGAGCATCCTTGAGCAGCGGACTGAGCTTGGACTGGACCCCGGAGTACGCCAGGGCGGGCCGCCCGAACTGGCGGAGGAGTTCGATGTCCGACTCACGCGCGCTGCGCACCGGCCCCAGCTTCGGGGGCAGACGGGACGAGAGCACCGCGAGGATCCGGGTCTGCCCCGCCTCGACCTGCTCCACGTAGACGATGTCCGCCTTCCCCAGGCCGGTGTGCGGCCGCGCCGGTCCTACGTTGTCGATCTTCACGGCCAGCACCGGTCCCGGGTCGGCGACGAGTCCCGTGAACGGGGAGACCACCCTGCCCTGCGCGTCCCGGGGCGGCGGCGGCATCTCCTCCTCGGCCCCGGGGTCGGTGCAGGACGCGAGGGTGAGCGCCATGACCGCGAAGGCCACGGCGGCCACGCCCATGCGCCTGGCCGCCGACACGATCCGCTCCAGCCTGCCGCTGTGTGCGCCGCGCCAGTAGACCTTGCCGCAGTCGGAGCAGCGCATGAAGCTGTCGTACGTGCGCCGGGTGCCCGGCCGCAGCAGATGCTCCACATCGGCCTTCTCGACCCGGGACAGCAGCGCGTTGCACGCCATGCAGCGCGTCCACGGCGCCAGCGGGGGCTCGAACCGCTCGAGTACGTCGGCGAGTTGGCGGTCCGGCCCCGCACCCCGCACATACGCCCCCAGCCACAGCGAGCGCCGGCGCAGCAGCCCGCGGTCCTGGGTCAGCAGCACCCGGCGTTCCGCGTTCGCCTGCGCGATGAGTGCGTCGTCGTCCATGTCGTTGCGATAGGCGGTGTCCACGCCCACCAGCCGCAGCTGTCGCGCGAGCGCGCCGAGATGGACGTCGAGGACGAACCGCAGCGGCTCCGGGCGTGGCTCCTGCGGCCGTGCCACCGCGTGCACCTCCACCACATCGCCCGGCCGCGGCCGGTACGAGGGCGCGACCGTACGGCCGTCGATACGCAGGGAGCCGACCTCCGGGAGTGGTACGCCGAGCGACTCGACGACATGGCCGAGCGACGACGTCCCGTCGTGCGCCACCCAGACCTGCCCCGTCCGGTGGCGCGCCGACAGGAACAACCGCAGTTCCGCGGGGAAACGAAGGCACAGTGCCGGTTCGTACACATATTCAGGATGCCACCGAGTGGCCCGTCTCACGCGGATGCGACGGCCGGAAGGAGGACCTAGAAGCCCAGAGGTGTCGGCCGGATCTCGAATCCCACGATCCCTTCGGGCTCCTCCTGGCGTACGGACACCTCGTCGACGATCGCCGTCGGCGGACCGTCGTGGGCCCATGCGACCAGCTCGTCCACGCCCTCGGCGGCCCCTTCGAAGACGGCTTCGACGGTCCCGTCCGGCAGATTCCGCACCCAGCCGGCGACGCCGTGCGCCCTGGCGGTACTCCGGCAGGTGTTACGGAAGAACACGCCCTGCACGTCCCCGATGACCACCACGCGCTTGCGCACCATGCCCCGCCTCGCTCCCTTCGCGGATCCGCCGGGCACAGCGGGGCCGGCCGCCCCGTCCGTCCCGTATCCCGTATATCCCGTGCGGTCACTCGGTGGTGGCGCGCCCCTCCGGCGTCCGGGTCACCGAGCGGCCCTCGGCGGAGACCTCGTGGGCGAAGGTGATGGCGTCCAGGACGGCGGCTCCGCCCGGGTCGTTGTTGAAGTAGGTGTAGACATCGGCCGTGTCCGGCCAGGTGTCGGCGATGCGCCGCACCCAGGTGTGCAGCGCCCGGCGGCCGTAGCGGGGCCACGGCTCGGCGCGCCCCTGGTGGAGGCGGAGATACCCCCAGTCGGCGGTCCGCCAGAGGGGGGTGACGGGACGGGACCACTGGTCCGCCCAGCACAACGCGGCTCCCCGCCGCTGCAGCACGTCCCGGATCTCGTCCGTCCACCACGAGGCGTGGCGCGGCTCGACGGCGACCCGCGTGCCGTCCGGGAAACAGCCCAGGCAGGTGTCCAGCAGGGCGGCGTCCGCGCGTAGCGTGGGCGGCAGCTGAAGCAGTACGGGCCCCAGCCGGGGTCCCAGACCGGCGGCGTGCGACATCAGCCGTCGGACCGGCTCCTCGGGGTCGCGCAGCCGTTTGATGTGCGTCAGGAACCGGCTGGCCTTGATCGCCATGACGAACCCGGCCGGAGTGCGGTCCCGCCAGTCGGCGAAGTTCTCCTCGGTGGGGAGGCGGTAGAACGCGTTGTTGCTTTCGACCGTGGCGAAGTTCCGGGCGTACTCCTCCAGCCACAGCCGCTGTGGCCGCTCGGGAGGGTAGAGGACGTCGCGCCAGTCCTTGTACTGCCATCCGGACGTCCCGACGAGGACGGTCATACGGGCAGTATCAACCGATTCCGGCGGGGGCTGCGACCGCGGCGACCGCCCGCAGATAGCGTGCGACGGCCGCGCGCTGCACACCACGGGTCACCGGGCCGCCCAGGCGGGCGTACCAGGCGCCGGGCCGGGAGAAGGCGATCACCTCGAACCAGACCCCGTCCTCATCGTCCCGCGTGACCACGAACGCCTCCTCGCCGCACGCCGGATGGCCCGGCAGTGACCCGTACGCGAAGCCGGTCCGGCGCGGCTCGGACACCGTCGCCACCACCCGGCACGGGATCACCAGCCGGGGACGGCGCAGTCCCGGAAGGCGGGCGACGATCAGCACCGTGGCCCCCGGCACCGGCTCGGATCCCGGATGGACGTCGAAACCGGCTCCGCGCTGCGCGCCCCACGCCCGCACATACGCCCCGGCCCGGGCGAAGACCTCCGGGCCATCGCCGAGGCGGATCCTGCGGCGCAGCTGCGCATACTCGGCCGGGAACGGCCCGCCGAGCGTCGCACCGGCCTCCGGGTAGGTCAGCCGCCGCGCGCAGGCCGCGCGGTACAGCCGGTCCAGATCGCGGGCCATACGGACACGCTACGAGCGGTTTGGGCCGCGCCGCGCCGGTGCACCCGGGACGCCTGGCGCACAAGGCCGCCCAGCGGCCTCGGAAGGAGGAGCCATGAGGGCCCTGACCTGGCACGGAAGGCGTGATGTCCGGATGGACACGGTGCCGGACGCGCGGATCGAGAAGCCGACGGACGCGGTCGTACGAATCACCTGCACCGGCATCTGCGGCTCTGATCTGCACCTGTACGAACTCCTGGGGCCGTTCCTCCAGGAGGGCGACATCCTCGGGCACGAGCCCATGGGCGTCGTGCAGGAGGTCGGCGCCGAGGTGACATCGCTGGCCCCGGGTGACCGGGTGGTGGTGCCGTTCAACGTCTCCTGCGGCACCTGCTACATGTGCGAGGCGGGCCTTCAGTCGCAGTGCGAGACCACCCAGATCCGCGACCGGGGCATGGGCGGGTCGCTGTTCGGCTACACGAAGCTCTACGGCGAGATCCCCGGCGGGCAGGCCGAGTACCTGCGTGTCCCCTTCGCCGACACGCTGCCCATCAAGGTGCCCGACGGTCCGCCCGACGAGCGGTTCGTCTACCTCTCCGACGTACTGCCCACGGCCTGGCAGGCCGTGGAGTACGCGGCCGTCCCGCAGGGCGGCACCCTGGCCATCCTCGGCCTGGGGCCGATCGGGGACATGGCGGCGCGGGTGGCGCTGCGTCGCGGGGTGTGGCGGGTCATCGGCGTCGACCTCGTCCCGGAGCGGCTCGAGCGGGCGCGATCGCGCGGGGTGGAGGTGCTGGACCTGCGGGAGCACCGCAAGCACCTCGCCGATGTCATCCGCGATATGACCGACGGCCGTGGCCCGGACGCGGTCATCGACGCGGTCGGCATGGAGGCCCACGGAGCCCCGGCGGCCAAGGCCGCCCAGCAGCTCACCAACCTCCTACCCCACACGGTCGCCGAGAAGCTGGCGGAGCATGCGGGGGTGGACCGCCTGCGCGCCCTGCTCACCGCCATCGACATCGTCCGCCGCGGCGGCACGATCTCGGTGGTCGGCGACTACGGCGGCATGACCGACCCGCTGCCGCTGCTCACCCTCTTCGACAAGCAGATCCAGCTGCGGATGGGCCAGGCCAACGTCCGGCACTGGGTGGACGACATCATGCCGCTGCTCACCGACAGTGATCCGCTGGGTGTGGAGGGCTTCGCGACGCACACGCTGCCTCTGGAGGACGCCCCCTCGGCGTACAAGTCGTTCCAGGCGAAGGAGGACGGCATGGTCAAGGTGCTCCTCAGGCCGTGAGCCGCGGCACGCCCGACATCCGTCCCCGGCCAGGACTCGTACGGCGCGGAACCGTGCGGTGGGCGAGCGAGAGGCATCGCCCGCCGCGCGGTCCGTACGCCGCTGTCAGGGCTCGCAGACCGTGACGTGGAACAGGGCGCCCTCGGGGTCGCGGAACGCGGCGACGGGGCCGACGGTCGAGTCGGCGGGGGGCGATACGACCGCGCCTCCAGCCGCGAGGACCTGGCGAGCGGCGGCCTCCACGTCGTCCACGCAGAAGTGGACATGCCACTGCGGCCGGACGTGCGGGTCGGGGGCGGACTCCACGCCTCCGCCGCACAGCATGGCCACCATGTGCCCGCCGATGCGCACCACCACATGCTCGTCCTCGTACCGGACGTCGAGACGGTCGGCCTCCTTCGCGTCCCAGTCGAACACCTCGCCGTAGAAGAGCGCGGCGGCGAACGGGTCCCTGGTGCGCAGCTCCAGCCACGCGGGAGCCCCGGAACCGCGGCGGCGCACCCGCCAGTCGGGGTCGACCTCGCCCTCCCAGATGCCGAACACCGCGTCCTGGGGGTCGGCGGCCCACACCACCCGGCCCTTGCCGAACTCGATCGGGCCGACCGCGACCGTGGCGCTGCGCTCCCGGACGCGTTCCGCCACCCGGTCCGCGCTGTCGGCCGCGAAGTACGCCGTCCAGGACACCGGGAAGCCCAGCGTGCGCGCGGTGGCCGCGAGCCCGGCCACGGGCGTCCCATGGGCGAGTGCGACCGAGTAGCTGCCCTGCCCCTGGAAGCCGGGTTTGTAATGCCAGCCCAGCACAGCGGCGTAGAAGTCCTGGGCGGCCTTCAGGTCGTGCGCCATCAGGCTCACCCAGCAGGGCGCACCTTGGACCGCCCGCGTCCTGGTAAGCACGGCCCTCACCTCGTTCCGACGGAAGGGCTCACCGCTTCCACCTTCCGCTTCCTGCGGCGCCGCCGCCACCCCTGTGGGGCAGTTCCGGGACCTCCTGGGGCTCCAGGGGCCGGGTGGCCGGCCCGTGGAGCACCGACCCGTCCGTCGCGAACCGCGAGCCGTGGCACGGGCACTCCCAGACGCGGTCGGCGTCGTCGAAGTGGACCAGGCAACCCAGATGTGTGCACCGGGCATCCACCGCCGTGACCGCGCCGGAGTCGTCCCGGTACACCGCGCAGTGCCGGCCGCCCAGTCGTACGACCGCGCCGCTGCCGGGCGGGATGTCCTCGACGGAGTCCAGGTGCGAGGTGTGCAGCCGGTCGCCGACGAAGTGCTTGGCCACGAAGGCCTGCTGCTTGAGCAGCGGGGCGGCCTCCCGTACGTGCGGGAGACGCCGGGGGTCGTAGAGCTCGGTCCAGGCGGGCCGCGGCCCCCCGGCGATATGGGCGGCCAGCAGCCGTCCGGACATCACCCCGCCGCTCATGCCCCAGCCGCCGAAGCCGGTGGCCACGTACAGATGCTGCGTGCCCGGGTGGAAGTGCCCGACGTACGGCAGCCGGTCCGTGGTGTCGTTGTCCTGGGCCGCCCAGCGGTAGGTGATCTCGGCATCCGGGAAACGGCCCCGCGTCCAGGCCGACAGCAGTGCGTACCGCTCCTCGACGCTCCCCACCCCGGGCTCGAAGGCCTCGCCGGTGACGATCAGCAGCCGCTGCCCGTCGTCGTGCAAGGGTGCACTGCGCACCGAGCGGGTGTGCTGCTCCGGAGTGATGTACATGCCGTGCGGGGCGCTCGCGGCCGGGACCGCCGCGCCGGCGACCAGCTCGCGGCGCGGCTTGAGGCGGGTGAAGAGCATGGCCCGGTCGAAGACCGGATAGTGCGTGGCGACGACGACATCCCGGGCCACCACCGTCGCCCCACTCTCGGTGGTGATCCGGCACCGGGCTCCGTCGTGCAGGCCCACCGCGCGGGAGCGCTCGAAGATTCGCCCTCCGCGGGCGGTCAGGTCCCGGGCGAGGGCGAACAGGAACTTGCGGGGATGGAACTGGAGTTGGTCTGCCACGCGCACCGCGCCCGCGACCGGGTAGGGCAGGTCGGTCTCCGTCACGAACGATGCGGGCAGACCCGCTTCGCGCGCCGCCTCGGCCTCGGCGCGGATCTCCTCGACCCGCCGCGCCGACTCCACGTACGTGTAGGCGGGGATGCGCTCCAGTTCGGCGTCGGCCCCGAGCTCGGCGCAGATCCGGCTCACGTGCTCGACGGCGTCCTGGTGCGAGTCCGCGTACAGCCGGGCGGCCTCCGGGCCACGCTCCTCCCGCAGCCATGCGTAGATCAGGGTGTGGAGCGAGGTGAGCTTGGCCGTCGTGTAGCCGGTGACACCGGAGCCGATGCGGTCCGCCTCCAGGAGTGCCACGTCCAGACCGGCGCGCCGCAGCTCCCAGGCGGAGCACAGGCCGGCGATGCCACCGCCGATCACGGCGACCTCCACCTCCAGGTCGGTGTCGAGCGACGGATATCCGGTGCTCTCCGCCGACACCATCCAGTAGGACTCGTGGGTGGGGCCGTCGTGGCGGTGGTGCGACATGCCGCACGAGTTCCCCTCGGACGGGTCGGTTAACGCGGGACTCTCGCCGGCTGATCTGGCCCGAACGGCGGGCCTGCGGTCGGGGCCGCCCCGGGTGGGCCCGGCCTCCCGGGTGAACGGCCGGCCGGCGAGTAGGTGAACGCCGCGTGCCGAACCGTGCGCAATATGACGCGCGCCGCAGCCTGCGGGTCGCTACCCTGAGGGCGACGGACAGCCTCCTTGAGAGCACCGACAACCTCGGCCGTCCCGGGAGAGGCCAGCCACCATGGCCCGCTCCCGGTTGCGTGATCCGGCGCCACCGCGTCCGAACTGCCTAACTGCAGCCCCACCGGGCGTCCGGCGCCCGGTCGAGGCCGGGTCGGCACGTCCGGTTTCACCCGACGCGAAGGAGTGTGCGCGGTGACACCCGAGAAGACGAAACGCAGCCAGCTCCCGCCGGAGCGCAAGGAACGCGCGGGCCGGCACAACCGGCCCAAGGAAGCGCGGAATCCGGACGCCTGGTCGAGGTCGTCGCCCATTCGGCTGGCCGGATACGACGACGACCCGGCGGAGTCGCACATCGTCCGCGGAATCGACTAGGTCCTGTCCGGCATGATCGGCCGGACAGAACCTTAAGCGCCGCAACTCCTCGCGCGGGTCGGCCTGCGTGCGCGCGTAGGCGGGCCGACCATTCATCAGCGGTCGAACTCATCACTGAGAGAACGCTCTCGGGAGGCCGTGACGCCCCCGATCGGGCGGTCGTTTTTCCGAGCACCCGTCCGATCCGGCGTCCATCCGTCATGCCGAGGAGGCCTCCGTGCTCCACGCTCTCCCGACGATCACGAGCGTCTCCCGGCGAGGTGCGGCATGAGGTGGCCGCACCGCTTCCGCGCCTCGGCCGCGCCGACGTCCCCGCCGGAGCAGCTGCTGTTCGGCGGCCGGCTCAAAGGCGCGTGGGGGTGGACCGCCCACGAGGGGGCGCGGCTGGACGTCACCTTCCTGGCGATCCTCCGCCAACTCCCGCGGCTGATTCGGCTGACCGTCGAGCTGGCCTGGCAGGCCGACCGGGTGGCGCTGCTGGCGGTGGCCGTCGCGCAGCTCGGCCAGGGCGCCGCGACGGCCTTCGGCCTGCTCGCCACCAACCGCGTTCTGGTCGACCTGTTCTCCACCGGCCCCACCGCGGACCGGGTACGCGAGGCGGTGCCCTCTCTGTTCTGGGTCGCGGCCGCCACTGCCCTGGCCGCCACCCTGCGGGCCGTCTCCTTCGGCGCCGCCGGACGCCTGGAGCCGAAGGTCGAGCGGATCGCCGCGGTCAGCATGCTGAGCAAGGTGATCCGGGTGGAGATGGAACACATCGAGCGGGCCGACTTCCACGCCGTCCTCGACTCGGGCCAGCACGGCCAGGACGCGGCCCGCCGCCTGATCGGTCACTCGCTCGGCATCGCCGAGGCGCTGATGGGCCTGGCCGCGGCAGCGGGCGTCCTCGCCGTGCTGCACCCCGTTCTGATGCCGCTGCTGATCGTCGTCGTCATCCCGAAGGCCTGGGGCACGGTCCGTGCCGCGCGGTGCACCTATGAGTCCATCCAGGTCTGGCTCGAACACGTCCGCCAGCAAGCCACGCTGCGGCGCCTGCTGATCTCTCAGGAAGCCGCCCCCGAGCTGCGCGTGCACGGCGCCGGCGGCTTTCTGCTCGGCCAGTTCGAACGCATGGCGGTCGAGGCCGAGCGCGAGCAGACCCGCCTCGCTCACCGGGAGGCGGGTACGGACCTGCTCACCTCCGCTCTCTCCGGGGTCACGGCGGCGTTCACCTACGCCGTCCTCGGCTGGCTTCTCACCCGCGGGCACCTGCCGCTCGCCTCCGGCGCCACCGCGGCCCTCGCCATCGGCAACGGCACGAGCGGACTGCGCAGGCTGGTCACCAACATCCATCACCTGTACGAGCAGGCGCTCTTCCTCAACGACCTCATCAGGGCGCGTGAGGAGTCCGAGCGCCGGGCCATTCCGCCCGGTGGAGTCCCCGTGCCCGAGCCGCCCGACCTGATCGAGTTCGACCAGGTCTCGTTCACGTACCCCGACCGCGACACCCCCGCCCTGGAATCGGTGTCGCTCGCCATCCGGCGTGGCCAAGTCGTCGCGCTGGTCGGCCGGAACGGCAGCGGCAAGACCACGCTCAGCAAGCTCCTCGCCGGTCTCTACTGCCCCACCGCAGGACGCATCCGCTGGGACGGCACCGACCTGCGGGACCTCGACCGCGACCAGGTCTTCGACCGCGTCGCGCTGGTTTTGCAGGACTACCAGCGCTGGCCCTTCACCGCCCGGGCGAACGTCGCCGTCAGCCGCCCGGCGGAGATCGGCGACACCGACCGGCTGGAGGCCGCCGCCGCGTACGCCGACGCGCGCAGGGTGGTCGACGAGCTGCCGCGTGGCTGGGAAACGCTGTGTCAGCGCGGCTACCACGGAGGCGTCGAGCTCTCGGGCGGGCAGTGGCAACGCCTCGCCCTCGCCCGCGCGTTCTATCGGCAGGCCGACATCCTCATCTGCGACGAACCGACGAGCAGCATGGACCCGGCTGCCGAGATCGAGGCGTTCCGGCAGATCCGCGACCTCGCCTCGGACCGGCAGACGATCATCCTGGTCACCCACCGGCTGCACAGCGTCCAGGCCGCCGACATGATCTACGTCCTCGACGGCGGCCGCCTCGCCGAGAGCGGCAGTTTCGCGTCCCTCATGGCGAGTGACACGGGCCCCGGGATCTTCCGGGAGATGTTCCTGATGCAGTCGCAGCAGTACCGATTCGACGGCCACACCGTTCCGGCTCAGAACGGACACGGCGTCGGGGCCGATCCGCGGTCATGACACCCGTCCTCCCGCACGGCTGAGGCGTCCGGCGGCATGTCGCCGGTGCGCGCGTCGCTCTCACCGTCCGATGCGCGCCCGGTGGCGCAGCCAGAGCGCCGGGACGAACCAGCAGCCCGCGAACCACACCAGCACGGCGAACGCGAGCCAGATTGCCAGCCAGTCGGAGACGACCATCCGGAGTACCAGCAGCACCGCCGAGACCACGGTGCACAGGAGCAGGATCAGCCCGGCGATGGTGAAACGCGACGCCCACTCGACCGTCTCGGGCTTGAGCCGGCGGCCGGCGACGATGCGGTGGAACGAGGCCGGGGCGATGAGGGCTCCGGTGGCCGCGGCCCCGAGCAGTACGGTCGCGACGTAGATGTCGCGGTCGGCTTCGCCCAGGTCCGTGAAGCGGGGCGTGAAGGCGACGATGAGCAGGAAGGCCAGCAGGATCTGGACGCCCGTCTGCGCGACCCGCACCTCCTGCAGCAGCTCACCCCATCTGCGGTCGGCTCGTTGTTCACGGGTCTCGTGGCGCCCGGGCGGCGGCTCGCGCTCCTCACGCATGTGACCGACCTCCTTCGTCGTCACGCGACGGGTTCCCGGAGGGAAGGCACTTACTGCTCGGGCCCCCGGTTCTGTCCGCCGGACCGCTCGTGGCCCCCTCACACGCCTCGCGGGGCGTTCTGGCGGTGGCCCAGGCCTTTCTGGTGCCCCGGCGCGTGGGAGACGGCCGACAGCGGCGGGACGGGGGCTCCGCGCCGGGGGTCAGACCCGGGCGTGGGCGGAGATGTCGGCGGTGAACTCGTCGATCATCGCGGGCGTGACCGTGGGCCTGCACTGGGCGAGGGCCGCGAGGTAGTCCTCGGTGCCGGCCCCCGTCCGGCCCGGACCGGCGCCGCCGGGCGCCGCGCCTGCCGCCTGGGCGAGGTCGCGCTCGAAGGCGGCCTGGGCGGCGATCCGGGCCGCGTGCTCGATGTCCGCGGGGGTGAACAGCTCGCTCGCCCCCACCAGCGCGTCCAGGTCGACGTCGGCGCGCCCGTCGGCGTACCGCGACCAGATCGCGGACCGGGCCGCCCGGTCCGGCGTGCCGATCGGGATCAGATAGTCGAACCGGCCGGGCCGCAGAAACGCCGGATCGAGCGATCGGATCGAGTTGGTCGCGCAGACCAGCAGCCGTTCGTCGCCCTCCCGGAACCCGGGGATGAGCTTGAGCAGTTCATTGGTGACGCCGTGCATGCCCGAGCCCGGGAGGGCGCCTTCGCCGCGCGTGGGCGCGATCTCCTCCACCTCGTCGATGAAGACCAGCACCCGCTCCAGCTCGCCTATCCGGGCGAACGCGGTACGCAGCGCGTTCGCCAGATTGCCCTCGTCGGCGAGCCGGGACGGCAGCAGCTCCACGAACGGCCAGCCCAGCTTGGAGGCGATGCCCCGGGCGAAGGTCGTCTTGCCCGTCCCCGGCGGTCCGAACAGCGCGATCGCGCGCGGCGGCCGCACCCCGTGCCGGGAGGCTCGCTCGGGCTCGGCGAGCGGCAGTACGACCCGCCGTTCGATCAAGTCCTTCTCGGCCTCCATGCCCGCGACCTTGCCCCACAGGTCGCCCGGCAGCACGCGGCCGCCCAGCTCCTCCAGGACGCCGGCGGCGGGACCGGTCAGCGGCTCGGTCTTCTCGAAGTACGCGACCGCTGGACGCCGCAGGTACCCCGCCTTCAGCAGCCCCTGGCCGAACAGGTCCTCCTCGGGAAGCACGTAGGCGATACGCCGTACCCGCGCCGCGATCAGCCGCCGCTCCAGCTCCATCAGCAGCGCGCTCGCCAGGCCCCGGCCGCGCCAGGCCGAGGCGATGGCGATCCGCATCACCCATGCCCGGTCGCCGGCCACACAGGCGAGCGCCGCGCCGATGGGCGTGCCCTGGTGGACGGCGACCACGGCCGGCTGGCGCGCGGTGAGTGCACTGATGCACTCGGCGAGGGAGAACACGGATTCCTGGCCCAGCTCGGCCGTGGTGTCGATCAGATGGACCACCGCCGCCAGATCGTCCTCGCGGTAATCGTGGATGAGCCAGTTCACCGTCGCCGCCTCCTCGTCCGGGTTGCCGATGCGCCGAGGCTAGGTGCGGGTCCGGACCCGGGCTCGCTCCACCGTGCACAACCCGGAGTGCGGAGTTCGCCGCCGCGTACGTAGCCGGATGCGCGGATCTCCTGACGTTTCGGATCGGCACCGTCGAGGTGTCCCGTGGGGAGAGCATCCCGCATGTCAGGCGTCTGCTGGGCGAACGCAGCTGTCCTGAAATCGGTGGCGCGCTGGGGAAGGCGTCGGAGCGACCAGCGCCTCCCGTTCCTCAGTAGTCACAGAAGTCCCCATGAGGAGCGAAGAGGGGGCGCACGGAAGCACATGTCCACCGGCAAGTGCTCCGGAGCGCCGTTCGACTGCGGCTGAAATGCAGGGCACCACGAGATCGGGTGTCAGCCCCTCGTGCAGCGGTCTCGGCGGCGTCCTTCCCGGAGCCCTCAAGGCGGCCTGCCCGCCCGGCAATTGCCTGGTGGGCAGGCCGGTGGCGAGGCGCGGACAGGTCCGCGCGAAGTCGCACAACGACCTCTGCACGATCCCTGCATCAAGAGCAACTGCCGTAGCACATTGCACAGTTGGGCCCAGAAGACAACACAGAGGGTTTCAGCCAAAGCCGGACAACGATCTTGGCTAGTGGTGTCGACTTGTAGACGATATTGCTGTCGGCCAGCCTGGTGGACGGGGACCACTGCCCGACGAACGACCTTCGCGTCCGGCCCGGGCGCGGGGGGAGCGCGGAGGAGGGCTCGTCGTGGAACGCTACTTCACAAACCGCCGACATCACGATTTGCGTCAACGCGTACACGAGTTCGCCGAGTGTCATGTGCGGCCCCGAATTGCGGAGATGGAGGCGTCGCGCACCGTCTCCCGGGACCTGTCGCGGCTCATCGCCCGGCAGGGCTGGATCGGGGCAACCATCGACGAGAGCTACGGCGGCATGGCAGCCGGTCATCTGGCGAAGACCATCATCATCGAGGAACTCTCCAGGGTCAGCGGCGCAATGGGTGCCATGGTTCAGGCCTCCCAGCTCGGCGTCGCCAAGATCATCCACTACGGCAACGAGATCCAGAAGAAGACCTGGCTCCCCCGGATCGCGGCCGGCGAGTGCCTGCCGACGATCGCGGTGACGGAACCTCAGTCGGGCGGGCACGTCCTGGGGATGGAGAGCATCGCCGTCCGCGACGGCGACACCTACCTCCTCAACGGGCGCAAGGTCTTCGTCGGCAACAGTCACGTCGGCGATCTGCACGGCGTCGTCGTCCGTACCGGCCCCGGCTCCAAGGGGCTGTCGGCCTTCCTCGTCGAGGCCGACACCCCGGGCTGCTATCTCGCCGAACAGCAGCCGGCGATGGGCCTGCACGGCTTCAGCTTCGGGGAGCTGAGATTCGACGACTGCCGGGTACCCGCCGCGAATCTGCTCGGGGAGGAGGGTCAGGGCCTGTCTGTCGCGTACTCCTCCAGCGTGCTGTACGGCCGGGCCAACCTCGCTGCGGTCTCCCTCGGCATCCACCAGGCGATCCTGGACGAGACGACCGCGTTCTGCATCGAGCGGGAGCGCTACGGCAAGCCGCTGGGCGAACTGGGCTCCATCAAGCTCAAGCTCGGTCAGATGCAGTCCCGGCTGATGACCGCGCGGCTGGCGGCATACCATGCCGTCCATCTGCTCGACCTCGGACTGCCGTGCGACGCGGAGCTGATGAACGCCAAGCTCCTCAATGTGGAGTACGCGCTCGACTCGGCGCGCAATGCCATGGAAATCCACGCCGCCTGCGGGCTCTACACCGACCGCCCCATCGAACGCTATCTGCGCGACGCCTTCCACATCTTCGCCCCAGCCGGGACCTCGGACATCCAGCTCCTGCGCCTCGGCGAGTTGGCCATGGGAACGGCCAAGGGACAGTGGTCCGAGCGCCTCGCCGATCTCGTGCAGCTGGAGCCGGCCGGGCAGCCCGCGTAAGACCGAAGGAGTCGCGGGCACAGCACCGTGCCCGCGACTCCCTCACCGTGGCACCACACCCACGGCGACCACAGGACCGCGCCAACGCTCAGGCGCCCCTGGGACCTTCCCTGTCCGGAGGGGAACTCCCCACGCTTCAGATCAGCGCCGGAGTCCCAGATCCCGCTGATTGATCCCCTCGACCAGCTGGGCCGCCATCGACTTGATGGTCTCCAGACCCTGCCGCCCCCACGGCCGGGGCTCCTGGTCCACGACGCAGATCGTGCCGATCGCCATGCCCGTGTGGTCGATCAGCGGCGCACCGAGATAGGACCGGATGCCGATCTCGTCCACGACCGGATTCCCCGCGAACCGCGGATAGTCGCACACGTCCTCCAGAACCAGCGCCTTGCGCCGGACGATGACATGCGGGCAGTAGCCGTGATCCCGGGACATCACCCGGCCCGGCTGCGCCTGCTGCGGATCCAGCTCCACACCGGACTGGCCCTCGCCCGGTGTGTAGAGCCCCGCGAAGTACTGGCGGTTCTCGTCGATGAAGTTGACCATCGCGTACGGCGCCCCGGTGATTCGGGCCAGCTCCCGCGCGAAGTCGTCGAACTCCGGGACAGGGGTGTCTCCTATCCCGAGCTCGCGCAGCCTGGCTACCCGGGCCGGTGCGTCGCTGTCCTCGGGTGTGAGGAGCAGATAGCTCGTCGGGTCGAACTGCGTGTAGGGGATGGGGGCGGACATGGGAGCTCCGTTCGACAGCGGATTCGGTTGCGCCGACCGGTGGCCTGCGCAGCGGGGCGGGTTACGCCACCGGCGTGCCGGGGGCAGAACTGAGCAGGTGCTGTACCAGTGCCACCAGCACCTGGGTGCCGGAGTTGCACTGCCGTGCGTCACACATCACGACGGGCACATCGGGTTTGAGGTCTATGGCCGCGCGGACCTCCTCGGCGTCGTAGTGGAACGCCCCGTCGAACTCGTTGACCGCCACGATGAAGCCGATACCACGCCGCTCGAAGAAGTCAACGGCCGCGAAACAGTGGTCCAGCCGACGGGTGTCCGCGAGGATGACGGCGCCGAGCGCGCCGTTGGACAGCTCGTCCCACATGAACCAGAACCGTTCCTGACCCGGCGTGCCGAACAGATAGAGCACGTGGTTCCGGTCCAGGGTGATCCGCCCGAAGTCCATCGCCACCGTGGTGGTCGTCTTGTCCTCGACGCCCTCCAGGCTGTCCGTACGAGCACTCACCTGGGTGAGTAACTCCTCGGTGCTCAGCGGATCGATTTCGCTCACCGCGCCGACGAAGGTGGTCTTGCCCACCCCGAAGCCGCCGGCTATGAGGATCTTCAGGGCGGTGGGAAAGGGGTCAGAGCCGTTTGCGAAGACCATGCAGCACCGCCTCCAGGAGGTCTCGGTCGGAAGGGGACGCCGTCGCGACGGGCCGCGGCGCACGGGTGGTGAGCGCGCCGCAGTCCACGAGATCGGACAGCAGGACTTTGGTGACAACGGCGGGGAGCCGGACGTGGGCGGCCACTTCGGCCACCGACATCGGCCCGCCGCACAGTCCCAGGACCTGGGCGTGGTCCGGGCCGAGGTCGTTCTTCGGCTGGCTGCCGGTCGACATCACCATGGTGAGAAGGTCGAAGTGCGCCGTGGGACGGGTGCGCCCATTGCTGACCGTGTACGGCCTGACTAATCGTCCGGCCGCGTCGTCCAGCCACATCCCGTCCCGCGCTTCCCCCATCCTCTACAGCCCTGTGTCGTGCGGGGCGCCGGGCGTTCGCGGGGCGCCCACCGCCTGGCGGGCGGGCGTGCCGAGGTACGGGCGGACGCTCTTGACCAGCATGGCCATCTCGTAGCCGAGCACGGCCGCATCCGCCTCGCGTTCGGCCAGGACGGCCAGGCAGGCGCCGGACCCGGCGGTGGAGACGAACAGCAGCGTGGTGTCGAGTTCCACGACCACCTGCCGTACCTCTCCGCCGTCGCCGAAGCGCATTCCGGCGCTGCGGGCGAGGGAGTACAGGCCGGAGGCCAGGGCTGCCATGTGGTCGGCAGCATCGGTCTCAAGGCCGTGTACGGCCTTGACCAGTCCGTCGGAGGACAGCAACAGCGCGTTGCGGGTGTGAGGTACGCGCTGGACGAGGCCGGTCAGGAGCCAGGACAAATCCGTGGTCTGGCCGGTACGCATGTCGCTCACCATGGGGGCGATCTTCTCCTTGGGGGTGAGGTGTAAGAGCCTGCGGTTAGCGAGAGCTGTCGGCGGGACTCTCGTCGGGTGTGTCCGGAGTTTCGGCCCGATCGACGCCCCGCCGGAACGCAGCCATCAGATCCGGGTCGTGTTCCGACTCCTGCTCGTCCCCCGTCGTTCGAGTGCGAACGGTCGGTTCGTCCCGGAGCTCCGGGACGATGTGCTCCTGGCGCCGCCGGCGCGGCAGTTCGGGTCGCTCCCCTCGAGCGTCGGCAGGGTGGGCGGGGACGCCGTCGCGGGGGGCGAGTAGCTCCCCGGGACCGATGGATGTCCGCGCCGGTTCCGCTGCGCGCGCGTGCTGCTGGGGTATCGGGGCGGGCATGGCGAGCGGCTGCTGTGCTGCCGCGGGCGGCTGCACCGCGCGGCGCTCCGGGTGCTGCGCGGAGGCCACGGCGGCAGGCTGGGGGCCGGGCACCGCGGCGGGCTGCGGCTGAGCGGTGCGCTGGGCCGGGGACGGGTCCTCGTCGCCGAGCAGCCCGTGCGGCACTACGAGAACGGCCTGGACGCCGCCGTAGATGTTGCTCTGCAGCTGGACGACGATGCCGTGGCGGCGGGCCAGGGCGGAGACCACGAACAGACCGATGCGCCCGTCCTGCAGCAGTTGGGCGACGTCGATGTGGTCGGGGTCGGACAGCAGCGCGTTCATCCGCATCTGGTCCTGCCGGGGCATGCCGAGACCGCGGTCCTCAACCTCGATGGCAAGTCCCGCCGACACCCGCTGCGCCCGCAGCAGCACCTGGGTCTGGGGGGCGGAGAACACCGTCGCGTTCTCGACGAGTTCGGCCAGCAGGTGGATGACGTCCGCGACCGCGTGGCCGCGTAGCGTGCCCTCGATCGGCGGCACGAGCTTGACCCGCGAGTACTGCTCGACCTCGGCGATCGAGGAGCGCAGCACCTCTGTCATGGTGACCGGACGGCTCCACTGGCGGCGGGAGATGGCGCCGCCGAGCACCGCCAGGTTCTCGGCGTGCCGCCGGATGCGGGTCGCGAGGTGGTCCACATGGAACAGACCCTTGAGCAGATCCGGGTCCTCCACCTCGTTCTCCAACTCGTCGAGGAGCTCGATCTCGCGGTGGACCAGGGACTGCAGCCGCCGAGCGAGATTGACGAAGACCTCGACCTTCTCCTCGCTGCCTGCGGAACTGCCCCGGAGGAGCTGTGCCGCCTGGACCAGGGCGGCCTCGGCCTGGTGCTGTGCCTGCGTGAGCTCGTGGTTGAGCAGGTCCAGGGCGTCGCCCCCGGGAGGGGGAAGCGGGGCGGGCGGCCGCGACGGGATCCGCTCTCCCTGGCCCAGCCGCCGCAACAGATCGTGGAGCTCCGACTGACCGCGGGCGGCGGCCCGGCGCAGGGCCGCGTACCGCCGCGCCATGATGCGCGCCTCGGCGTCGCCCGCCGCGGCGCCACCCAGCAGGGCGCCGAGCCCGAGGACGGCGGCTCCGACCAGGACTCCCCAGGTCGTACCGTCCGCGTGGCCCTCCTGGGACCGCAGGATGAAGATCATGACGGCGAACGACAGCACCGAGACGAGCAGCCCGGGGAGCAAGGCGAGGCGTATCAGCCGGCGCCTGGTCGCGGTGTCGGCTGCCGACTCGTGGCCCGGTAACCTGCCGTGCCTCTTCCCCGACGGCGCCGCGGCATACCGTCCGGGCTCCGGGTGCGCGGCATAGGTAGGGGGTTCAGGCATCGGAGTCCTCTCCAATCAGCCAGTACGGACACGGCGGCGCGCACCGCAGGCTAGCCGTCAACACACGTACATGAACGGGTAGTTGTTGGCTTCGCTACCCTACGCCACCCTCATTAGGGGGACGTAATCGCACAGGGATCTGGGGTGCATCGAATTTCGGTTCGCGGGTCTGCCCACCGGACGGCGGGTCGACGACCGCCGGAGCGGTCGAGCCGTGCGGTGTGGGGTGCAGGTCAGGAGGGTACTCGTTGCCGGTCCTGACCGGGGAGGGTTCGACATGGATCACGATCAGTTGTGCGAGCTCGGCCAGCAGCTTCGCGTGGACGCCGTACGGGCCGCCGATGCCGCCGGTTCCGGTCACCCCACGTCGTCGATGTCGGCGGCGGATCTGGTGGCCGTCCTGCTGGCGAACCATCTGCGCTACTCCTTCGACCGGCCGGACCACCCCGGCAACGACCATCTGGTCTTCTCCAAGGGCCATGCATCACCGCTGCTCTACGCCCTCTACAAGGCCGCGGGCGCGGTCCCCGACGACGAACTGCTCGAATTCCGCAAGCACGGCAGCCGGCTGGAGGGGCATCCGACCCCCTGCCTTCCCTGGGTCGACACGGCCACCGGCTCCCTCGGACAGGGGCTCCCGGTCGGTGTCGGCCTGGCCCTGGCCGGCAAACGGCTCGATCACCTGCCGTACCACGTCTGGGTGCTGTGCGGGGACAGCGAGATGGCCGAGGGCTCGGTGTGGGAGGCGGTGGAGCACGCCGGACACGAGCGGCTGGACAACCTCACCGCCGTGATCGACGTCAACCGGCTCGGCCAGCGCGGTCCCACCCGCCACGAGTGGGACCTGGGCGCCTATGCCCGGCGGATCCAGGCCTTCGGATGGCACACCGTCGAGATCGACGGCCATGACGTCGACGCGATCGACGAGGCCTACGCCGAGGCCCGGTCCACGGCGCTGCGGCCCACTGCGATCATCGCCCGCACGGTGAAGGGCCGGGGCGTCGCGGCGGTGGAGGACCGCGAGGGCTTCCACGGCAAGCCGTTGCCGGACGCCGCGGAGGCCGTCGCCGAGCTGGGCGGCATCCGCGATCTGCGCGTCGAACCGCACGCCCCGCCCCAGGTCCGTGACCCCCGGCGCGTCATGAGCGTTCTCGAGCTGCCGCGCTTCGACATCGGGAGCAAGGCCGCGACGCGTACGGCGTTCGGGCAGGCGCTGGCGGCCCTCGGTGCGGCGCGCGGCGATGTGGTGGTCCTCGACGGCGAAGTCGGGGACTCCACCCGGTCCGAGTTCTTCGCCAAGGACCACCCCGACCGGTATCTCGAGTGCTACATCGCCGAGCAGCAGCTCGTCGCCGCCGCGGTGGGTGTGCAGGTGCGCGGCTGGGTGCCGTACGTCGCCACCTTCGCCGCGTTCCTCACCCGCGCCCACGACTTTCTGCGCATGGCCTCGGTGAGCCGCGCCCACCTCGTGGTGGTCGGCTCGCACGGAGGAGTGTCCATCGGCGAGGACGGGCCGTCCCAGATGGGGCTGGAGGACCTAGCGCTCTTCCGTGCCGTGCACGGCAGCACCGTGCTCTACCCGTGCGACGCCAACCAGACCGCCCGGCTGACCGCCGCACTGGCCGATCGGCCGGGGATCGGCTATCTCCGCACCACCCGCGGCGACACCCCGGTCATCTACGGGCCCGATGAGGAGTTCCCGATCGGTGGCAGCAGGCTGCTGCGCTCGTCGGAGGAGGACCGGGTCACCCTGGTCGCCGCCGGGGTGACCGTCCACGAGGCGCTGGCCGCGGCGGGGCGGCTCGCCGAGGAGGGGCTGCCGGCCCGGGTGATCGACCTGTACTCGCTCAAACCGGCGGACACCACGGCGCTTCGCAGGGCCGCCGAGGTCACGGGATGCGTGGTCACCGTCGAGGACCACCACCCCGAGGGCGGGCTGGGCGACGCGGTGGCCGAGGCCTTCGCCGACGGCCGGCCCGCGCCCCGGACGACCCGGCTCGCCGTGCGGACGATGCCGGCCTCGGCCACCCCTGACCAGCAGCTGCACGCGGCAGACATCGACGCGGACGCCATCGTGGCGGCCGCCCGTCGCTTGGTCAGGACGGCGGCCTGAGCGCGGGCGCCGGCCGGGCCTACCGCCGGGCTGGCGGGAAGTCAGGTCTGTGGAGCCGGTGTAAGACCGATGGGCGGCACACCGTCCCTCGCCGTTAGTTCGGGTCGGCGATCGGCTGTGAAGCAGAAAGCTCAACCCGCGAGGGGAATCTCCCTGCTTCAGCCGGGAGGGAAGTCAACGGGTCAGGTAGCCGACCAGGAAGAACACGGCGAACAAGAGGACCAGGACCACCAGCGCGATCAACGGCCCGGGTCCCCAGCCCTTGACCGGGTTGTACGTCTCCCGCGGTCCCGCACCGGAGAGGCTGTCCTCGCCCGGTGGGGTCTCCCCGGGCGGCACACCCACCGGTTCGGGCCGCTCGGGCGCCTCGCCCGGTTCGGGCGAGCCTGGCACCTCGCCTGGCTCGGGCCTGCCGGGTGCCTCACCTGGTTCCGGCCGACCGGTCGCACCGCTGGGCTCCGACGGACCGGGAGTGGGTCCGGGCTTCGGCTCCGGTTCCGGCCCCCGTTCCGGATACTTGTCGGTCATGGCTGCCGAGTGCGCCCCGGACACCGTTTTCACACCTCACGGGCCACGGAATTTCGGCAGCGGGGCGCCTCCCTGGGGGTACCCCCACCCAGCGGTAGCTAGGGGAGGCAGCTGGGGGAGTACCCCCAGGGGGAGCACGGGCGCCCGGCCGCGGGGCAGGTGTCGAGGGGCCGCCGACGGGACACCCGGCTGGTGGCGGGCGGAATCCGCACTCATCCGAGGCGGTGGTGATCATGCGCTACGACGAGCTGACCGGACAGGTGCAGATCCGGGCACAGCTGCCCGACCGGCAGGCGGCGGAGCGGGCCGTACGGGCCACCCTCGAGACGCTCGCCGAGCGGATCCCCGGCGGCCTGGCCGATCACCTGGCGGCGCAGCTGCCCATTGAGGCGGGGGAGGCGCTCCGCCGGATCACCGTTGCCCACGAGGGCTCGCCGCAGCAGCGCGCGTACTGGCGCGACCACGGTGAACGGTTCGACATCACGGGCTTCGCGGGGCGGATCGCCTGGCGCGCAGGTGTCTCCGAGGAGGTCGCGCTGCAGGATGCGGCGGTCATGTTCGAGGTGCTGGACGCCGCGGTGAGTCCCGGACTGATGCACCGGCTCCACCGCGCGCTGCCCAGTGACATCCGGGCGCTGCTGCCGGAGGAGCGGGCCACCGAGGAAGCGGGCGAGGAGACGACGGGCTGAGGACGGGCTGAGCGAGCGCCCAAGGCGGGCACGGCTCGGCGGGCGCGCGACGCGCAGCCTTAGCGGCCCCGCCGTCGCATGCGCTCATTCCTGCGCCGGTGCTGTACGACCGTCAGGTCCGCCAGGGCCAGCAGGGACATCACGGCGCACACGATCGCGACCGCCCCCAGCGCACCGGAACTGGGAGAGCTGCCCGCATCGGACCGGGCCGCCCACCACGCGAAGAGCACCGCCCCCGCCAGGAACAGCGGTGTGTAGATCGCCGACAGCAGCAGCCTCAGCCCGAGCGCGCTGCGCGCGGTCATCGGCTCCGTGCCGGTGCGCGGGCGGCGGCGACCGGAGAGGCCGGAGCGCGACCGGGGCGCGGGAGAATGAGAGTCCTCCTGCCCACCGGCACCACCCGGGACGGGGTAGCGGCCGTCGTCACTCATGGTGGCCTCCTCCGGAGGGGCGGACCGACACCACCTCACCTGCTGCTTCCAGGGTAGGTCCGCGGTCTTCGGGCACGCCGCCACCCAGCCTGGCGTCTCCTCGCCGCCCGCTCAGCCGGTGGGCGGCGGCGCGTCCTGAGGGCCCGTGCCCCACCCGGACGGCTCGGCGCCGACGCGGAACGCCAGGTTGCGCCCGGCCCGGATGTCCTCGGTCGTGATCCACGTCTTCGCCAGGTCCCGTCCGCCGAGCGTCACCGACCGCACATGGCGGCGCGTGCTGTTCGTTCCCGGTGCCGAGATCCGGAAGCGGCCGCTCGGGTACCACCGGCGATCCAGCGCGACATCCACCTGCTCGAACACGGGCGTGGACAGACCCCAGACGTCCGTGCCCGGGAAGACCGGGAACACGCCCATCGAGGACAGCACCATCCACGACGACATGGTCCCCAGATCGTCGTTGCCCGTGACGCCGTCGGGAGCATCGGTGAACAGCGTGAGCGCCGCGTGCACGACATCGGTCGTCTTCCCGGGATGCCCGGTGGACAGATAGGTGTACGGGGCGATGAGGTCCGGCTCATTCTGCGGGTTGTACTTGTCGGCGTTGTAGTAGTCGTACGGGCCGGCCACCCACACCTCGCGCGCGGTGCCCTCCGGGTCCTTGCGCAGCCGCTCGTACGCGAAGAAGGAGTCCAGCCGCCGCTCCGTCGCCTCCCGGCCGCCGATGAGGGAGATCAGCCCCGGCATATCCTGCGGCACCAGCCACATGTACTGCCAGGACGTGCCCTCGTGGAATCCCGTGCCCTGCGCCGGGTCGGGTGATTCGGTGAACGCGCCCTGGGCGTCCCGGGCCCGGAAGAAGCCCGTGGCGGGGTCGAAGATCCTGCGGTAGTTCCGGGCCCGGGCCGCGTACCGCTCGGCGTCGTCCCGATGGCCCAGCTCCCGTGCCATCTCCGCCAGCCCCGCGTCGGCCAGCGCGTACTCCAAGGTCGCGGAGGCGCCGTGGTGGAAGTCGGAGTCACCGGGCTTGTCCTTGGGGCGTCCCGGCAGGTGGGGGACGTAACCGTGCTCGAGGTACTGGCGGTTGCCCTCCCGGCCCACGTACGGGGAGTCGGCGGGCGGCACGCCGTCGGCGTTCTTCCGCAGCACTCGGTAGGTCTCCTCCTCATGGCCCGCCAGCAGCCCCTGGCGGTAGGCGCCGGTCAGGAACGGCGTCACGGGGTCGCCGGTCATGATGTTCGTCTCGGCGGTGGCGTAGGCCCACTTGGGCAGCCAGCCGCCCTGCTCGTCGACCGTGAGCAGGGACAGCGCCATGTCCCGCGACTCCTGGGGCGCGAGCAGGGCCAGCAGCTGGGCCTGGGTCCGGTACGTGTCCCACAGCGACCAGTTCTGGTAGTACGTGAAGCCCCGGGCCCGGTGCATCTTCCGGTCCCAGCCGGTGTAGCGGCCGTCCGTGTCCTGGCCGACGTTGGGGTGCAGCAGCGCCCGGTAGAGCGCCGAGTAGAACGTACGCCGTCGCTGCTCGCTCCCGCCGCGCACCCGGATCCGGCCGAGCCGCCGCTCCCACGCCCGGCGTGCGGCCTCGGCCGTCTCGTCGAAGGAGCCCCTCCCCTCGGCGGCGAGGTTCCGCGCCGCACCGTCCGGGTCGACGTAGCTGATCGCGGTCACGGCCTCGACGTCCCGGTCGCCCCGGGTCGTGTCGAACCGGACGTACGCCCCGCGGCGGCCGGCGCCCACGGAGGAGCCGCTGCCCGCGCTCACCCGGTCGCCGTTCCATGTGCCGTGGGAGGTGAACGGGCGGTCGAACCGGGTGATGGTGTGGACCGTGTACGGCCCGCTCTCCTGGCAGAAGCCGCTGCCGGTGACCGTGGCGGCGACGGTGCGGTCGTCCAGAACGCGCACCCGGCTTTCGGTGACCCGGTGCAGCGCCTGACCGGCGTTGAGCAGGACGTTGGCCTTGTCGGTGGCCGGGAAGGTGTACCGCTGCCGGCCGGTGCGCCGGGTCGCCGTCAACTCGGCGGTGATGCCGCCGTAGTCGGCGAGCTGGACCTTGTAGTAGCCGGGGGAGGCGGTCTCCCGGTCGTGGCTGAAGGCCGCCGCGTAAGCCGCGTTGTCGGTCCTGGCGATGTCCCCCGTGGTGGGCATGATGGGCAGGTCGCCACCGATCGCGCAGCCCACGCCCGCCAGGTGGACGGCCGAGAACCCGCGGATCCGCGAGTCGTCCCAGTCGTAGCCCGTGGTGTGTCCCGTGTCGGGGGAGAGCTGGACCATGCCGAACGGAACGGCGGCGCCCGGGAACGTATTGCCCTCGTTGCGCGTGCCGATGAAGGGGTTGACGAGGCTCGTCAGCGCGGCCGGGCCGGTGTGCTCCATGCGCTCCGCGGCGGCGGGTGCGGCGGTGCTTCCGCCGAGCGTGCCGGCGAGCAGGACCCCTGTCATGGCCGCCCGGAGCGGGACGCGCCCGGGTGCGCGTCCGCCGCGCTCGATGCCTGCCATATGCGGTCTCCATCCGACAGGACGGATAAAGAGGGCGACGTTGTCTTCAAGCCGTGCCAGGCTGGCTGTCCCCGAGGTCGAAGTCAAGGACCGGGACCTGGTCGGACCTGGCCGGAAGACCGCCGCGAGCGGTTCAGTGCGGTCGTACGGGGAACCCGGCGCGCGAAGCGTTCCCGCCGACTCTGGGAAAGGACCATGAGCCGACCCCGCATCGTGATCGTCGGAGCCGGATTCGCCGGTTACCGGACCGCGCGCACGCTGTCCCGGCTGGCCCGTGGCGCGGCCGAGATCGTGCTGATCAATCCCAACGACTACTTCCTTTACGTGCCGTTGCTGCCCGAGGTGGCGACCGGCGTCCTGGAGCCCCGCCGGGCGACCGTGTCGCTCACCGGCACCCTGCCCGAGGTCCGCCTCGTCCTCGGCGAAGTGCACCGGATCGACCTCGACCGGCGCCGGGTCGGCCTCACCGACCCCGAAGGCAGCCCACATGACCTCGGGTACGACCGGCTGGTCCTGGCGGCCGGCAGCGTCAACAAGCTGCTGCCCGTGCCCGGTGTCACCGAGCACGCGCACGGCTTCCGCAGCCTGCCCGAGGCTCTGTACCTGCGCGACCACATCACCCGTCAGCTGGAGCTGGCCGCTGCCACGGACGACCCCGGCGAGCGCGCCGAGCGCTGTACCTTCGTCGTGGTCGGGGCCGGCTACACCGGCACCGAAGTCGCCGCCCACGGCAAGCTGTTCACCGACGAACTCGCCCGGCAGAATTCGGTCCTCCGCGACCGGGAACCGCCGCGCTGGTTGCTGCTCGACCTCGCCCCCCGGGTCCTCCCCGAACTCGCCGAGCACATGTCCCACACCGCCACCCGCGTCCTCGTCCGGCGCGGCGTGGAGGTGGGCACAGGCACCTCGGTGGAGGAGGCGGCCAAGGAGGGCGTCCACCTCACCGACGGCCGGTTCGTCCCCACCCGCTCCCTGATCTGGTGTGTCGGGGTGCGGCCCGATCCGCTCGTCGCCGACCTGGGGCTGCCCACGGAGCAGGGGCGGCTGATTGTCGACGAGTACCTCGCCGTCCCGGGGCATCCGGAGGTACTGGCCTGCGGGGACGCCGCGGCGGTGCCCGATCTGTCACAGCCCGGCCGGATCACGCCGATGACCGCCCAGCACGCCTGGCGCCAGGGCAGGAGGGCCGCCTGCAACATCGCCGCCTCGTACGGGCAGGGCGAGCGGCGCCCGTACCTCGCTCGCGACCTCGGCTTCGCTGTCGATCTCGGCGGGTTCCAGGCCGCGGCGAACCCACGGGGGATTCCGCTCTCCGGTCCGGCCGCGAAGGCGGTGACCCGCGGCTACCACCTGTTGGCCATGCCCGGGAACCGGGTGCGGACCGGTGCGGACTGGGTGCTGGACGCGGTACTGCCCCGCCAGGCGGCGCACCTCGGGCTGGTCCCCGCCCACGCGGTGCCTTTGGAGAACACGGCGCCGGAGACGCCGGTGCTGCGCGACCGGTAGCGGGGCAGCACCGGTAGCGGTGATCGGTGCGGCAGCGTCGGGCAGTTCCGCGCGACGGGGCGCGGAGCGTGCGGTGCCGGGGCAGACTGGGGGCATGCCGGAGCTGCCGGAGGTCGAAGCCCTCACCGGATTTCTTGACCGAACCCTGGTCGGGCGGCCGGTTGCGCGCGTCGTACCGGTCGCCGTGAGCGTCCTCAAGACCTACGATCCGCCGGTCACCGCGCTCGAGGGACTGACGTTCACCGCCGCCGCCCGGCACGGCAAGTTCCTCGACCTCACCGCCGACGGGCTGCATCTGGTCATTCACCTCGCCCGGGCCGGCTGGCTGCAGTGGAAGGACAGCCTGCCGGCGGCCCCGCCCCGTCCGGGCAAGGGGCCGCTCGCTCTGCGTTTGCGGCTCGCGGGGCCCGAGGGAGCCGGATTCGACCTGACCGAGGCGGGCACGCAGAAGCGCCTCGCGGTGTACGTGGTGCGCGATGTGGCCGAGGTGCCCGGCATCGCGCGGCTCGGCCCGGACCCGCTGGCGGACGACTTCACCCCCGAGGTCTTCGCGGGCCTGCTGCGCGACGAGCGCCGTCAGATCAAGGGTGTGCTGCGGGACCAGAGCGTGATCGCGGGGATCGGGAACGCCTACTCGGACGAGATTCTGCACGCGGCACGCATGTCGCCGTACAAGCTCGCGGCGAGCCTCACCGAGGAGGAGACCGGGCGGCTGTACGAGGCACTGGGTGCCACGCTGCGTGAGGCCGTCGAGCGGTCCCGCGGGCTCGCGACCGGGAAGCTGAAGGCCGAGAAGAAGAGCGGGCTGCGGGTGCACGGCCGCACGGGACAGCCGTGCCCCGTCTGTGGGGACACGATCCGCGAGGTGTCCTTCAGCGATTCGTCACTGCAGTACTGCCCCACCTGCCAGACAGGCGGGAAACCCCTCGCGGACCGTCGGTTGTCCCGGCTGCTGAAGTAGCTCCGCGGCCTCCGGACAGGACCTAGACCTGCGGCTCCCTCTCACCCTGGGCCGCCTCGGCCTTCGCCAGCTCCGACCGCCGGTAGGAGTAGCCGAAGTAGATGACGAGCCCGACCACGAACCACACCGCGAACCGCAGCCAGGTCTCCCAGTGCAGATACGTGATCAGCCAGATCGATGCGACGACGCCCACCGCCGGGAGGAACGGCATCCAGGGGCAGTGGAACTGGCGCGGCAGGTCGGGGCGCCGATAGCGCAGCACGATCACCGAGGTGCACACCACGGCGAAGGCGAGCAGAATCCCGATGTTGGTGAGCTCCGCGGCCTCCCCGATCTTCACGAAACCGGCGATCCCGGCGGATGCCACGCCCACGATCCAGGTCACACGCGTCGGCACGCGCCGGGTCGGGTGCGTCTTGGCGAACCAGTGCGGCAGCAGCCCGTCGCGGCTCATCGAGAACCACACCCGCGTCACCCCGAGCATGAAGGTGAACATCACCGTGAGGATGCCGATGATCGCGCCGACCGCGATCACATCCGCGATCCCGCTCAGTCCCACCGACTGGAAGGCCGTCGAGAAGCCGCTCTCCTTGTCGATGTCCGTGTAGTGCTGCATCCCGGTCAGCACAAGACAGGCCAGTACGTACAGCACCATCGAGATGGCGAGCGAATAGATGATCGCCTTGGGCATGTGCCGCTGCGCGTCCTTGGACTCCTCGGCCGCGGTGCTCATGGCGTCGTAGCCGAAGACCGCGAAGAAGACCACGGCCGCGCCCGTGAACGCGCCTCCGACGCCGTACGGGAAGAAGGGGCTGTAGTTGCTGGTCTTCACGTGGAAGAAGCCCACGACGATGACCAGCAGCACCACCAGGACCTTCAGGACCACCACGGCCGTCTCGAATCGGGCGGCGTTCTTGATGCCGAGGTTGAGCAGATAGGCGACGAAGAGACAGAGGATGACCGCGATGAGGTCCACTCTGTGGCCTTCGCCCGTGCCCGGCGCACCGAGCATCCAGGTGGGCAGCTCGGCTCCCAGGTCGTTGAGCAGGAAGTTGAAGTACCCGGAGATGCCGATGGCGACGACCGCGACGATGGCCGTGTACTCCAGCAGCAGGTCCCAGCCGATGAACCAGCCGCCCAGTTCACCCAGCACCGCATAGCCGTAGGTGTATGCGGATCCGGCCTTCGGGATCAGGCCCGCGAACTCCGCGTACGAGAAGGCGGCCGCCGCGCTCGCGACGCCCGCGATGAGGAACGACACCAGGACGGCCGGTCCGGCCGTGCCGTTCGCGACCGTGCCGGCCAGGGCGAAGATGCCGGCTCCGATGATCCCGCCGATACCGATGGCGGTGAGCTGCCACAGGCCCAGGGT
Source organism: Streptomyces sp. KR80 (assembly GCF_052245555.1). Taxonomy (NCBI): domain Bacteria; kingdom Bacillati; phylum Actinomycetota; class Actinomycetes; order Kitasatosporales; family Streptomycetaceae; genus Streptomyces; species Streptomyces sp. KR80. The sequence goes on from NZ_JBQQCD010000006.1 coordinate 71,163, forward strand.
GCGGGTGAGCTGCTCGTTCGCGGCCCCCTCGGGCTCCTGGATGTGCTCGATCGGCTTGCGGCGCAGTACGCCGCGTCCCTGCCCCAGACTCCGTCCCGGGGGATCCCCACTCACGGTCATGGTGTGCTCCCTCCGTCGACGACAGACGGCGGCCCATGATGGCGTAGGTCACACAGCCGCGGAAGATGCCGTTCCGAAAAAGGGGGCAGACGTATCCGAAGGGGTACCTGAGTGAAATCTTATGGGTTCTTGAAGATCTCGCCCGAACGATGATCGGAATCGACCGGAGGAATAAGGTCAATGCCCGTCGACCGAGCGATCGGGTCGGCGGACCCCCCCCCACCCCCCGGAGGACGATCACCATGAGCCCCCGTCATCGCCGACGTCCGGCATCCCACCGGCGCCGATCCGGTCGCGCCACCGGACTGCCGATGCGGCGGCTGGCGCTGGCAGCGGGTGCGCTCACGGTCGTCGCAGGTGTCGGTGCCGGTGTAGCGGTGATGGATCCGGGGGTCGACGGCGCAGTGGTGGCCGAGGACGGACCCGCCTCGGACCGCGTCGCTTCCTCGGCGTCCCCCATGGCCGAGGACGCGACGCCCACCTCTGCCTCCCCGTCGGCGACGAAGCGTCCCTCCCCCCGGCGTACGAAGGCCTCCGCCAAGCCGAGTCCGCGGCGGACGGCCAAGAAGACGGAGTCGCGGACGCCCACGGCCACGCGCACGCCGACGGTCCCGCGGAGCGCTCCGGCGCCTACCCGGGCCCCGGCCGCCACGGGTGAAGCCGCACGCATCGTCCAACTCGTCAACCAGGAGCGGTCGAAGGCCGGCTGCAGCCCGCTGACCACCAACAAGAAGTTGACCGCGGCCGCTCAGAAGTACACCGATGTCATGGCCGACACGGGTGTGCTCTCCCACACCGGTCCCGACGGCTCGCAGGTGAGCGATCGTGTGGAGCGGGAGGGCTACGTCTGGTCCGCGGTCGGCGAGAACATAGCGCAGGGGCAGCCGGACGCCGAGGCCGTGATGGACGCCTGGATGAACAGCCAGGGTCACCGCGAGAACATACTCAACTGCAGCTTCCGGGAGATAGGCATCGGGGTCCACAAGGGCGACGGCGGCCCCTGGTGGACCCAGGACTTTGGCACCAGCCGATAGTCAGCTTCGGGCTCCCTGTCCGCGCATCGCCGCATTTCTGCTGATGTGCGCCGTTTCGCCCCATCGCCTCTCTACGGTTGCTCGGCAGGCGACTTCTGCGTCGGCGCCCTGTGCGAGGACACCTTCCGCCACGCGCGGCGCGCGCGCCGGGACGCGCGTCCCAAGCCCCGCTGCAGTTCTGGGGCCAGGCCGAGGGTCACGCGTACGTGCGCACCCCCCATCGGCCCGCGGTCGATCGCCACTTCTCCTCGTGTGGCGCGGGCCGCGCGGTGCGCAATGTCCAGGCCGAGACCGGTCGAACCACCCACGCTCACCCCCCGGGCGAGCGCACTGTCCGGATCCGCGATCCCGGGCCCTGCGTCGTCGACCACCAGCACCACCGCCTGAGCGGTCCGCTCCACGCGCACCGAAAAGTCCGTTTCCTGTGGGGTGTGTTGGAAGACGTTGCCGATCAGGGCGTCCACCACCGCCGCGAGATCGTCCTGCGCCAGGAGGACGGGGGTCGGCTCGGCGGTGGCGAGAAGCCGGCAGGACCGCCCCTGTTGCTTGGCCAGTACCGACCAGAACTCCACCCGGCCCCGTACGACCTCCGAGACCTCACAGCGCTCGTCCGGTCCCGCCCAGGCCGCGGCGCGACTGCCGGACTTCTCCGGCCCGGCGGTGACCCCGCCGAGCGGCCCGGTGGAGAGTGGTGTGCGCGCTGCCGAGATGATCGAGTCGAGCTCCGCCTCCAGGTGGGTGATCGCCGCCGTGATCCGCTCCGAGCCCGGCGTCGAACCCATCCGCTCGGCCTCCAGGCGCAGCGCGGTCATGGGGGTTCGCAGCCGGTGCGAGAGGTCGGCAACCAGCTCCCGCTCCATTGCCAGCAGTTGCGCGACCCGGTCCGCCATGGAGTTGAACGCGTTGCCCGCCTCCTGGAGCTCCGGTGGACCGGCCGGCTCGACCCGGACCTGCAGGTCGCCCGAGCCGAGGGCGTTCGAGGCCTGCGACAGGCTCCGCGAGGACCGTACGACGCGCGCGCCGAGCCGGTCCGCGACCACGACCGACCCGGCCACCAGCCCTACGGCCAGCAGCGACATCACGACCCAGGACAGGGTGACGCCCCGGTCGAGGTCCTTGCGCGGCACGAACGACTCGACGACCGCGACCCGGTTCTCCGCGAGGATCACGGGCTGGAGGAACAGCCAGCCGTCCCGAGTGTCGAGCGCCCGGGTCTCCCGGTCGCGCTCGGCCCGGTCCAGGGCGTCCGCAGGCGCGTGCTCGGCGCCGATGACATCCCCGTCCGGCAGGTGCACGCCCAGCCGGTCTCCGGAGTCCAGGCCGGAGACGGCCTGCTGCACATCCGAGGGGCGGGTGGTGAGCGCCAGCACGGGTGCCAGGGCGGCCGCTCGCTGCTCGGCCTCCGTCGTCGCACGACTCCGGGCCTCGGACTGGACAAGAAGGGCAAGTGGTATCAGAAAGGACAGTGCCACCATGGACGTCACCGCGAGCGCGACCCCCGCGAGGGCACGTCTCATCGCGGCGCCACCAGTTTGATGCCGATGCCCCGCACGGTGTGCAGATAGCGCGGCTGGGCAGCACGTTCGCCCAGTTTGCGGCGGAGTGCCGAGAGATGGACGTCGATGGTCTGATCCTCCACATACGGCTGGCGCCAGACGTCCGCGAGGAGCTGCCGCCGGGAGACCACCTGGTCGGCATGGGTCGCCAGATAGGCGAGCAGATCGAATTCGCGGCGGGTCAGCCGTAGTTCCTGCCCGGCCAGGTGCGCGGTCCTGGCCAGCGGATCGACCACCAGCTCCCCGACCTGTACGGCTCGGAGCGCCGCCGCGGGGACCGCGCCCGTCTGGGGGCCGCCCGCCGGTTCGGAGCCCGCCGTGTACGGCACAGTTCCGCGCTGGGAGGTACGCCGGAGCACAGCTCCGAGGCGGGCGGCCAACTGCCCGCCGGAGAAGGGCTTGACCAGGTAGTCGTCCGCGCCCGCATTGAGGAGCTTGATGACCTCCGCGTCGTCGTCGCGGGCGGTGGCGACCAGCACCGGCACCTGCGAGATGCCCCGCAGCATGCGCAGGACGTCCGTGCCGTCCAGGTCGGGCAGGCCGAGGTCGAGCACGACGACGTCCGGCGGGCGCTGCGTCACCTCGCGCAGCGCCTCGAACCCCTGCGAGGCACTGTGCACGACGTGGCCGTGAGCGGAGAGCACTTCGATGAGTGCGCTGCGTATCACAGGGTCGTCCTCGACGAGAAGCACGGATGCCATGGGCAAGCACGGTAGCCGGTCCGTCAGTATGGTGTCGTGTCCCGGTACCTGCGCAACCTGCTCATATGGCTGTCCTGCACCGCCGTCAGCGTCACGTCGGTGATTCTCACCGTGCATTTCGTGGTGGGTTCGACCAGGCCGACCCCGCCGGTGGCCCACTCGGCGCCCACGGTCTTCTCCTCGCCGTCCGGACAGGCGGGCAAGAACGGCAGATCGCCGACGCCCAGCCCGTCGGCGACCTCGCGGCCGCCGACCACCAAGCCCTCGACGAGCCCGACCCCCACCCGTACCGCAACGCCCACCCGGCCAGCTCCCTCGCGGTCCGCCGGGGCGGCAGGTGGCGGGTCAGGGGGGACCGGGTCCGGGTTCGGCGAATGCCGAGAGGGCGGCTCGGGGGTGCACACCGTCAATTCGGCCGGGGGGCAGGCCTCGATCCGCTGGGGCGACAACGGGGTGTGCCTGGTCTCGGCGATCCCGACCCGGGGCTTCACGGTCCGGACCTCTCAGCGCGAGCCCACGACGCTGAGCGTGACCTTCACCGGCGACCGCCAGGAGTCCGTGATCACGGCGACGACCACCCCGCAGGACAAGGCGACCGTCCGCGAGCGGTCCTGGTAGGCGGGTCATCCCTCTCCCGCGGCGTGCGGAAACAGGCTGAGGAAGGGGCCTGCCGAGTCGATGGCGCCACGCCCCAGCGGTGCGTCGAAGTGCCAGATCAGAAACAGCAGAAAGGCGATCAGTGCGCTGAACAGGCCGGCCATGAGGAGTTCGCGCCCCGAGCGGCGGATCTGCAGGGTGAAGATCATCCCGACGGCCGCCAGACCCCCTGCGATCAGACCGAACCACACCACCCCCGGCATGGTCGCCCCGGAACTCTCCTCCCGCGCGCTGCGCGCGTCGTCGGCCGCGGCCAACTGGTCGACCATGGGCTGGTACGTCTGGTTCTCGATCTCGGTGCTCGGCGTATGGCCGGAGACATCGCGTCGGACCCGGGCGAGCAGGGCGGCCCCTCGCTCCGTCAGTCCATCGTGCTCGGCCATGGACGGCCACTCGACGGTGACCACGTGTCCGACGTACGCGTCGATGTCCTGGCGGATGCGCTGGCGCACCGGCTCCGGATAGACCTGGGCCCGGACGCTCACCTCGTGCAGCGCCTGTGCCTCGGTCCGGACCGCGTCCTCCGCCGCGCCGCGCGCCTCCCAGACCCCGGCGATCGCCAGACCGAGCACGATCGCATAGACCACGCCGATCATCATCGTCATGTACTCGAGCACGTCGGGGGTCTGAGAGGGGTCGTCGTCCTCGCCGACGCGTCGGTGATTGAGCAGCACGATCGTGAGAACGACGCCGCAGGTGGCGGCCATCGCGAGGGACAGCACGAGCCATCCGGACAAGACGCATCACTCGCTTCCACGTCGGGTCGATGAGGTCGTTGGGCCATGGGCGCGTTCGGGCCGTCCGGATCAGGAACGGCGCGAGCGTGGGCGCAGAGCCGCGGCGGCGAGCACCGCGGGCGCGGTGATCAGCAAGAGGTGGCTCACTACGGACGGCCCACCCGCGGGCTTCTCCCGGTCCCGTGTCGTATGGACCCGCGACAGGGGTACGGGGTGGGCCCGCTCAGGGGGCGGTCGGGGGCTCGGCGGCGGTTCGGGCGGTGTGGGCGGCTTCCGAGGTTCGGGGGGTTCGGGCGCCGGGGTGGGAGCCGGCGCCGGGGGAGGAGGCGGCGGGTCGGGACGGGCCGGACGCGGCGTCGGTGCCGCCTTCGGGCATGTCACGCGGAGCGTGGCGCCGCCGGGCCCTGCGGAGGCCACGAGATCCGGCGAGTCCCCTGGGCAAAGCTCCAGTTCGGCGACCGAGCCTCCGGCGGGCGCCGTGGCCCGCATCCCGGGCGCCTGCGTCGGCAGCGGTACCTCAACTTGGGGATCCGACGCCGGCACCGTGACCCGCACATCCGGTCCTTCCCACGCCGATGCGGAGTCCCCGACTCCCCCCACCGCCACCCCGGCGGCCCCCATCCCGAGACCCGCGCCGACGGCGACAACCCCCAACCGGTGCCATACGTTCACGCGGAAGATCGTGCGCAGCGCACGGGGCTTTCAGCCGCGACGAGCGATGGATTACCACCGACGGGTGGATCTCGGCCGTTCCGGGTTTGGGTCATGCCGCCCCGCCTGCCGATGCTCTCTTGACGGTGCCACCCGGGTACGCCGTACGGTCCCTCACGGAACGTCAGCCGGGCGTTTTCGTCGCTGAGTTCGGCCCTTGGGCCGCACACCACTTGCGTGCGGTGTGCGCGCGTCCGCGAGCCGCGCTCCATGGTGATGCTCCTGAGTCCCAAAGGCCCTCGGATGTACGGGTCTTGAGCGATACACCGAAGGGGATCTCGATCAACGACCCGCCAACTCCACTGCAGACGGGTGCACTTGCCTACGGTTCATGTCAAGAACGGACCGAAGATTTCCGTTTGAGGTTCCCTTGTTCACTGCCGAGTCAGTAGCCTCGGCTTGAGACACCGGCATGCTCATGGCCGGACCAACCATGGCAGAGAGCTGGAGACCATTGATGGAGCGTCCATCCTGGGCCCCCCAGGGCATCGACCTTTCCGTGCCGAGCGTTTCCCGGATCTACGACTACTATCTGGGTGGCTCGCACAACTTCGAGGTCGACCGGGAGGCCGCGCGCCGGGCGATCGAGATCATGCCGGGTCTGCCGAAGATCATGCAGGCCAATCGGGCGTTCATGCGCCGCGCCGTCCGGTACGCCGTGGACCAGGGCGTCGACCAGTTCCTGGATATCGGCTCCGGCATACCCACCTTCGGCAACGTGCATGAAGTCGCCCAGACCGCGAGACCCGGGGCCCGCGTCGTCTATGTGGACAACGATCCCGTCGCCGTGGCGCACAGCCGCGCCGTGCTGGAGGGCAACAAGGACGCCGGCATCGCCGCCGCCGATCTGCGCAAGCCGCACCAGATCCTCGACAGCCCCGAGGTGACCCGGCTGCTCGACCTCGACCGGCCCGTGGCCCTGCTCCTCGTCGCCGTCCTGCACTTCATGACCGAGGAGGACCAACCCGAGGCCGCTGTCGCGGAACTGCGCGACGCTCTCGCCCCCGGCAGCCTCGTGGTGCTGACCCACGCCTCGACCGAGGGCTCGCCGGCGCCCGAGCAGGCGACCAAGGTCGTCGAGGTTGTGTACACCAAGGCCAGCTCGCCGTTGGTGATGCGTTCCCGTACCCAGGTCCAACGGTTCTTCGACGGCTTCGAACTGGTCGAGCCGGGGCTGGTCGCCATGCCGCACTGGCGTCCGGAGAGCCCGCTGGAGCAGGAGGACCCGATCGTCTTCGGCGGCTACGCGGGCGTGGGGCACAAGGCGTGACCAGAGGGCCGGATGCGTCCGGGCATCCCGAGAGCGACGGGCTGGAGGACCGGCTGCGTCGCTTCGCGCGAATATGGAGCCGGGCGATCTACCCTGCCACCGCGACCTCGATGACCCGCGAGGAGTTCGAGGACTACCTGGTGCCGTTCGCCCGTCGGCTCAGCGACGCGCTCGCCGCACACCCCTTCGACCCGGCCCCCGCCGCCGACGTCGGGACCGCCCTGATCGACGCCCACTGCACCGACCCGGGCGCGCTGTCCCACTCGCTCGGGGTGGTCGACTCGTATCTGGTGCTGTACTGCGCGTCCGGCGACCCGTTGCCGGCCGAGGAGGGCCGGGCCCGTTGCGCCCGGCTGCAGCACGCCATCGCTGCCGGGTTCGCGCGCGCCTTGCGGGAGCGGACCCTCGCCGAGCAGGAGGCGATCTCCCAGGCCGCCCTGAGGGCACAGACGGACGCCGAGCGCGCGCTGTACGCGAGCGAGGCGCGGTTCCGGGCGGTGTTCGAGGGCGCCGCCGTCGGCATCGGGATATCGGACATGGACGGGAACGTCCTCGACGTCAACGCGGCGCTGACGCAGATGTTCGGCGGCTTGGAGCACCATGTGCGCAGCCGCAAGGTCCACGAATGGGCCCATCCGGAGGATGCGCCCGGCACGTGGGATCTGCAGGGCGAGCTGGCCCGCGGAGAGCGTGACCACTACCGGATCGAGAAGCCGTACTACCGCAACGACGGCACCGTCCTGTGGACCAATCTCACGGTGTCCCTGTTGCGGGACCCGGTCGGCCAGCCGCAGTACATGCTCGCCCTGATGGAGGACGTCACCGAACGGCGGTTGCTGCACGAGCAGTTGCGCTTCGAGGCGACCCATGACGCGCTCACCGGGCTGCCGAACCGCACGCTCTTCTTCGAACGTCTGCAGGCGGCGCTCGCCCAGCGCGCCGGCGTCGCGCGCTTCGGTCTGTGCTACCTCGACCTCGACGGCTTCAAGACGGTCAACGACAGCCTCGGCCACGCCGTCGGCGACCGGTTGCTGGTGGCCGTCGCCGAGCGGCTGCAGAGGTGCGCCACGTCCCCCGGTCAGCTGATCGCCCGGATCGGCGGGGACGAGTTCGGGGCGCTGATGGTGGATCCGAAGACACCGGAGGACGTGACCGCCTTCGCGCACCGGATCCTCGAAGTGCTCGCCGAGCCGGTGGAGCTGGACGGGCGTGAGCTGTCCGTCCGGGGCAGCATCGGCATCGTCGACGGGCCGGCGGGGGAACTCGGCCCGGCAGAGGTGCTGCGCAGCGCCGACATCACGATGTACCGGGCCAAGGCGTCGGGCGGCAACCAGTACGAGCACGCCGACCCCGAGGCCGACCTGCGCGCCATCACCCAGCACGGCCTGACGAACAGTCTGCCGACGGCGCTGGAGCGCGGCGAGTTCTTCATCGAGTACCAGCCGCTCGTACGGCTGAGCGACGGGACTGTCCGCGGTGCGGAGGCGCTGGTGCGCTGGTGCCATCCGCTGCGCGGAGTGCTCGGCCCGGATCAGTTCATTCCGCTGGCGGAGAACACCGGGCTGATCGTGCCGCTCGGCCGCTGGGTCCTGGCGCAGGCCGTACAGCAGGCCCGGAACTGGAAGTTCGGGCCCGAACGAGGGACGGTGCGGGTCAACGTCAACCTCTCGCCGTTCCAGCTCCGGGACCCGGGTCTGGTCCGGGACACCGTGAACGTGCTGCAGGAGGCCGGGCTGGAGCCCAGCGCCCTGTGCCTGGAGGTCACCGAGAGCGCGCTGATCGGCGCCGACGAATCGTTGATCAAGCCGCTGCGGGAGCTCGCCGACCTGGGCGTGGACATCGCCCTGGACGACTTCGGCACCGGATACTCCAACCTCGCCAATCTGCGCCGGATGCCGCTCAGCACACTCAAGCTGGACCGGTCCTTCACCCAGGGCATGCTGCGCGATCCGGCGGACCCGGTCGACATCAAGATCGTGGAGGGAGTCGTGTCGCTCGCCCACACGCTGAATCTGGCGGTCACGGTGGAGGGCGTGGAGACCGGCGCTCAGGTCGAACACCTGCGCGGGCTGGGCTGTGACACGGCCCAGGGCTGGTACTACGCCCGTCCCGGCCCGCCGGAGCGGCTGCACGCGCTGTCGCTGGTGGACGCCTCGTGACGGACGGTCCCCGCCCTGGACCGGTCAGTTCGTCAGCGGGTCGAGATGCAGTGGCCGCACCTTGCCCTCGAGCATCGAGCCCAGCCCCCGTACGGCGCAGGTGTCCGGCCGCTCGGCGGTCTGCGCCGGCATGCCGGTGGCGCGGCTGAGCAGCGTGTCTAGCCCCGGCAGCAGCGCGCTGCCGCCGGCCACCATGATGCCCCGGTCGGACAGATCGGCGACCAGATCCGGCGGGCAGCGCCGGAGCACCACGCGGATGCCGTCGAGCAGTGCCGTCAGTGCGTTGACGATGGCCCGTCGCACCTCCGCGGTGTCGACGGTGACCGAGCGGGCCAGCCCGGTCGCGACATCGCGGCCGTGCACCTCGGCCAGGTCCGTCGTGTCCTCGGCGGCGCTCAGTACGAGGTGCAGCGGACGCACGGCCGGGCTCGGCAGCATCAGTTCGTGCTCGCTGCGCAGATGCTCCATGACCGCGTGGTCGATGGAGTTGCCACCCACCGGGATGTTCTCCGCCGCGACGATCGACCCCAGCGAGAGCACCGCGACCTGGCTCGTCGCCGCACCGCACACCACGATCATGGTGGCCTCGGGCTGTTCCACCGGCAGTCCGCACCCCACGGCGGCGCAGATGAGCGCGTCGGCCAGTTCCACCCGCCGGGCCCCGAGCGCCGTCAGTGTCTCCACGGCCGCACGCTGCGTCAGCGGCTCGCTGTCGTGCGGGGTGCAGGCCGCGATCCGCAGCGCGGGCTTGCGGCGCCAGGCCTTGCGGAGCTTGTCACCGATGAGCTGGCGGAGCATCCGTTGCGCCATGTCGATGTCCACGACGGTGCCACCGGAGACGGGGCGGACCACGCGGATGTACTCGGGCGTGCGGCCTGTCATCCGCTCGGCCAGCTCGCCCACCGCCAGCAGCGCCCCGGAGCGGGTGTTCACGGCGGCCACACTGGGCTCGTCGACGACCAGTCCGGTGTCCTTGACGTACACCCTGGTTCTGGCGGCACCGAGGTCGACGGCAACCGAGCAACGGCGCAAGTGCTCAAGGCTAACTGGCACGTGAGTCTCCCCTGGGGGACGAAGCGAAGGGCGGGGGTCGGCGCCGCCTTTTACCAGGTTGCCCTTTTTAATCCTTATATGCCCGTAATGCTGGGCTGCGCGAGCTGTGGACAGCCCGATCGGACGTATGCCGCCCGGACGGTTCTCAGGACCCCGGCTTCTGGGAGTCCTCCAGCCGGAATCCGACCTTGAGTCCCACCTGGACGTGCTCGATGTGGCCCTCCACGAGGTGCCCTCGAATCTCCGTCACCTCGAACCAGTCCAGATAGCGCAACGTCTGGGCGGCGCGTTGGATCCCGTTGCGGATCGCGGCGTCCACACCCTCGTGCGACGACCCGACGATCTCGGTCACCCGGTAGGTGTGATCGGTCATGACGGTCTCCCTGCTGCAGTGGGGCGGCCCCCCTTCCACGTCCAACCGTGCCCCAGTCATTCAGCCACCGCACATCCGCCCAACCCGAAACGGTCACGTTCGCGCCAGCCGGCGCGGTCAAGAAGGAGACATGACGACTTCACCACCGCTCGCCCCGGCTCCCGCCCCCACCGTCACCCGCCCTCGCTACACGGTCTCCCTCGCGCGCGACGAGCACGACGTACGGGCCGCGCAGCGGCTGCGCCACGAGGTCTTCGCCGGTGAGATGGGAGCACTGCTCGCCACCACCGAGCCGGGCCTCGACATCGACTCCTTCGACGCCTACTGCGACCACCTGCTGGTACGGGAGGAGGGCACCGGGACCGTCGTCGGCACCTACCGGCTGTTGCCGCCCAAGCGCGCAGCCGTCGCCGGACGGCTCTACGCCGAAACCGAGTTCGACATCAGCCGGCACGCCGGCATCCGTGCCGACCTCGTCGAGGTCGGCCGCTCCTGCGTCCACCCCGACCACCGCGACGGCGCCGTCATCTCCCTCATGTGGGCCGGCATCGCCCGCTACATGACCGACACGGGGCACAACTGGCTCGCCGGCTGCTGCTCCATCCCCCTTGCCGACGGCGGAGCGCTCGCCGCCGGCGTCTGGGACACCGTCTCCGCCAAGCACCTCTCGCCCGAGGAGTACCGCGTCACCCCGCACCTGCCCTGGTACCCCACCAGCGCGGTCCCCGAAGGGCGCACCCCGCTCCCGCCGCTGCTCCGCGGCTATCTGCGGCTCGGCGCCTGGGTCTGCGGGGAGCCCGCCCACGACCCGGACTTCGGCGTGGCCGACCTCTATGTGCTCCTCTCCCTGCGGCGCACCGACCCGCGCTACCTCCGCCACTTCCTCTCCCTCACCTCCGCACCATGAGTCACTCCGTGAGCGCTCCGGTCGGCCCCTGGCTGCCCAGCGCGCCGTGCACGCCTCAGCTCTGCCTGGACGATCCGGTGCCGTGTGTGCCAGTTCTGCGCAGGATCTTCCGGTACGCGGCGGGCCTGGTGGTCCTGCTCTGCGGGATCGTGCTCTCCCCGCTCGCCCGGCAGTGCTCCACGATCCGCCGGGACCGGCTGACCGCCCTCTGGTGCCGCTCGGTGGTCGCGGCCTTCGGCGTCCGCGTACGGATCACCGGCGGCGCGGCGGTACGGCCGGCCGGCGGAGCGCTCGTCGTGGCCAATCACGTGTCGTGGCTGGACATCCCACTGGTCGCCGCCGTACGGCCTGGCCGGATGCTGGCCAAGATTGAGGTCGCGGCCTACCCGGTCCTGGGACCGCTTGCAGCCCGTGGCGCCACGATCTTCCTCGACCGCGACCGGCTGCGCGCCCTTCCCGGAACCGTCGCCGAGATGGCCGCCGCGATGCGCTCCGGCTCCACCGTGGTGGTCTTCCCCGAGGGAAGCACGTGGTGCGGCCGGCAGCATGGGCGCTTCCGTAACGCCGCGTTCCAGGCGGCGCTCGACGCGAGAGTGCCCGTCCAGCCGGTCCGGATCCGCTACCGGCTGGACGACCGGCGGCCGACGGCGATGGCGGCCTTCATCGGCGAGGACACGCTGCTCGACTCGTTGCGCAGGGTGGTCGCCGCCCGCGGCCTCGTCGCCGAGGTGACCGTCCTGCCGGCCATCGGCCCGGACACGTACGCCGACCGGGGCGCGCTGGCCCGCGCCGCGCGGGCGGCGGTGGCCGGCGACGGGCAGGACACCGCACCCCGGAGCCGGGTCCCGGCACCGCGGACCCGCTCCTCAGCGGGGCGCGCCCCGGCTCGCACGAGGGCGGGAATGCAGGGTCGGTGACCAGGCGTTGGACCGATATGGCCGGGCCGCCGTGCGCCGGGCCCCGAATCGACGACGAGGGAGCGCTGCCGTGCCCGCCCAGCACACCGTGGAAGCGGTTCCCGGTACCGAGGTCGTCACGGTTACGATCGACGGGCAGGTGGTCGCCGAGTCCAGCCGGCCGGTGCTGATGTACGAGACGGGTCTGCCGGTCCGCTACTACCTCCCTCCCGAGGATGTGGCGATGCACCTGTTGGAGCCCACCGACACACACACGTTCTGCCCCTACAAGGGTCGGGCCTCGTACTGGTCGTACCGGGGCGGCGACGGCCGGGTCGTGACGGATGTGGCGTGGGCCTACCCGGACCCGCTGCCGGAGGTCGCCCTGATCAAGGGCCGGCTGTCCTTCTACGACACCTGGGCCGACGTCATCGTCGAACGGCCGGTGGACCGGACGTAACGGCTAGTCGGACGGGAAGGCGAGGGAGAGCGCGAACCGTCCGGCGCCGTCCGTCCACCAGTGGCGCAGATCCAGCCCCGCGGCCGCCAGCTCGTCCCGGACGCCGTCCTGCCGGAACTTCGCCGAGACCTCGGTCCGCAGCTCCTCACCCGCGTCGAAGCCGACCGCCAGGTCGAGAGCCGGGATCTTGGCGGTCACCGCGGTGCGGGCGCGCAGTCGCATCTCGATCCACTCGTGTTCGGAATCCCACACCGCCACGTGGTCGAAGTCATCGGGGTCGAAGTCGGCGCCCAGTTCGCGGTTGAGGACGGACAGCACGTTCTTGTTGAAGGCCGCAGTGACCCCGGCCGTGTCGTCGTACGCCGCCACCAGCGCGCTCTCGTCCTTGACCAGGTCGGTGCCCAACAGCAGTGCGTCGCCCGGGGAGAGCAGGGCGCGGACGGCGCCGAGGAAGGTCAGGCGCTCGGCGGGCAGCAGATTGCCGATCGTGCCGCCGAGGAACGCGACCAGTCGCGGACCCGGGGCATCCGGAAGCACCAGCCCGTTCTGGAAGTCGGCGACCAGGGCGTGCACGGCCAGGTCCGGATGGTCGGCGAGCAGGGCCTGGCCGGCCTGGGTGAGCGCCGACTCGCTGACGTCCACGGGGACGTACGTCCGCAGGTCGGCGAGGGCTCCGATGAGGTGGCGGGTCTTCTCGGAGGATCCGGAGCCGAGCTCGACGAGGGTACGGGCGCCGGTGGCGGCGGCGATCGCGGGAGCCCGCTCGATGAGGATCTCCCGCTCGGCGCGGGTGGGGTAGTACTCCGGCAGCCGGGTGATCTCCTCGAAGAGATCGCTGCCGCGAGCGTCGTAGAACCACTTGGGCGGCAGCTGTTTGGGGTCGGTGCCGAGGCCGCGCAGGACGTCCCGCCGCAGGGCGGAGGACATGGCGTCGGCGGGGAGGGTGCGGGTGAGGAGATACGGGCTCACGTGCAAGGCTCCTTGAGAGGGGTCAGGAGGACTTCGGCGCGGGTGGCGCTGAGCAGGGTGCGGTCGGGGACCTCCGTCCAACGGGCGTCGTCGTCGTACGGCTCGGACGCGACGGCCATGGCGCCCCGGGGGCGGTCGGCCAGATACCAGAGGGTGTCGCCCCAGGTGGTCGCGAAGGCCGAGCCGCCGTCGACGAGCAGCAGGTTCAGCCGCGAGCCGGGCGCGGCCTCGGCGAGCGCGGCGGTGGTGTCGGCGAGCGCCCGGCCGGGGTCGTCGCCCGAACGCAGCCGGTGCAGCACCAACGACCAGACGAACGCGGAGTCGTTGCGCGCCTCCAGCGTCAGCAGGTCGAGGGCCGGGAGGCCGGCCACGAGCGGCGCGGCGGACCGGGGCCAGTCCCGCAGCGCGCCGTTGTGGCTGAACAGCCATGGCCCGCCGGCGAACGGTGCGGCCGCCGCCTCCCCGTCCGCCCCGGCCTCGGTGGCATCGCGCACGGCGGCGAGCAGGGCGGTGGTACGGACGACCCGGGCGAGGTCGGCGAACGACGGATCGGCCCAGATCGGCCCTGCCCTTCGGTAGCGCGCGGGCACCGGGTCGGCGGGGGCGTACCACCCCACGCCGAAGCCGTCGGCGTTGACGGTCCCGTACCGCTGCCGGCGTGGCGCCCAAGACTGCCGGAAGAGCGCGTGCTCCGGCTGAACGACGATCTCGCCGATCGCCACCTCGGGCCCGAGATATGCGATGTGCCGGCACATCAGCGCCCCACAACCGGATGCGGCGCGTTCATGCCGATTCCGGGGCGGCGGTGCGGGCCGTGCGGAAGCCCGCGAAGATCTGGCGGCGGATCGGGAGGTCCCAGTTGCGGAAGGTGCCGCGGCAGGCGACCGGGTCGACCGCGAAGGAGCCACCGCGCAGCACCTTGTACGCGCTGCCGAAGAAGACTTCCGAGTACTCGGGATACGGGAACGCCGCGAAGCCCGGGTACGGCAGGAAGTCGCTCGCGGTCCACTCCCACACATCGCCCATCAGCTGCCGTACGCCCAGCCGTGACGCACCCTCCGGATAGCTCCCGACGGGCGCGGGCTGCAGATGGCGCTGGCCGAGGTTCGCGTGCTCGGGGGCGGGGTCGGCGTCGCCCCACGGGTAGCGCAGGGAGCGGCCGGTGACCGGGTCGTGGCGGGCCGCCTTCTCCCACTCCGCCTCGGTGGGCAGCCGGCGTCCCGCCCACCGGGCGTACGCGTCGGCCTCGTACCAACTCACGTGCACCACCGGCTCGTTCGGGGGCACGGGCTCGGTGACCCCGAACCGCCGCCGTAGCCACTGCGTGCCCTCGCGGCGCCAGAACAGCGGTGCGGCCAGCCCGTGTTCGCGGATGTGCGCCCAGCCCTCCGGAGCCCACCAGCGCGGGTCGTCGTAGCCGCCGTCCGCCACGAAGCAGGCGTACGCGCCGTTGCTGACCGGCACGGTGTCGATGTGGAAGCTCGGTACATCCCGGGTGTGGGCGGGGCGCTCGTTGTCCAGCGCCCATGGTTCGGTGGAGGTGCCCATGGTGAACGGGCCGCCTGGGACGAGGACTTCGGACGGCAGGGCGGCGGCATCCGCGGGCGCGGAGCCGGGCGGGGGAGCGGTGAGCGCCGCAGGGCCGCGGCGCAGCTGGTGCGTGATGAGCATCGTCTCGTCGTGCTGCTGCTCGTGCTGGGCGATCATCCCGAACGCGAACCCGGCGTCCACCAGGGGACTGCCCTGCAGCGGGGCGGCCTCCAGGATGTCCAGCACCCGGTTGCGCACGTCGGCGACGTAGTGGCGCGCCTCGGCCGGCGGCAGCAGCGGCAGGGAAGGCCGCTCCGCGCGGGGGTGCTCGAAGGCGTCGTACACCTTGTCGATGTCGGGACGCAGCGCTTCACGCCCGCCCACGGCCCGCAGCAGCCACAGCTCTTCCTGGTTGCCGATGTGCGCCAGGTCCCAGACCAGGGGGGACATCAGAGGCGAGTGCTGGGCGGTGAGGTCGGGTTCCTCGACGCAGGTGGTGAGGGTGCTGGTGCGCTCCCGGGCGGCGGTGAGGGCGTGGAGGGCGCGCTGCCGGAGCGCCTCGACGGGATCTCCCGCGGGCTCGGTCGAGGGGCCGGTGTCGGTCATGAGCGGCTTTCCTTCCCGGTCAGGGAGTCGAGCAGGTCGTCGGCGGGACATCGCCCGCGGGCGACGTAACGGTCCGCGAAGTCGGCGACGGAGGCCTGGAGTTCGGCCGGTGCCCCGAGCCGGGGCAGTGCCTCCTGGGCTGCCGCGAAACCGAGGACGGCGGCGGCGTGCAGTTCGGGGTCGGCCAGGGCGTGGCGGGCGGCGGCCCGCCACAGCGGATTGCGGGGCGCGGGCTCGCAGCCGGCCGTCTCGGCGAGCGGTTTGACCGCCCGGTAGACGGCTTCGGAGGCCTCCGGATCGTCGAAGAGGGCGGCGGTGACGGCCAGGGGAACGAGCCAGCCGTCCTCGCCCGGCTGGGCGTCGATCATGCGCAGTTCCAGGTGGCCGCGCGGTCGGACCGGGGGGAAGAGAGTGGTCAGGTGGTAGTCGAGATCGTCGAGGTCGGGCGGCCGGGGACGCCCGGTGCGTATCCACTCCCGGAAGGTGAGCCCGCGCGGGACGGTCCACGGACCGTTGTCATGGCGCACACACATGACGGGCGCGTCGAGGACGTACGCCGCCCAGTCCGCCCGGGGGTCCAGAACCTCGAGCGGGGCCAGGGACCGGCCGGGGTCGAGCTTCGCCCACACGGCCTGCCGGGTGGACTTCCAGCCGGTGGGCCGTCCTTCGCGCAGCGGAGAGTTCGCGAACGCCGCCACCAGGACCGCGCCCAGCAGATGGGCGAGCCGCCAGCGTCGCCCGAGGCCGAGCGGGCCGGGCTCGTCGTACCCCGCGTCCAGGCACACCTGGACGGACGCGGACGAGCACATCATCGCCCGGCCGGCCGGGCCGAGCCGGTCGAAATAGGCCTCCATGGCGGCGTACCGCGGGTCGGTGAGCACCCTGCGCGGGGGACGGCACAGGTCGTGGCCCTGACCGAGCAGGGCGAGGCCGTGCGCATGCAGCGTGTCCCGGACGAGAGCGAGGTCTTCGGCGGCGGCTGCCACGCAGGCGGTGAGGGAGTCGGCCGGCGGGGGGCTGAGTTCGAGTTGGCCGCCGGGTTCGAAGGTGAGGGGTGACCGCAGGGGCAGGTGGCGCAGAGCGCCGACGGCTGCGGAGTGCCGGTCGGGTTCGACGGGGAGCGAGGGATCGTGGAGATCGGATACGAGCCATTCCAGTTCGACGCCCAGCCGGCGGGGTGGGCCGGTCTTGAAACAGATGCCGTGGACATGGGCTTGGGCCACGCCCTCGGTGAGCGACGCCCGGACACGGTTCTTCCGCTCTTTGTGAAGCACGGCCGGAACCTCCCGTCGAAGGGACCTGTCGAGATTCGGCCAGATCACGGCCGAGTTGCTCCGTACCACCTAAACGGCTGCGGGACGCGTCCTCAAGGGCGCGTGGGACTTCCGGATACCGGACAGTCACCACCAGTCAGGCGGGGCTGGTCAATTCCGTGCCTTCTGGAAGCGTGCCCTGGCCCGGGGTTTCCCGCAAACCGGCCGGGCACACCTGCCGCGGTTCCCGGTCGTACGAGCCGCTCGTCGCCGGGAGCTCCGGTGTGCGCAAACGGAAATCTCCGGACGCATCCTCGGACGGAGCATTCAGGCCAGCGATGCCCGCGCGATGGCGCCGGGCTCGGGCCCTGCTCGCGTGACCGCCACGCCGTCGGAGGCCCAGATGCCCGAATGGCCGGCGGCCTGGGCGAAGCCGCCACCGGTCGACCCGGCGAAACTGGCCACCGCGACCCAGATGCCGTGGTCGGTGGCGATACGACGGGCGCGCTCGTCCTGCAGGGCAGACTCGTCCGCGGACTTCACGGTGCCGGCGACGTAGGCGTCGATCCCCAGGGCGGAGGTGTCGGTCGCGTGCTGCGCAACGCCGGTGTCCTTGCAGATGGCAAGGCCGAGCCGCCAGTCATCGACGGTGTGCACGGCCGGCCCGGCGCCCGGAGCGAACCGCTCGGATTCCGCCGCGCCCAACCACATCTTGCGGTACGCCACGGTAGAGCCGGTGCCGTCGACGGCCAGCGTCGCGATGTACGGCCGACCGGCATCGCCCCGAACCGGGGCGCCCACCAGGGCTGTTGCCTCCGCGTCGGCGCAGGCCTCGACGATGGGCGACAGGCGCGGGTCGTCGGCCGTGATCGCCGCGGCATCCAGCTCGTAGCCGGTCAGGGAGAGTTCGGGGAAGACCACCACTCGGGCGCCCGCGGAGCGCACGGTCGCCCCATGCGTCGCCGCGTTCGTCGCGATGTCATGCGACACGCAGTACGGCTGGGCAACGGCGATGACGAGCGGGTCACGCATGCGAACTCCCCCAGGTTCGGCGACCGATGTGCTCGGGGAGTCAACGCAGAGTGACGGTGGGACGTTCCCGGGACGGGCAGGGGGTGCGCCCCTGGCTACGCCGGGGGACACCCACCCAGGCGAAGCTCTGGGGGAGGGTGGCGGTGGTGTCAGACGACCGCCGCGCTGCGTCCGCTGTCGCCGCCGTGGTCGCGACCCGTGCCGCCGAGGCCGGGCCACTGCTCGTACCAGCGCCGGTCCGCCTCGAGCTGTGCCGCAAGAGAGATCAGCAGCGGCTCGCTGTTCCCGGGCCCGAGCAGCTGCGCGCCCAGCGGGAGGCCGTCCTCGGTGAAGCCCGCGGGAACATTGACCCCCGGCCAGCCGAGGACGTTCCACGGCCAGGCGTACGGGCATGCCGCGATCATCGCCCGGTCGGTGCGCCAGCCCGAGAGCGCGATCATCGTTCCGACGCGGGGCGGCGGCAAGGCCGTCGTCGGGGTGAGGACGACGTCGAAACGCCGGAAGATCGCCCCCACGCGCGCGTGGAGCCCGGCCTCGGCGGCGCGGGCGATGCGCAGTGGACCACCGCCGAGGAGCCGGCCGAGCCGCGCAGCGCTGCGCGTCCGGGGGTCCAGCAGCGCCTGGTCGGGCACGCGGGTACACCAGTCCCGGACCCCGGCCGTCGCGCGGGGCAGGAAGGTCAGCCCCACCGGCCCGTACTTCGGATCCGCCTCGGTCACCTCGTGCCCCAGGGCGGCCAACCGTTCGGCGACGTCGGTGACCGCGGACCGCACCCGCGGATGCAGCGACTTCGGCGTGCCGGTGAAGGCCGGGCGCAGCGACAGGGCGATCCGCAGCCTCCCCGGGTCACGCCCCGCCGCCGGAAGCATCCGCAGCGGCGGCGGCTGGTGCAGGTCGCCCGGATGGCTGCCGCTCGCCGCGTCCAGCAGAAGGGCGGCGTCCGCGACGGTGCGGGCGAGCGGCCCGATGCCCGTGATGCCGTTGAACGCCTCCTCGTCGGGCCACGAGGAGATCCGGCCCCGCTGCGGTTTCACGCCGACCAGGTGTGTCCAGGCGGCGGGAATCCGGACCGAGCCCGCGCCGTCCGAGCCGAGCGCCGCGGGCACCAGCCCGGCGGCGACGGCGGCCGCGGCCCCGCCGGAGGATCCGCCCGGTGTGTAGTCCAAGTGCCAGGGGTTGCGGGTGTCGCCGAAGGCGGGACCCTCGGTGAACGGCCACTGGCCGAGCTCCGGGGTGTTCGTCTTGCCGACGACGACGGCTCCTGCGACCCGCAGTCGGCGGACGGCCTCGCTGTCGGTGGTCTTCACCGGGAAGTCGCCGGGACAACCGAAGGCCGTCGGCTCGCCCCCCACATCCATGTCGTCCTTGACGGCGACCGGCACGCCAAGCAGCGGGAGGCGCTCACCGGCCGCCAGACTGCGGTCTGCCGCGTCGGCTTCCGCGAGGGCGGCATCCACGCGGATCCGGCGGAAGGCGTTCAGCGTGGGCTGAGCGGCTTCGATGCGCGCGAGGGATCGCTCCACCAGTTGGCGAGAGGTCACCTCGCCGTCCGCGAGCGCGCGGACCTGCTCCGCCAGACCTTGGGACAGTGGACGGGACACCCTGCCGCACCTCGTCTCCGACGTCTTTCGTTCGAACGAACAGTATCGCCAGAACGGCGTTCGCACGACGGATTTCAGGCAGCCGTCCGGGCCCGCCGCCCTCCCCAGAGCTTCGCCTGGGTGGGGGTCCCCGGCGTAGCCAGGGGGCGTACCCCCAGTCCCCGTCCGGTGGTGGCGGGCGCATCCCAGGGTCGGCCCCGCCTCGGCGGCACGCTGGAGGCGGCGGCTGTTCAGCCGGTCAGGACGCGGGCACGGCAGTCCGACGGGGCGCCCCAGGCGGTGCGCAGCGCACGGGCTTTGAGGAGCCAGAGCGACAGATCGTGTTCCGCGGTGTAGCCGATCGCGCCGTGCAGCTGGAGCGCGGTCCGGGCCGCGTCGTACGCCGCTTCGCATGCGGCTACCTTGGCAGCGGCGACCTCCCTGCCCGCATCCGGCGCCTCCGCGGCCAGCGCGATCGCCGCCCCGTACAGCAGTGGCCGAGCGAACTCCAGCCGCACGAGGGTGTCCGCCAGCCGGTGCTTGACCGCCTGGAACGAGCCGATCGGGCTGCCGAACTGGGCGCGCTGCTTCGCGTAGGCCACCGTCCGCTCGAGCAGTGTGAGGCCCGCGCCGAGCGCCTGGGCGGCGGTGGCGAACGCGGCCCAGGCGGCGGCGTGCGCCACGGCATCCCGTACCGCGGGCCCGGCCGCCGCCGACCGGCCTCCTTCTGCGAGCCGGGCGAGCCGACGGGCCGGATCGAGCGACCGCTGGACGGGACCATGACCCGGCGCCAGCCACAGCTCCTCGCCCGACACCGCGAAGAGGACGTCCGCGGCGTCGGCGTCGAGCGCGTACGGCCCGTGACCCGGCAGGCACAACGTGGTCACCGCCTGCCCCGACGCGATCCGCCCGAGCCACTCCTTGGCGAGGGCCGTATCCCCGCGATCAGCCAGATGGCCCAGGAGTACGGCCGACGCGACCGTCTCGGCCACCGGACCCGGGACCGCGTGACGCCCCAACTGGACACAGGCAACGGCCAGTTCCACCGGTCGCGGTCCGAGGCCGTCGTACGTCCCGGGTACGGCCAGGGCGAAGACCCCGGCCTCGGCGAGGCGCCCCCACACCGCGCGGCCCGGAGCGTGCTCCCCGGATGCCCAGGCCCGTACGACCCCGGGGGTGTCCGCCGCGGTCAGCATCCGGTCGAGCGTGCGGTCGAACGCGATCTGCTCCGGGTCCAGGAGGAACCTCACCGTCGTCCCTTCGGCAGGCCGAGCAGCCGCTCGGCGACGATGTCGCGCTGGATCTCGTTCGTGCCCGCGTAGATCGGCCCGGCGAGGGAGAACACATACCCCTCCGCCCATCTGCCCCGCTCCGGCGCGTCCCCTGCCTCGTCCGACAGCTCCCCGTACGGCCCGAGCAGGTCGAGGGCGGTCTCGTGCAGGGCGACATCGAGCTCGGACCAGAAGAGCTTGTTGAGGCTCGACTCGGCGCCGGTCGATCCGCCCTCGGCGAGGCGAGCAGCGGCAGCGCAGGTGAACAGCCGATAGGCCCGAGCGCCGATCACCGCATCGGCCACGCGGTCGCGCAGGGCCGTGTCGTGGGGATCGGCCCGCTCGCGCCACAGGGCCACCAGTCGCGCCGCGGCTGCGGTGAAGCGGCCGGGGCTGCGCAGCGTCAGCCCGCGTTCGTTCCCGGCCGTGCTCATGGCCACCCGCCAGCCCTGTCCGGGCTCGCCGATGACGTCCTCGTCCGGCACGAAGACACCGTCGAGGAAGAGTTCGGCGAAGGCGGGTTTGCCGTCGAGGCGGCCGATGGCCCGCACGGTCACGCCCGGCGCGTTGAGCGGGAACATCACATACGTCAGTCCGTGGTGCGGACGGGCTTGCTCACCCTGGGCCCGATGGCTGCGGAAGAGACCGAAGGCCCGGTCGGCGAAGGCGGCCCGCGACGACCACGTCTTCTGTCCGTGCAGCAGCCAGCCGCCGTCGGTCCGTTCCGCCGTCGAGCGGAGGGCGGCGAGGTCGGAGCCCGCCTCGGGCTCGGACCAGGCCTGGGCCCAGATCACGTCGCCGCTCGCCATCGGCGGCAGGACGCGGGCGCGCTGCTCGGGGGTGCCGTGCTCGAAGAGGGTGGGGGCGAGGAGGCTGATGCCGTTCTGGCCGACTCGGCCCGGGGCCCCGGCCGCGTAGTACTCCTCCTCGAAGATCAGCCACTCCAGGAGCGACGCGTCCCGGCCGCCGTACTCCGCCGGCCAGGAGACCACCGACCAGCGGTCCGCGAAGAGGGTGCGTTCCCATGCGCGGTGGGCGGCGAACCCCTCCTCGGTCTCCAGGGAGGGGAGGGGAGTGGCGGGTACATGCTCGGCCAACCAGGCCCGGGCCTGCTCCCGGAAGGCTTCCTCCTCGGGGGTGTGGTCCAGGTCCATGGCGCCCCGACTCCTTCCCTAACAAGTGTTTGGTAGGTTACCGTGCTGCCGTGACGGACGACAAGGCGCGCTACGTTCCCGGCCATGGCCTGCTCACCGGGCGTACGGCCGTGATCACCGCGGCCGCGGGCACCGGGATCGGCGGTGCGACCGCCCGCCGATTCCTGGAGGAGGGCGCCCGGATCGTCATCGGCGACGCCCATGCCCGCCGGACGAAGGAGACCGCCGAGGCGCTCGCCGAGGAGTTCGGGCCGGAGCGGGTCGCGGGAGCCGTGTGCGACGTCACCGACGAGAGTGGTGTCGCGGGGCTGTTCGATCTCGCCGAGGAGTGCCACGGCCGCCTCGACATCGTGGTCAACAACGCCGGTCTCGGCGGCACCGCGGACCTCACCGAGATGACCGACGAGCAGTGGCACCGGGTCGTCGACGTCACCCTGAACGGCACGTTCCGCTGCACTCGCGCGGCTCTGCGCCGGATGAAGGCGGCCGGTTCCGGCGGCGTCGTGGTCAACAACGCCTCGGTCGTCGGCTGGCGCGCCCAGCGCGGACAGGCCCACTACGCCGCGGCCAAGGCCGGGGTCATGGCGCTCACCCGGTGCGCCGCCGTCGAGGCCGCCGATTACGGGGTCCGGGTCAACGCGGTCTCCCCGAGCCTCGCCACGCACCCGCACCTGGTGAAGGTGACCACTCCGGAGCTGCTCGCCGAACTCACCGAGCGCGAGGCGTTCGGGCGGCACGCCGAGCCCTGGGAGATCGCGAACGTCATCGTCTTCCTCGCGAGCGACTACTCCTCGTACATGACCGGGGAGACGGTGTCGGTCAGCAGTCAGCGGGCGTGAGGCGACAATGGCGGCGTGCCGAAGAACAGCAGGAAAACCGAGATGAGCGCCTCGCCCGACCGGCGCCGGGAGCTCCTGGACACCGCAGCCGAGGTGTTCGCCGCGCACGGCTACAACGCCACCACCGTGCGAAGGATCGCCGACGAGGCCGGGATGCTCGCGGGCAGCCTCTACTACCACTTCGACTCCAAGGAGTCGATGCTCGACGAGATCCTCTCCACGTTCCTGGACGAGCTGTGGGCGGGGTACGACGCCGTGCTCGCGGCCGGGCTCGGGCCGAGGGAGACCATCGAGGCACTCGTCACCGAATCCTTCCGGGAGATCGATCGGCACCGCGCCGCCGTGGCGATCTACCAGAAGGAGTCTCGGCACCTGTCCGCCCAGCCGCGGTTCCACTACCTCGCGGAATCGCAGCAGAGGTTCGAGAAGGCGTGGCTGGGGACGCTGGAGCGCGGCGTCGCCGCCCGGGCCTTCCGCGCGGACCTCGACGTCCGGCTCACCTACCGGTTCGTGCGCGACACCGTCTGGGTCGCCGCCTCCTGGTACCGGCCGGGCGGGCAGCACAGTCCCGAGGAGATCGCCCGCCAGTATCTGTCGATGGTGCTCGACGGCATCGCCGTACGGGACTGACGTCAGGTCGACTCAGCACGATGTAGACATGAAGACATAGGGACCCGCGGAGGAGCACTCATGGCCGAGGCGTACATCGTCGAAGCGGTACGGACCCCCGTCGGCAAGCGGAACGGCGGGCTCTCCGCCGTCCATCCGGCCGACCTGGGAGCGCACGTTCTCACCTCCCTCGTCGAGCGCTCGGGTGTCG
Organism: Streptomyces sp. KR80; assembly: GCF_052245555.1. Taxonomy (NCBI): domain Bacteria; kingdom Bacillati; phylum Actinomycetota; class Actinomycetes; order Kitasatosporales; family Streptomycetaceae; genus Streptomyces; species Streptomyces sp. KR80. The sequence goes on from NZ_JBQQCD010000006.1 coordinate 94,851, forward strand.
ACCCCGCCGCCGTCGAAGACGTCGTCTTCGGCTGCCTGGACACGGTCGGACCGCAGGCGGGCGACATCGCGCGGACGTGCTGGCTGGCTGCCGGGCTCCCCGAGGAGGTGCCCGGTGTGACCGTCGACCGGCAGTGCGGCTCCTCGCAGCAGGCCCTGCACTTCGCCGCCCAGGGGGTCCTGTCGGGCACCCAGGATCTGGTGGTCGCGGGCGGCGTGCAGAACATGTCGCAGGTGCCGATCGCCTTCGCCAGCCGCCAAGCCACCGTGCCGCTGGGTCTGAGCGAAGGGCCGTTCGCCGGATCCGAGGGCTGGCGGGCCCGCTACGGCGACCAGCCCGTCAGCCAGTTCTACGGAGCCGAGCTGATCGCCGAGAAGTGGGGTATCTCGCGGCGCGCCATGGAGGAGTACGCGCTGCGCTCCCACCAGCGGGCGGTGCGCGCGATCGACGAGGGCCGCTTCGACCGCGAGCTGGCGCCATACGCAGAGGTGGCCACCGACGAAGGACCGCGCCGCGACACCTCGCTGGAAAAGATGGCCGCGCTGCAGCCCGTCGTCGAGGGCGGGCGGCTGACCGCCGCTGTCTCCTCCCAGGTTTCCGACGGCGCGTCGGCTCTGCTGATTGCGAGCGAACGCGCCGTACGGGAGCACGGCCTGACCCCACGCGCCCGCGTCCACCACCTCTCCGCACGCGGCGAGGACCCCATCCGGATGCTCACCGCGCCCATCCCGGCGACCGCCTTCGCGCTCAAGAAGACCGGTCTGACGCTGGACGACATCGACCTGGTGGAGATCAACGAGGCCTTCGCTCCGGTCGTACTGGCCTGGCTCGAGGAGACCGGCACCGACCCGGAGAAGGTGAACGTCAACGGCGGGGCGATCGCGCTCGGGCACCCGCTGGGTGCCACCGGCACCAAGCTGACCACCACCCTGCTGCACGAGTTGGAGCGCACCGGCGGCCGGTACGGCCTGCAGACCATGTGCGAGGGCGGTGGTCAGGCGAATGTGACGATCATCGAGCGGCTTTAGGCCCTGTCCGGCCGATCATGCCGGGCTCGCGTGCCCTGGCACCGCACCTCGCCGCGTTGTCGTCGGTCGCCGATGGCCCCCAGCTACCGCTGGGAGGTGCCCCCACCGCATGGACTCCCTCCTCCGCCTTGCGATGCTCCCCCAGCTATCGCTGGGAGGTGCCCCCTGCACCAGACCCCGCTCACTGATCCGGCCTGATCGACCGGACAGGACCTAGCGGCCTCGGGCGCCGGGCGGGGACTCGTCCAGGAAGATCTTGGTGACGATCGTGCCGTCCGCAGTCAGATAGCCGTGCAGCAGGCCCTGACTGCTGTGCGGCGCGGCGAACTCCCCGTCGGGCCCCAGCGCGATCACGCCGCCGTCGCCCCCGAGCCGGGGCAGACGCTCGATCAGGACCTCGCGCGCCGCGGAGGTCACGTCCATGTCGTCGAACTCGATCAGATTCGAGATCGTCGCGGTCGCGGCGCCCCGGATGAAGACCTCGCCCTGACCCGTGGCGCTGGCCGCCACCGTGTCGTTCTTGGCGTATGTACCGGCTCCGATGATGGGGGAGTCACCGACCCTGCCCGCCAACTTGTTGGTCAAGCCGCCAGTTGACGTGGCCGCGGCCAGGTCGCGGCGACGGTCGACGGCGACGGCTCCCACCGTCCCCATCGCCTGTTCGTCCTCGGCACGCGAGGCCTTGGTCTGGGGACGCCCCGGATTCTTGGCCTTCATGAGGGCATCCCAGCGCCGCTGCGTCCAGTAGTAGTCCTGGGTGACCGGCTTCAGGCCGTGGCGCTCGGCGAAGTCGTCGGCTCCCTCTCCGACCATCAGCACGTGCCGGGACTTCTCCATCACCAGCCGGGCGGCCGAGATCGGATTGCGCACGTTGCGAACCGCGGCAACCGCGCCGGCGGCCTGATCCGAGCCACGCATGATCGACGCGTCCAGCTCATGGCCCGCGTCCTCGTTGAACACCGCGCCCTTGCCCGCGTTGAACAGTTCATTGTCCTCCAGCGCGCGCACCGCGGCCTCGACGGCGTCCACGCTGCTGCCACCGCCGCGCAGCACCTTCTGCCCGGCACGCAGGGCGCCCGCCAGCCCGTCCCGATAGGCCTTCTCCTTCTCGGGGCTGGTCTCCTCGCGTATCAGAGCGCTGCCCGCACCGCCGTGCACCGCCAGCACGACGCCTCTGGTGTCGGGCCGGGAGGTCCCGCTCGAGCGGGCCGAACCAGCCGACGTGGGACCGCCGCTGTCAGGCACGGTGAACAGTCCCAGCGCCACCGTCGCCACGGCGGCGAACACCGGAACCAGCTGTAACCTCGAACGCAGCCACATGAGTTGTCTCCCCTCTGTCTGTGGGCACGCTAGGCACTCCACCACGGGCGGCCCAAGGCCGTTTCACGCCGCGCGGCCTCACCTGAAGAGGGGCAGTCGCTCCAGGACGCCGGATGCCTCGGCCATGATCCGCTCGATCAGTTCCGCGCAGGACGGCAGATCGTCGATCAGCCCCACCACTTGACCGGATGCCATCACCCCGAGATCGGTGCGGCCGTCCACCATGGACGCCTTCAGCATCATCGGAGTGTTGGCGGCCAGCAGAACCTGACTCCAAGTCAGTTCCTTGCCGTGCTTCAGGGCCAGACCGTCGCGCACCATACGAGCCCAGCCGAGGCCAGAGAGCTTCCGGAACGCCGCGGCGTGCCGTACGGCCTGCAGCAGCGCGGCCGTTCGGCCCGAGCGCTCCAGCGAGTGGACCAGTTCGCTGCGCAGCATGCGGTGTGGCAGGCCGTCGACCTTCCTGGTCACGGTGACGTCCTGGACCGACGCCGCCAGATAGCGCGCCTTCACCGGGTCCGGGACCGTGCTGTCCGACGTGAGCAGGAAGCGGGTACCCATGGCGACCCCCGCGGCGCCGTAGGCCAGCGCGGCGACCAGACCGCGTCCGTCGCAGAAGCCGCCCGCCGCGACGACCGGGATGTCCACGGCGTCGACGACCTGGGGGAGCAGCACGGTGGTGGCGACCTCGCCGGTGTGGCCGCCGCCCTCGCCGCCCTGGACCACGACCGCGTCCGCGCCCCAGGAGGCGACCTTCTCGGCGTGCCGCCGCGCCCCGATCGAGGGGATCACGACGACGCCCGCGTCCTTGAGGCGGGCGATCAGGTCGCGGGAGGGCGCGAGGGCGAAGGAGGCGACCTGCACGCCCTCGTCGACCAGGATGCGGATGCGCTCGTCTGCATCGCCCGTGTCCGCCCGGAGATTGACGCCGAACGGCGCCTGAGTACGGGACTTGACCTCGCGCACGGCCGACCGCAGCTGATCGGGCGTCATGGTCGCCGAGCCGAGGATGCCCAGGGCGCCCGCGTTCGCGACCGCCGAGACCAGCCGTGGCCCGGCCACCCACCCCATGCCGGTCTGCACGATCGGGTGCCGGATGCCCACCAGTTTCGTGAGCGGAGTCTCGACGGTGGGCGCGCTCATGCCCGAACCTCGCGGTCGCGCAGCCCCTTCGGGTCGATGACCTCCCGGATCAGCCGCAGTTCATGGGCGGTCGGCTGCCGGGTGGCCGGGACCTCGTCCGGAATGCTCAGCGGGAAGCCGGTGGCCTCCGTGACCTGTTCGACCGTCACGCCGGGGTGCAGGGAGGCGAGGCGCATGCAGTGGTCCGGGGTCTCGAAGTCCAGGACGGCGAGATCGGTGACGACGCGGCGGAGGTGGTGGAAGCGGGTCGCGGACGGTCCGGCGGCCGCCGCGCGGTCGTATCCGACACCGCACACCATGTCGACCCGCTCCACGAAGACCCTCGGCGAGTGCCGGGGCACCCAGTAACTGGTGGGGTTGTTGAGGGTGTTGGCCGGTGCTCCACGCACGCCGAGCAGCTGACGGGCCGGCCGCGCCCAGTCACCGATGCACGAGATGTTCTGGTTGCCGTACCGGTCGAGCTGGCTCGCGCCCATCATCACGTGCCGCTTGCCGCCCATGACCATGGTCAGATGCCGGCGGTACGGCAGCCAGCCCTCGACCACCTCCGCCGTGCCGCCCATCCCCGGGACATCGCCCATCAGCAGGGCTTCCCCGTCGGTCAGCAACAGGTCGGGGGAGAAGGTGAGTTTCGCCAGCCGGGCGCCGATCGCGGGCACCGTGCCCATGGGGCTGGCGAGGATCTCGCCGTCGCCCCGCCAGGCCTCCGCGCAGGCGATCACGCAGTGTTCGGCCCGGGTCGCGGCCGTCGTGGTCCCGGACGTCATCGCTGCTCCTCGTGCCATGCCGCCACGGCGGACTGATACGCGTGCTCGGTGCCGGCCAGGAAGCGGTCGGTGAAGCCCCGCCAGTGGGCGGGGTCGGCGGCCGCGGCGGCGTAGGCCGCTTGGAAGGGCTCGTCGCGGGCGTAATCAGGGGCGCACGAGGTGAAGTGCGCGCCGTTCGGGGTCTCGATCACACCGGTGACCGCATGTCGCTGGACCAGCAGCGTCTGTGGGCCGCCCGCCTCCATCAACTTCGCCGTGTCGACGATGCGTTCGCAGGAGACGTACGCCGTGTCGGCGGCCTCGCAGAAGAGGTCGTCGAAGTACGGGTCGGGGCCGAGGTACTGGCCGTTGCCCTGCGCATCGGCGCGGTTGAGGTGGACGAGAGCGGCGTCCAGCCGGAGAGCGGGCACGGCGACCAGCTCCTCGCCGTCCTCGTAGGGCGAAACCACCGTTCGCAGCCCGGGGTTGACCCGCATCACATCCGAACCGAGCCCCGCCCGCACCGGCAGGAACGGCAGGCGGTTCGCGGCGGCGGTCAGGCCCCACAGGAACATCGCCTCGTCCAGCTCCACCAGCTCGAAGGCGCCGCGCTGCCGTGCTGCCCGGAAGTGCGGTTCGAGCGGGATCGAGTCGAGCGTGGCGAAAGCCGCGATCAGCTTGCGGATCTTGCCGGCCGCGGCCAGGAGCCCGATGTCCGGACCGCCGTACGACACCACCGTCAGATCGGTGAGGCCGGAGCGCAGCAGAGCCCGGACGAGCGCCATCGGCTTGCGCCGCGATCCCCAGCCGCCGATGCCGATCGTCATGCCGTTCTCCAGCCGGCCGACGACCTCCTCGGCGGTCATGGTCTTGTCCCTGCTCACGACTGCCCCTTCTGCGAGATGAACGCGTCGCGGTGCCGGTCGGAGACTCCGCTGAGATTGGCCTCGAAGGTGAATCCCTGCTCGAAGCGGTAGCTGCGGCGTACGTCGATCGGATCGATGCCGTTGATCGCGGCCTTGGCCAGCCGCAGCAGGTGGCCGTCCTTGGCCGCGATCTCACCCGCCAACTCCAAGGCGGAGCCGAGGAGTCGGGCGCGCGGGACGACCTCCCACACCGAGCCGTGCCGGTGCAGTTCCCCGGCGGTGGCCGTGCGCGAGGTGTAGTACAGGGCCCGCATCAGGTGCTGGGGCACCAGCCGAGCGAGGTGGGTGGCCGCGCCGAGCGCGCCGCGGTCCAGCTCGGGCAGCCCGAAGGTGGCGTCGTCGGAGGCCACGATCGCGTCGGCGTTCCCCACCAATCCGATGCCGCCGCCCAGACAGAAGCCGTGCACGGCCGCGACCACCGGAACCTCGCACTCGTAGACGGCCGCGAACGCTTCGGAGCAGCCGTGATTGGCGCCGATGAGCGCGGCATGGCCCGCGCTGCGCTGGATCTCCTTGATGTCGACCCCGGCGTTGAACCCCCGGCCCTCTGCGGCCAGGACGACACAGCGCACCTCCGGGTCGCGGCCTGCGGCGCGTACCGCATCGGCCAGGTCGAACCAGCCCTGCACGGGCAGGGCGTTGACGGGCGGGTAGTCGATGGTGACGACGGCGATGCCCTGGGTCGGGACTGCGGTGGAGACACCCATGAGCGGATCAGCTACCTTTCCACCTAACGTTTGTTAGGCGACCGTAGCAGCGGTCCGCCCGCTGCGGGAGGTGCGCGTGAGCATCATGGTGGATCTGGCGGGGCGCGTGGCCGTCGTCACCGGCGGCACCCGCGGAGTCGGCGCGGGGATCGCCCGCGCCTTTCTCAAGGCCGGGGCGGAGGTCGTCGTCTGTGCGCGCAGGCCACCGGAGGAGCCCGTGGAAGCGGCGGGCCGCACGGCGGAGTTCGCCTCCCTCGACCTGCGTGACCCGGATGCCGTACGGGACTTCTTCGGGCAGCTCGAGGACGCGCACGGCCGCCTCGATGTGCTGGTCAACAACGCCGGCGGGACGCCGTACCGACTGCTCGGCGAGGCCGGTCCCGCACGCCATGCCCGGGTACTCGAACTCAACCTCACCGCCCCGCTGACCGCATCCCTCGCCGCGTACGAGGTGATGCGGAAGCAGCGGACGCCCAGCTCGATCATCATGATCGGGAGCGTGAGCGGATCCCGTCCGTCGCCGGGGACGGCGGCTTACGGCGCAGCCAAGGCCGGGTTGGAGAGCCTCGCGCGGTCCATGGCCGTGGAGTGGGCACCGGCCGTACGAGTCAACACCCTGGTTCTCGGCATGGTGCGCACCGAACTCGCGCATCTGCACTACGGGGACGAGAGCGGACTCGCGGCCGTCGGGCGGACGGTGCCGCTGGGGCGGCTCGCCGAGCCCCACGAGGTCGGTGACGCCGCGGTGTTTCTCGCCTCGGACCATGCCGCGTACCTCACCGGCGCGAGCCTGCTCGTCCACGGCGGAGGTGAGCGGCCCGCCTTCCTCGACGCCGCGACCGTCAACAACAGTGACTCCGCTCCGGACCACCACTGAAGGCCGGCGCATGGAGGCACGGAGCCAAGGGGCCAGGGAACCAAGGAGCTGGGAATGAGCGGAATCTGCAGTGAGCGCGTCGTCGTCGTGACGGGAGCGGGACGGGGGCTGGGGCGGGCCCATGCGCTCGCCTTCGCCGCCGAGGGAGCCAGGGTCGTGGTGAACGACCTCGGTGTCGGTCTCGACGGCGAAGGCGCCTCCATGGGGCCGGCCCAGAAGGTGGTGGACGAGATCAAGGCGCGCGGCGGCCAGGCGGTCGCCCATGCCGGCGACATCGCCACGAGCGACGGCGCGGCCTCGCTGATCGCCGCCGCGCTCGACGCATTCGGCCGCCTGGACACCCTGGTCAACAATGCGGGCTTCCTCCGGGACCGGATGCTCGTGAACCTCGACGAGGACGACTGGGACGCCGTCATGCGGGTGCATCTCAAAGGGCACTTCCTGCCGCTCAAGCACGCTGCCGCCCACTGGCGCGCCGAGGCCAAGGCGGGACGCCCGCCTCAGGCACGGGTGGTCAACACCAGTTCGGGCGCGGGTCTGAACGGCAGCCTCGGCCAGGGCAACTACTCGGCGGCCAAGGCAGGGATCCTCGGCCTCACCCTCGTGGCCGCCGCGGAGATGGGCCGGTACGGCGTGCAGGTCAACGCCATCGCCCCTGCCGCGCGGACCCGCATGACCGAGCAGACCTTCGCCGCCGCCATGGCGGCCCCGGAGGGCGCGGACGCCTTCGACGCGATGGCCCCGGAGAACGTCTCCCCGCTGGTGGTCTGGCTCGGATCCGCCGCGTCCGCAGGGGTGACGGGCCGGGTCTTCGAGGCCGAGGGCGGCCGGATCACCGTCATGGAGGGCTGGCGCCCGGGGCCCACCGCGGACAAGGGCGCCCGCTGGACCCCTGCGGAGGCGGGCGAGGCCGCCGCGAAACTCCTGGCTCGCGCGGCGGCCCCGCAGCCGGTTCACGGGGCCCGGCAGGACCCGTGATCTCCCCGGCCGTCTCGGCTCGCTGACCCGTGTCGGTCCGGTTCCGCCCGGGTCAGTCCGAGACGGCCTCGGACCAGCCCTCCGCGATCGTCTTCTTGGCCTTGTTGACCTGTGCCTCGGTCGGGAACTTCGGCGTGCCCTCGACCTGCGGCAGCCAGGCCGCCGCGACCTCGTGCAGCGTCCCTTCCTCTTCCATGGCGGGCATCAGGACCGGGCGGGCGTAGCCGTCGAGCCGGATGTTCTGGCCTTCGACGCTGTTGAGGTACTCCTGCCACAGGCGGGCGGCCGCGGGGTGCGGGGCCGTCTTGTTGATCGCCTGCGAGTAGTACTCGGCGTAGACGCCGTCGGAGGGGACGGTGACCTGCCACCTGATGCCCTTGCTGCGGAACTGGTCGGCGTAGCTGGCGTTGAGGTAGTCCCAGTCGATGGTGATCGGCGTCTCGCCGTTCTCGACGGTGAGCGGGGTCGACTGCACGGGGTTGAAGTTGCCGACCTTCTTGAGTTCTTCGAAGAAGTCCAGACCGGGCTGGATGTCGTCCAGGGAGCCGTTGTTCGCGAGGGCGGCGGCGTATACCCCGGAGAAGGCGGCGCCCGCCTCGGTGGGGTCACCGTTGAGCGCGACTTTGCCCTTGTACTCGGGCTTGAGAAGGTCGGCGAAGGTCTCGGGGCACACCTCGACTCGATCCGCGTTGCAGCCGATCGAGATGTAGCCGCCGTAGTCGTTGTGCCAGCGGGCCTTCGGGTCCTTCTGGTTCGCCGGGATCTTGTCGAACCCGGCGGGCCGGTACGGAGCGAGCAGACCCTCGCGGGCGGCGGACTGCGCGAAGGAGCGGCCGACGTCGACCACGTCGGGGGCGGTCTCCCGGCCCTCATGGGCCTTGATCGCTTCTATCTCGTCCTGGCTGGTGCCGTCCGGCTGGGCGACCTTGACCTCGATCCCGTACTTGTTGGTGAAGCCGTCGATGATGGCGCCGTAGTTCGCCCAGTCACGGGGAAGTGCGATCGCGTTGAGCGTACCTTCCTTCTTGGCCGCGGAGACCAGGGCGTCCATGCCGCCCGCTTCTTCCACGGAGGCGGCGGCCTTCAGGTCCTCATTGGCCACGGTCGGGATGGTGTCGCAGGCGCTGAGTGAGAGGGCCGCAAGAACGAAGCATCCGCCGATGGCGGTCGTACGAGCGCGATGCGCAGTCACAGAAGCTCCTGGAGTGGAGAGACGGTATGAACGACTCCGGCATTAGCCAAGGCTTCCATGACACTCAAGGGAAGAGTAGACCAATGTCAGGATGCGATTGACCAACTGGGTCGACACGGCCTGCGAGCAGAACGTCGACACAGCGTTGTCGTGACGTCTGCTCATGCGCGTGGGATGAAACGGATTTTTCCCCATCGCCGCTGGTAGCTGTGTCGCCGCTGGGCATCCGCAGATCCGCGGGCGGCTCTCGCCGTCGGCGCGAATGGGATGATCGGCCGCAACTCGGTCGACCACCGGACCGCGTGTGCCCCGGACTTGGTCGGCCACCCACCTGTCCCGGTCACCCCCGTCGCCTTCGGTATCCGATGAACGACGCCGCGGCGATGATCCGGCCCACGGACGGGGCGGGCCGTATCGGTGGTGACGACGCTGCTCGGGCACACCGCGGCGGGCGAAGGCCGGTGACCTCCGCCCGCCACACCACCCCACCCCGAGTGGCTATCCCACCTGGTGGCCGATCTCCACGTCCTCGAGGATGCCGAGCGCGTCGGGCACGAGGACGGCCGCCGAGAAGTAGGCGCTCACCAGGTAGGAGATGATCGCCTTCTCATTGATGCCCATGAACCGCACGTTCAGCCCGGGCTGGATCTCGTCGGGGATGCCCGTCTGGTGCAGGGCCACGACACCCTGGTCGGCCTCGCCCGTACGCATCGCGAGGATGGAGCTGGTCCGCCCCCCGTTGATCGGGATCTTGTTGCAGGGCAGCAGCGGGATGCCCCGCCAGGCGCGCACGTGCTGGCCCTGGAAGTCCACCCCCGTCGGGTAGATGCCCCGGCGGTTGCACTCCCGCCCGAAGGCCGCGATGGCGCTCGGGTGCGCCAGCAGGAACTGGGTCTTCCGGCGGCGGGAGATCAGCTCGTCCAGGTCGTCGGGCGTGGGCGGCCCGGTACGGGTGTGGATCCGCTGCTTGAGATCGGCGTTGTGCAGCAGCCCGAACTCGCGGTTGTTGATGAGCTCGTGCTCCTGGCGCTCACGGAGGGCCTCGACGGTGAGCCGCAACTGCTCCTCGACCTGGCTCATCGGGTTGTTGTAGAGGTCGGCCACCCGGGTGTGCACCCGAAGCACGGTCTGGGCGACGCTGAGCTCGTACTCGCGGGGGGCCAGCTCGTAGTCGACGAAGGTGCCCGGCAGCTCGGGCTCGCCGACGTGCCCGGAGGCGAGGTCGATGTTCGCCTCGCCATGCTTGTTCTGCGGACGGCGCGGAGCCGTCCGGAATTCTTCGAGGTGCGCCCGCAGCGTCCGGGACCGGCCGGTGACCGCCTCCAGCGCCTGCCGCGACAGGGTGAGGACGGAGCAGGAGGTCACCGCCTTCACGGTGAACGGCCAGTCACCGCCGTCGCCCGTCAGCACGTCCTGGCCCACGTAGTCGCCGTCGGCCAGCACGGCGAGGACCGTCGGCGCGCCGTACTTGCCCGTGCCGAGCTTGTCGGCCTTTCCATGGGCGATGAGGACGACCTCGTCGGCCGGGCGGCCGGCCTCCACGATCGGATATCCGGCGGCGACCTCCCGCTGGACGAAGCGGTCGGCCAGCGCCGCGAGGACCTCACCGTCGTCGAAGGCGCGCAGCTGCGGCAGTTCACGCAGCTCCGTGGGGATCACCCGGATCTCCGCGCCGGTGGTGACGAACTCGACGCGCCCGTCCCCCAGGGTGTGGGTCAGCCGCCGGTTCACCCGGTAGGTGCCTGCGCTGACCTGAACCCAGGGCAGCACCCGCAGCAGCCAGCGGGAGGAGATGCCTTGCATCTGGGGAACGGACTTGGTGGTCGTCGCCAGATTCCGCGCGGCGGCCGTGGCAAGGCTCTGCTGCGGCTGTCCGTCCGCGGAGACGGAACTCGTTTCCATCGATGTGGTCATCGGAGAACTTCACCCATTCCTATGCGATATGAGCCGCGATACGAGCCGCGGAGGTGCCATTCCCGTGGGCTTCCGGTCAGCGGTCAGCGGACGGCCGGTGCGCTCTGTTGCGCGGTGTGGAGATAACGGCCACTCGCCGAGTACCGGCGGTCCTGTCAGTTGCCGATTTCGACGTCTTCGAGAATTCCGAGGGCATCCGGTACGAGTGCGGCCGCCGAATAGTACGCGCTCACCAGATAGGAAATGATGGCCTTTTCGTTGATGCCCATGAAGCGCACCGAAAGGCCTGGCTGATATTCGTCCTCGATTCCGGTGCGGTGAAGTCCGATCACTCCCTGGTCCGCCTCGCCCGTGCGGAGCACCAGGATCGAGCTGGTGCGGGCCTTGGTGACGGGGATCTTGTCGCACGGGAAGATCGGAACGCCCCGCCAGGCCGGAACGGAGTGCCCCTGGTGGTCGGTGGAGTCCGGGTAGACACCGCGCCGGTTGCACTCCCGGCCGATGGCCGCGATCGCCTTCGGATGGGCGAGGATGAGCCCCGGCTTCTTCCAGACGGTGGCCAGCAACTCGTCGAGGTCGTCCGGAGTGGGTGGCCCCGTGCGGGTCTGGATGCGCTGCCTGAGGTCGGCGTTGTGCAGCAGTCCGAACTCGCGATTGTTGACCAGCTCGTGCTCCTGCCGTTCCCGCAGCGCCTCGATGGTGAGCCGGAGCTGCTGCTCCACCTGGTTCATCGGGTCGTTGTAGAGATCGGCGACTCGGCTGTGAACGCGCAGGACGGTCTGGGCGACACTCAGCTCGTACTCGCGCGGCGCCAGTTCGTAGTCGACGAACGTGCCGTCGATCTCCGGCTCCCCGGTGTGGCCGGAGGCCATGCCGATATCCGCCTCGCCGTGCTCGTTCTGTCGCTGATGTGGGATCCCGGCACGGCGCTCGACATGGCTGCGCAGCTCCGGAGAGCCCTCGGCCACCTCCTCGAAGTCCTGGCGGCGCAGCGCCAGCACGGTGCAGGGCGTCACCGCCTTGAGTGTGTGGTCCCAGGTGCCGTCCGGAGCCCTCAGGGCCTGGTCGCCGGAGTGGTCGCCACCGGCCAGCACCCCCACGACCGTCGGCTCCCCGTACTTGCCGGTGACCAGCTGGGTCACCTTGCCGTGCGCGATGAGGTAGACGTGGTCGGCGGGGCGTCCCGCCTCGGCGATCACCTCACCGGCCGCGTAATCGCGCTGGACGAAGCGGTCGGCGAGAGCGTGCAGAACCTCGCCGCCGCTGAAGCCCCGCAGCAGCGGCAGTTCGCCCAACTCGGGTGGGATGACCTGGACCGCCGTCCCCGTCGTGGCGAACTCGATACGACCGTCACCCACCCGGTAGCTCAGCCGCCGGTTCACCCGGTACGAGCCTCCTGGCACATTGACCCAGGGCAGCAGACGCAGCAGCCACCGGGAGGTGATGCCCTGCATCTGCGGTACGGACTTGGTCGTCGTCGCCAAATTGCGCGCAGCCGCCGTGCCCAGGCTCAACTGCGGCTGACCGTCCTCTGCGGTAGAAGTCGGATTCACCGACGTGGTCATGAAGGACGCCACCCATCTGAAGTCCGGAGATTGTGTCGGGTGAGGAATTCCTCGGCACCCGGCAGCGAAAGTATCAGCGCGGAAAGGATCTCTGGAATCGCTCAAAAGGGTAGGGTTAATCTGCTGATTGCCAGGAAATGCCGTGTGCGAGGCGGTGCGACCGCGGGGTCAGAAAGACGAGAGCGGCGGCTGCACCGGGCCCGGGCCCAGCGTGGTGGTGCCCGGCGCCGCGCGGTGGCCGAGACCCGTGCGGTACGCGTCGAGCGCCGCCTCGATTCGGCCCTCACGGCGCAGCAGGTCCCCCAGCAGGCGGCAGATGTCGGCCAGGTCCCCGGCCGCGCCCGAGTTCTCCAGCAGCGACAGCGCTTCGCAGTAGTGTCGTTCGGCGTCCTCGACTGCGCCGTCCTCCTCGGCGATCAGGCCCAGGAGCCGGTGGGCGCCGGCCGCGTGCACCGCACCGCGCTCCGGTCCGAGCCCGGCTCCCAGTGCGTCGAGCGTCCGCGCCAGCAGGTCCGCGGCCTCCTCGCGCCTGCCGCGCCGCCGCAGCACGTCCGCCAGCTCCACCTCGACCTGTGCCGTAAACAGCTGCGCTCGCCCCGAGGCCAGCATCTCCCTGGCGGTGCGCAGTTCGGACTCCGCCGCCTCCAGGTCGCCGTCCTGGGCGCGGACATAGCCGCGCATCCAGTGGCAGTGTGCCAGCTCCGTGCGGATCTGCAGCTGCCGGTAGAGCTCCTCGGCCTTGCTGAGCGAGGCGTCCGCCTCCGCCGACCGGCCCTCGGCGATCATGGCCCGTGCGACCCCTCGGTGCATCCGCGCGACCAGGGCCGGGTCGCTGACGCCGGGGGCGAGGGAGAGCGCGAACTCGGCGCTCTGCGCGGCCCTGGCGTAGGCGCCCATGTCCATGTACGGGGCGATGGCCGCGCTGTGCAGCAGGACCAGCGCGTCCGGGTCGTGCAGCCCGCTCCGGTTCAGCTCCTCGATCGCGGACTCCAGCAGGTAGCACGCGTAGCGGAGTTCACCGGCGAGCAGATGGGCGACGGCCCGGCCGCGTACCGCCGCGGCGCGGCGCGGCAGCGGCTCCCCGGCCAGCAGCTCCTCGGCCGCCTCGTAGCTGTCCCGGGCCTCGATGAGTTCTCCGAGGTCCAGAGCGCAGTCGCCGAGCGCGATCAGCCCGTTCGCCCGCTCCTCGTCGAGTCCGTGCTCCTCCGCCGTGGCCACCACGTCCCGTACGGCATCGGCCGCTTCGGCGGCCGCTCCCGACCAGAGCAGCTGACGAGCGTCGGTGAGCCGCAGGTGCAGCTCCGTGGCGAGGTGGGTGGGGCGGCCGGTCGCGAGCTCGTCGGGGCTGACGCCGAGGCGCTCCGCGAGGTGGCGCAGCGCCGTCTCGGACGGCCGGACCCTGCCGGACTCGAGGGTGGAGATATACGCCGCGGTGTACACCGGCTCCGCCAACTGTCGCTGCGTCATGCCCCGGTCGAGACGCAGCCGTTGAATCCTGACACCGACCCCGGCGTCCGCCGCCGTGCGCGCCGCGCTCCCGCTGCTCGCCATCGGTCAAGTCCCCCTTAGGCCCTGTCCGGCCCATCAGCCGGGCTGGCTCGCCCCGCGCCTCCACTGGCTTGATCCGCGATTAAGGCTAGTTAACTATGGCCTTAATGGCCATGGGTGTGGACCGCTGAAACGACAGGCACGGGAGCCCAGTTGACCCGCTACCGCCAGCCCGGCCTGGTGCTCACCGACCACCACTTCGAGGTCCCTGTGGACCACGCCGAATATGTCGACACGGGCCATGCGCTGCACACCGCCCGCCCCATCGGGGGCTGCGCACCTGGATCACCGACGAGTGCGAGCACGACCGTGTGCAGCAGCGGCCCCCGGATGGTCGACCGGCTGCTCGCCCTGGCAGGCGCGGTCTCCTGACGCTGCCTCACCAGGCCTTTGTGGCAAGCACATTGCCGTCCAGCGCGGTACGCCGTAGGTTGACTCGCCGATTAAGCGCGCTTAATTCGGCGCTTATTGCATCGTCCGCCCCCCACACGGAGGATCGAAATGCACATAGGCAGAGTCAGCGCGGCAGCCGGCGTCGTCCTCGCCACACTCCTCACCGCCACCTCCATAGCGGCCGCCTCGGGCTCAGGGGCGGCCGCGCCGGTGCCCGGGTCCGCACCGGACCCGGAGACCCACCGCGTCGAGTACTTCTCCTCGCCCACCGCCCACCCCCGCCCCGTCGAGGTCCCCGCCGCCACGCCCAGGCGTCTGGCGGGCGGCTCCGCCCGGATCGCGGGGGACGGCGACGTCACCCCGATCGTCGAGAACGGGCCGACCGCCGACAAACTCGATGTCGTCGTCATCGGCGACGGCTACACCGAGAGCGAGCTCACCCGGTTCCACACCGACGCCAAGGAGAAGTGGCACGAGATCACCGGCGTCGAGCCGTACACCAGGTATCAGAACCTCTTCAACGTCTGGGCGGTCGACGCGGTTTCCCGTGAGTCCGGTGTCTCCGGCGATCCCTCCCGGGACGTCGTCAAGGACACCGCCCTGGACACGTACTTCTGGTGCGATGGTCTGGAGCGCCTGCTCTGCGTCGACACGGACAAGGTGGAGCGTTACGCAGCCCGTGCTCCGGAGGCGGATCTCGTGATCGTGGTCGCCAACAGCGCCAAGTACGGCGGCGCCGGCTACAACGATGTCGTCTCCCCGCTGGGCTACGACGGCATCGCCACCGTCTCCGGCGGCAACGAACAGTCCGGCCAGGTCGCGGTGCACGAGACCGGCCACTCTCTCGGCAAGCTCGCCGACGAGTACTTCTACGACGAGTACGGGGAGTACACCGGCGCCGAGCCCGCCGAGGTGAACACCTCGACGTACACCGCCGCGGAGCTCGCCGACCGGCGGGCCAAGTGGTACCGCTGGCTCGGCGAGTCCACCCCGGACGGCGGCACCATCGGCGCCTTCGAAGGCGCGGGATACTATCCGCGGGGCCTGTACCGGCCGAGCGAGAACTCGATCATGCGAACCCTGGGCCGGGAGTTCAACGTCGTCGGGCGCGAAGCCATGATCGCAGGCTTCTACCGGCACGCCGACCTCCTCGCCACGAGCACGAGTACGGACCGCCGGCTCGCCCGCAAGGACAGCGTCACGGTCCGCGTGCCCCGGCCGACGGGCGCCGAGCACCCGATCACCCTGCGCTGGTACCTCGACGGCAAGGAGATCAGGAGCCTGCGCGAGGCCCGGACCGTCGCCCTGACCAGGATCCTTCGGCCGAACGATCGCCGGACGCACCGGCTCACGGCGACCGCTCACGATCCGACCCGCGCGGTGCGGGAACCTGCGCTGCGCGCCGCGCTGAAGGACTCCCTTACGTGGACCGTGGGCCGCTGACCAGGGTTGACCAGGGTTGACCAGGGCTGACCAGGGCTGACCAGGGCTGACCAGGGCTGACCAGGGCTCCAAGGGGACCCTGGCGCAGGCGACAGGGAAAAGGTGGCGACGGCCTCTTCCGTCAGGCGAGCGACCGCTTAGTATGTGGCACGGCGCGGGGAGTCCGTCGCCGCTGTCGACGGTCCGTGGGAGGCCACCCGATGAAGGCTTGGCGTGTGCACGAGAACGGCGAACCCCGCGAGGTGATGCGTCTCGAAGAGGTGCCGGACCCGGAAGCCGGGCCGGGACAGCTGTTGCTGCGGGTGCGGGCGGCCAACGTCAACTTTCCCGACGCGCTGCTGTGCCGAGGGCACTACCAGATCCGTCCGCCGCTGCCCTTCACCCCCGGCGTGGAGATCTGCGGTGAGGTCGTCGCCGTGGGCGACGGCGTTGACGCGGAAGTGGGGGCGCGAGTGCTGGCTCAGCCCCCGCCGCCCGCCGGCGGATTCGCCGAGTTCGCCGTGGCCGACGCCGTCGGGGTGCGGCCCGCACCCGAGTCCCTCGACGACGCGGAGGCCGCCGCCCTGCACATCGGCTATCAGACCGGCTGGTTCGGACTGCACCGGCGGGCGCACCTCCAGGCGGGGGAGACCCTGCTCGTGCATGCGGCGGCGGGCGGCGTGGGCAGCGCCGCCGTACAGCTCGGGAAGGCCGCCGGGGCGTTCGTCGTCGGCGTCGTCGGCGGCTCCGGCAAGGTCCGCACGGCTCGGGAGCTGGGCTGTGACCTGGTCATCGACCGGCGTACGGACGACATCGTGGCGGCGGTCAAGGAGGCCACCGGAGGCCGGGGTGCTGATGTCGTGTACGACCCGGTCGGCGGCGACGCCTACGCCAAGTCCGTCAAGTGCATCGCCTTCGAGGGCCGGCTGCTCGTCGTCGGTTTCGCAAGCGGGGTGATCCCCAGCCCCGCCCTCAACCATGCGCTGGTGAAGAACTACTCCGTCGTCGGCCTGCACTGGGGGCCTCTACAACAGCCACGACCCGGCCGCCGTCCGCGCCTGCCACGAGGAGCTCACCAAGCTCGCCGCCCAAGGCGCCATCAAGCCGCTGGTCAGCGAACGGGTGCCGCTGGACGGCGCGGCAGACGCCGTCCAGCGGGTCGCCGACGGCACCACCACCGGCCGCGTCGTCGTCACCCTCACCTGACTCACGGACGAAGGAGCCGAGCCATGGCACGTACCGAGGCCGGACCGGCCACGGCGGCACCCGCCGTCGACGCCGCGGAGCTGCGCCGCCGCGTCGGCGCCCTGTTCGCCGACCACGACCCCGCTACCACGGACCGCGACACCTTCCTTCGGGCCCGCTTCGACGCCGGGCTCGCCTGGGTGCACTACCCGGTCGGACTGGGCGGGCTCGACGCCCCACGCGCCCTGCAGACCGTCGTGGATGCGGAGCTCGAGGCCGCGGGAGCACCCGACAACGACCCGCGCCGCATCGGCATCGGGCTCGGCATGGCGGCCCCCACCATCCTCCGGTACGGCACCGAGGAGCAGAAGCGGCGATTCCTGCGGCCGTTGTGGCTGGGCGAGGAGGTGTGGTGTCAGCTGTTCAGCGAGCCCGGAGCCGGCTCCGACCTCGCCGCCCTCGGCACCCGGGCGGTACGCGACGGGGAGCACTGGGTGGTCGACGGGCAGAAGGTCTGGACGTCCAGCGCCCACCTCGCCCACTGGGCCATCCTCATCGCCCGCACCGACCCGGACGTACCCAAGCACCGCGGCATCACGTACTTCATCTGCGACATGACCGACCCCGGCGTCGAGGTCCGGCCGCTGCGGCAGATCACCGGTGAGGCCGAGTTCAACGAGGTCTTCCTCACCGGCGTACGGATCCCCGACAGCCACCGGCTCGGGGAGGTCGGGGACGGCTGGCAGGTCGCCCAGACCACGCTGATGAACGAACGGGTCGCGATCGGCGGCGGCCGGGTGCCGCGCGAGGGCGGTCTGATCGGGATCATCGCCGAAACCTGGCGCGAGCGGCCCGAGTTGCGCACCCACGCGCTCCACCAGCGGCTGCTGGAGCTCTGGGTGGAGGCGGAAGCGGCCCGGCTCGCCGGGGAGCGGTTGCGGCAGCAGCTCGCCGCGGGACAGCCGGGCCCTGAGGGCTCGGCGATGAAGCTGGCCTTCGCCCGGCTCAACCAGGAGATCAGCGGGCTGGAGGTGGAACTCCTGGGCGAAGCGGGCCTTACCTACCAGGACTGGACGATGAGCCGCCCCGAACTGGTCGACTTCACCGGGCGCGACGCCGGATACCGCTACCTGAGGGCCAAGGGGAACTCCATCGAGGGCGGCACCACCGAGGTCCTCCTCAACATCGTCGCCGAGCGCGTCCTGGGGCTGCCGCCCGAGCCGCGCACCGACAAGGACATCGCCTGGAAGGAGCTCGCCCGATGAGCGGACCCGAGCCGACCGCCGCAGCGGACCTGCTGTACTCCGAGGCCGAGGACGACCTGCGGGCGGCCGTACGGTCCCTGCTGGCCGACCGCTGCGATCCGGCCTCGACACCCGCCCGGATCGAGGGCGGCGAGGCCTTCGACCGGGAGCTCTGGCGCCTCCTCGCGACGGACATGGGCGCCGCCGGGCTGCTCGTCCCCGAGAAGCTCGGTGGGCAGGGCGCCACCGCGCGGGAGGCGGCCGTGGTCCTGGAAGAGCTCGGCCGCAGTGTCGCCCCCCTTCCGTACCTGACCAGCGCCGTGCTCGCCGTCGAAGCCCTGCTGGGCTGCGACACGGGCGACCCGGAGGTCGCGGAGCTGCTGTCCGCGCTCGCCACCGCACAGACCGTCGGCACGCTCGCCCTGCCACTGAACGCCGCCCCGTGGACAGCGCCTTCGACGACCGTGCGGGTCACGGAGGGCGGGGCGCTGGAGGGCAGGGCCGGCAGTGTCGCGGATGCGGCGATCGCCGACGTTCTGCTGGTTCCGGCCCAGGGTCCGGACGGATACGGGTTGTACGCAGTGGAGGCCACCGGCCCCGGTGTCACCGTCTCCCCGCTAGTGCCCCTCGACCTGACGCGGCCGATCGCCGACATCACGCTCGCCGGCTCGCGGGCGCGCCGCGTGGCCGGCCCGGGCGCCGCCGAGGCCGCCGTCGGTCGTGCTCTGCTCACCGGGGCGGGCCTGCTCGCCTCGGAGCAACTCGGCATCTCCGAGTGGTGCTTGACGGAGACGGTCCGCTACACCCGCGAACGGCACCAGTTCAACCGGCCCGTCGGATCCTTCCAAGCCCTCAAGCACCGCCTCGCGCGGCTCTGGCTCGAGATCGTCTCCGCTCGCGCCGCGGCCCGTCATGCCGCCGACGCGCTGGCGACGGACAGCCCGGACGCGCCGGTGGCGGTCGCGGTCGCGCAGTCCGCGTGCTCGAAGGTCGCGGTGCACGCGGCGGAGGAGTGCGTTCAGCTGCACGGCGGCATCGGTATGACCTGGGAGCACCCGGCCCATCTGTTTCTGAAGCGGGCCAAGGCCGATGAATTGGCCCTCGGCACCCCGGGCCGCCACCGGTCCGCCCTCGCCTCCCTGGTCGGCCTTCCGCCACCCATGACGTCCGTGGACTGAGCCGGGGACTGGGCGGCGCGCAGGCGCCCCGGTCCGGCCAGTTTTCGGCGGTCGCCTCCTCGGTGGCGCAGGCGATACTCGCAGACGTCCGCCCGCGCCTGCGCCCGTTCCCGGGAGGCTCCATGCCCGCGTTACGCCCCACCCGACTCAGCCGTCGAACGGTCGTCGCGTCCTTCGGAGCCGTCGTCGCCGGCACCATGGCAGCCCCTGCGCACGCCTGGGCGGCCGGCGGCTCCAGGCATCGGCCGGGGCCGTTGCGCCGTGCGCATGCGCACAACGACTACGAACACGCCCGCCCGCTCGCCGACGCGCTGGCACACCGCTTTGCCAGCGTCGAGGCCGACATCTGGCTGATCGACGGCCAACTCCTCGTCGGACACGACCTCTCGGACCTCACACCGGAGCGCACCGTCGAAGCGCTCTACCTCGACCCGCTGCTGCGCCGGGTCCGCGCCAACCACGGCTGGGTGCACCGTGGCCACCGGGTGCCCCTGCAGTTGCTCATCGACATCAAGAACACGGGCGAGGCCACCTACCTCGAACTCCACCGCCGACTGCGGCGCTACCGCTCGATCCTCAGCGCCGCCGCGGGCGACAGGGTCCGCACCCGCGCGGTCACCCCCGTCATCTCCGGTGACCGCGCGGCTCGCGCCCCCATGGAGGCCCAGTATCTGCGCTACGCCTTCTACGACGGCCGTCTCGACGATCTCGGCACCGGCGCACCCGCTGCCTTCATCCCCCTCATCAGCAGCAACTGGGCGCAGAGCTTCAGCTGGCAGGGCGTCGGCCCGATGCCTGCCGCCGAGCGCACCGAGCTGCACGGCATCGTCGCCGCCGCGCACGCGGACCGACAGAGGGTCCGCTTCTGGGCGACACCCGACGCACCCGGCCCGGCGCGCGACGCCGTCTGGCGCGAACTCCTCGCCGCGGGCGTCGATCACATCAACACCGATGACCTCGGCGGGCTCGAGGCCTTTCTCAGCACCCACGACCGGGCCCACGGTCGTACGGGCCGGGCCAGGGCTTAACGGGCAGTCAACACCCATTCGGCGGACACCCGGACGGCCGTGACGAAGCATGCGATGCGCCACACTTTGGGCCGGTTGCCGCTCTGTCATCCCGCCGCGGCCAAGGAGGTTCGCCATGGCCATTTCGATCTCAGTGGTCTTGTTGCTCGTGATCCTGACCGTCGTGTTCCTGCGCAGCGGGTCGCTGAAGTTCACCCATGCGCTGGTCTGCATGCTGCTGGGCTTCTGTCTGGCCGGATCGAGCCTCGCGCCCACCCTCTCCAACGGGATCGCGGCGACCGCGGACGTCGTCAGCAGCGTCCGCCCCTGACTGCGCTTCGCCGGTCACAGCAGCGCGGACCGGAGTCCACCGGTTCCTGGGCCATCCACGGGCCGGTGGGAAATGCTTCCTCCCGGAGTCGATCGTCGGCTTGGATGTCCGAGCGGCCACGGGGGAGTGCCTCCATGGGAGTACCTCATCGCCCGCGACGCGGAGTTCGACAACCCGACCAGGAGACGTGATGACGGAGCAGCAGGAGCAGCAGCTCGAACCGATGCCCACCGACTGGGAACGCTGTCTGGCGGTCGTCGCCCATCCCGACGATCTTGAGTACGGCGCGGCCGCCGCCATCGCCACCTGGATCGACCGAGGGGCGGAGGTGTCGTATCTGCTGGCCACCCGAGGCGAGGCGGGCATCGACGGCCTGGCACCCACCAAGGCCGCCGCGCTGCGCGAACAGGAGCAGCGGGAGAGCGCGGCCGCCGTCGGTGTGACCGCGGTGGAGTTCCTGGACCACCGCGACGGTGTCATCGAGTACGACACGCGGCTGCGCCGCGATGTCGCGGCCGCCGTCCGCCGCCACCGCCCTCAGTTGCTCCTGACGCTCAATCACCACGACACCTGGGGCGGCACTGCCTGGAATACCCCGGACCACCGGGCGGTCGGCAGGGCCGTACTGGACGCCGCCGCCGACGCCGGCAACCGGTGGATCTTCCCCGAGCTGATCGAGGAGCAGGGCCTGGAGCCCTGGGACGGCGTGCGCTGGGTGGCCGTCGCAGGATCCCCCCGGCCCACTCACGCCACGGACGTCACGGCCGGCCTCGACCGCGGTGTCCGGTCGCTGCTCGCGCACCGCACGTATATCGAGGCGCTCACCGACGAGGACCCGGAGACCTACTGCCGTACGTTCCTCACCGGCAATACCGAGCTGGCCGCCGCCCGCTTCGGCGGCCGCCCCGCCGTGGCCTTCGAGGTCTTCCCGCGCTGATCGGCCTCTGGTGGCCTGGTCTCCCACGCGGAGCCGGGGATTGCGCGAAGGGCCGCGGCGCGATGAGGATGAACGAAAAGTTCACTCGGTGAACAGGCGAGAGACAGGGACCGAGGATGACCGACCGCCTCCGTGATGTGTACATCGTCGACGCGGTACGTACACCGGTGGGGAAGTACGGCGGCGCGCTCTCCGGCGTGCGGCCGGACGATCTGGCCGCGCATGTGGTACGGGCCCTGGTGGACCGTGCGCCCGACCTCGATCCGGGGCGGATCGGCGATGTGTTCTTCGGGAACGCCAACGGGGCGGGAGAGGAGAACCGGGACGTGGCGCGGATGGCCACGCTCCTCGCCAGGCTGCCGGTCTCGGTACCTGGAGTGACGGTGAACCGGCTGTGCGCCTCAGGACTCGAGGCCGTGGTCCAGGCTTCACGAGCCATCGCTCTCGGCGACCTCTCGGTCGCGGTGGCCGGAGGCGTGGAGTCGATGTCACGGGCGCCGTGGGTGCTGCCCAAGCCGGAGCGGGCCTTCCCGGCGGGCCACCAGGAGCTGTACTCCACCACCCTGGGCTGGCGGATGGTGAACCCCGCCATGCCACCGGAGTGGACCGTGGCCCTGGGTGAGGGCGCCGAGCTGATCGCCGACAAGCACGGCATCACCCGCGAGCAGCAGGACGCCTTCGCGCTGGCCAGCCACGAGAAGGCGGCACGGGCGTGGAAGGACGGGGCGTACGGGCCGGAGGTCGTCCGCTACCCGGGCACGGACCTCGTACGGGACGAGACGATCCGGGACAACACCTCCCTCGCCTCGCTCGCCAAGCTGAAGCCCGTCTTCCGCCCCGACGGCACCGTCACCGCGGGCAACTCCTCCCCGCTGAACGACGGCGCCGCCGCGCTGCTGCTGGTGGACGGCGACGGGCTGAAGGCCACCGGGCGTGAGCCCCTCGCCCGGATCCGCGCGTCGGCGGTCAGCGGCATCGAGCCGCAGTTCTTCGGCCTCGGCCCGGTCGAGGCGGTCCAGCGAGCCCTTGCCAAGGCCAACCGTTCCTTCGCCGACCTGACCACCTTCGAGCTGAACGAGGCCTTCGCCGCGCAGGCCCTCGGCTGCCTGGCGGAATGGCCTGACCTGGATCCCGCCCTGGTCAATCCGCGCGGCGGCGCCATCGCCATCGGCCATCCCCTGGGCGCCTCCGGTGCCCGGCTCGCCGGGGCGGTGGCTCACCAGCTCGCCGCCGCGGGCTCGGGAGTGGGCCTCGCCGCCCTGTGCATCGGCGTCGGTCAGGGCCTCGCCCTCGTCCTCGAGCGCTGACCTGCCGCGCGGCACGGGTACGAGCCGGGGGTCGGCGTTCCGCCGCGCGCGGAGTGAGACTGGAGTCGCGGGACTCCGTGGCGTGGGAACCGCCGGGGGCGCGTCCCCGTTCACAGGATGACTGCGCCGGTCGTCACGAAGGAGGCGTCGGAGATGTCGCGGACTGCCAAGATCGCCGTCGGGGGAGTGGCGGTGGGGATCATCGTGCTGTGGGTGCTCGGGCTGCCGTTCTGGGCGGCCGTGCTGATCATGGTCGGAATCCCTGCGGGTGGGTACCTGCTGCTCGACGAGTCGCAGCGGCGGAGGCTGCGCCGGTCGAGCCGGAAGGAGCTGGGCCGCTGACCGGCCCTGCCCGGCAGGGCGCCCTCATGAGCAATCGGTAAGATCACAGCCGGTCGCGGCTGTTCCGCGGCACGGCAGATCACCGAGCGGGGGGAGATTCGTGCGCATGGGGGGCAGGGTCACGGCGGTGAGCCGTAGCTCAGAGCACGAGTTCGGCAAGCGGAACCACGACAGCATCAGGCTGCTCGCCGGTCTGGGCGTCGAAGGAGACGCGCATCTGGGCGCGACGGTGCAACACCGCTCGCGCGTCGCCCAGGACCCGAGCCAGCCGAATCTCCGGCAGGTGCATCTCATCCAGGAGGAGCTCTTCGCCGAGGTGGCCCAGGCAGGATTCGAGGTGGGCCCCGGCCAGCTGGGCGAGAACGTGACCACGGCGGACATCGATCTGTTGGGCCTTCCGACCGGGACGCTGCTGCGCCTCGGCGCGCAGGCGGTCGTGGAGGTCACCGGTCTGCGTAATCCGTGCCTGCAGATCGACCTCTTCCAGGACGGGCTGCTGAAGCAGGTCCTGGGCCGGGACGAGGACGGCCGCGTCGTCCGCAAGTCCGGGATCATGGGCATCGTGGTGTCGGGCGGAGAGGTCCGTCCCGGAGACACGATCGAGGTCGAACTGCCGACAGGTCCCCACCGTTCCCTGCAGCGGGTCTGAACCACCCTGATGCAGGTCTGAGGGCGCCGCGACGGGTGCCCGGCGGCATGGCCGGCGCCTTGGCGCCCGGCGCGGCGCGTCTGGTGCCGGCGCCGTGTCGACGCGGCGCGCGGCCTCAGGACGGGCGGACCGCCAGGGCGTCGAGCGCCTTGAGCAGGCCGGGAAGTTCAGGACCCCGTCCCACCGGGAGAACCTCGCCGGGCTCGTCGTCGAGGAGGACGAGCGCGATGTCGTCCGTGCGCGCCACCATGCTCCAGCCGGGCCCGTCGACACGCAGGGTGCGGGCTCCGTCCGAGGCGAAGGACGAGCGGATGCGGCCGGGCGGCGGGGGCGCGTCGACATATGTGCGCGCCTCTGCCAGCACCCTGCGCACCCCGCCGTCGGACGTGTCGCTCTCGGCCTTCTCGCCGGGCGCCACGAACTCGACCCCGTCGTCGACCTGCTCCCGCCATATCGCCCATTGCAGAGCGATCTCGTCCGCCCCCAGCCGGCGCTGAGCCGGCCCCCAGTGGTCGGAGTCGGGCGGGCTCAGGGGCGGCCGATCGGTGTCATCCTGCTCCGGGTCGGGCACGGGGTCATGCGGAGCGGGCACACCGGGCGCGGCGACAGCCACGGCGAGCGGCCACCCGGGCAGTGCGGCGACCACGCTGCGCTCGTCGGGCGACAAGTCGTACTCCATGCCGCAGTCCCAGGCCGCGATGGCGCAGGCGACGAGCGACACGTCGTCGACGACCACCGTCCACCGTGCGCCGTCGCCGTCCTGCCCGAGCACCAGGCCGTACCCCTGCTCGTACGGCTCGAGGCCGAGCACCGAGCACGCCTCCGGGTAGTCGTCGCCGAGCACGCTCGGGAACTGCGCCGGCGTGAGCAGCACCGCAGTGAGGACGAACAGCGCATCCCCCGCGTCATCCACGTCATCCGTCCCCGGCACGGCCAACCTCCCCTGGTCTGTGGTCGCCGCACCTTAACCAGTGGGTAACCCTTCCGTCGAGAGTTCGGGAACACCGTGAGAGCCGCCATCCCGGCGGACACCCTTGGAGCCGAAAGGGCAGGCGTCGACGAGGAGCGCCCGTGCCACGGCCCGCGGGAACGCGTCCCGTCCGCGGCCGAGCGTGTCCGTGTCGCCCCGCCGCATCGGCGAACGTTCAAGTGTGCCTCGCACCGGTGCAGTCGGTCTGCATCGAGTGCGGTGAGCGAGAGCGCTCACGACGGACGGCCAGGGCCAGGAAGCGGGTGTCCTCGTCCGTGTACGAGACCAGGCGCCAGCCCGATGTCTCCAGCAGTGGGCGGAGGTTGGGCTCGGCGCGCAGGTCGTCCGGGGTGATCTGCCGGCCCTGGCGGGCGGCGAGGGCGGCCCTGCCGATGGGGTGGAACAGGGCGAGGCGGCCATCGGGGCGCACGACGCGCGCCAGTTCGCGCAACCCGGCGCGCGGCTCCGCCAGATGCGACACCAGGCCGGCGGCGAACACCGCGTCGAGCGAGGCGTCCCGCAACGGCAGCCGGGCGACGTCTGCGACGACGAGCCGTGCGCTGCGGTCGCGGCCGGCGTGGACGGCCGCCGTCAGCATCTCCGGGGTGAGATCGGCCCCGAGGACCGTCCCGTTCGGGCCCACCGCCTCGCGCAGCGCGGGAAGTGCCCGGCCGGTGCCGCAGCCGGCGTCGAGGACCGTGTCGCCGGCCCGGAGGCCGAGGTCCGCCACCGCGGCAGCGTAGGCCGGGGCGTCGTTCGGGAATCGGGCATCCCAGCTCTCGGCCCGGGCTGCGAAGAACTCCCGTGTGTGAGCGTGATCGGCGTCCATACCTCCATGATTCCCTGGCGGGCAGCGGTCCCGCCCGCCGGCCCGTCACGCGTTCGGCGAAACACACGTGCGGTGAGCATGCTCGAGCACAGCCCGATCGTTCGGCAGCGCGTCGCTGTCAAATTGCGTGCGGTTCCGAACTGCGCCCCCGGCGCACGCCCCCATCGGGTCTAGCGTCCCTGAGCCATGGGACATCTGGACCACGCCGCCTTCGGGTGGCTCACCCCCGTGCTGTCGTACGCGATGGCGTGCATCGGCGCCGCGCTCGGGCTGCGCTGCACCGTGCGAGCCCTCGCCGCCACCGGGCGCTCCCGGCGCAACTGGCTGATCACCGCGGCCTCCGCCATCGGCACCGGCATCTGGACGATGCACTTCGTCGCGATGCTCGGCTTCGCCGTCAGCGGCACCGAGATCCGCTACGACGTCCCGCTCACCGTCCTCAGCCTGGTCGTGGCCATGGCCGTGGTCGGCGCCGGAGTGTTCGCCGTCGGGTACGGCCGTCATCGCCTCCGGGCGCTTGCACTCGGCGGGCTGACTACGGGCCTGGGCGTCGCGAGCATGCACTACATCGGCATGGCCGCGCTCCGCCTGCACGGCTCCGTCCGCTACGACCCGGGACTGGTCGTCCTGTCCGTCGCGATCGCCGTGGTGGCCGCGACAGCCGCGCTGTGGGCGGCGCTCACCATCGAGGCGCCGATCGCGGTCGCCGTCGCCTCGCTCGTCATGGGCGTGGCGGTCAGCAGCATGCACTACACCGGAATGATCGCGGTCAGCGTGCGCATCACGCCCTCCGGCGACGCCCTGCCCGGGGTATCGGCGATGCAGTTCATCTTCCCCCTCGCCGTCGGCCTCGGTTCGTACCTCTTCCTCACGTCGGCGTTCGTCGCGCTCTCCCCGACCGCAGGGGAACGTGCTGCCTCCGCGTCGGCGCAGCGGCTGTCGGAGGAACCCGCCTGAGCCGCCTGCCCCAGCCCCTGTCTGTACGCCCCTGTCTCCGCCCACGCGTCGCACATCCCCGTCCCCCGGCGGTCGTTCCGGGGGCCCAGCACCCGGAACGAGGAGGCCATGCCGAACCCGCGCAGTACACCGGGCGGCGCAGCGCCGCAGCCCCCGCCCCCGGCGCGCGGACGACGTGCGCACGCCCGTCCGCCCGCCGAGGAGGCGGATCCGCCCAACGATTCGGCCGCGCGGCGCTCCACCGCAGCCTCCTGGTACCGGATACGTCCTCGGAGCGTACGGGCGAAGATCGTCTGCCTGCTGATGGTGCCTGTCGTCTCGCTGCTCGCCCTCTGGGCGTCGGCCACCGTCGGCACGGCGCAGGACGCCGCACGGCTTCGCGCCGCACAGCGCGTCGACACCCAGGTCCGGGCTCCGGTCGCGGCCGCCGTCGACGCCGTGCAGCAGGAGCGAGTCGCCGCAGTGCGCCAGCTCGCCGCACCCACGCCGAGCCGCGCGGCGGACCTCGCCCAGGCGGCACGCCCGACGGACCGGGCCCTGCGGCGGCTGCGGCTCGGCAGTCGGCACACCGTCGCCGACGCCGCGGACCTGCCGACCGCGGCCGCGCGGGGCGTGAATACCTTCGTCACCAGGGCGGAAGGCCTCGCCGAACTGCGCACGCGGATCGAGAACCGGCGGGCCGACTGGGACGAGGTCTACGACGCGTACACCGACGCGATCGACGCGGCTCTGGAAGCGATGGGCGGGCTCGCGGGGGTGCAGGACGTCCGGAGCACCGCCGACGGACGGATGCTGCTGGAGCTTGCGCGCTCCCGTGAACTGCTCGCCCGCGAGAACGCGCTGCTCACCTCGGCACAGCTCACCGGATCACTCGACGCGAACCGCCACCGCCGGTTCGCGGGCGCCGTGGAGGCCCGCCGGACCTTCGAGGAGGCGGCCGCGGCCGGCCTGCGGGGCGCCGACCGCGAACGGTGGGAGGAACTCTCCGACAGGGGCGCGTACGCTCACCTGCGCGCCGTTGAGGATCGGGTGCTGCGCGCCGCCCCGGGACGCAAGGCAGCAGAGGCTGCGCCGACCGACGCGTGGGAGCGGCCGTACGACACCCTGCGCGGTGACCTCCGTGCCTTGGAGAACGGCGCCCACCGAGCGGCCGAACAGACCGATCCGCTCGCCCGTGCACTCGTCTCACCGGCCGGAGCGGCCGTGCTGCTCGGCCTCGCCGCCGTCGTCGCGTCCCTCGTCATCTCCGTCCGCATCGGCCGCGGTCTGGTCGTCGAGCTCGTGGCCCTCCGCAACCGGGCGCTCGAACTCGCCCGCCACGAACTGCCGCACGCGATGCGGAAACTGCGCGCCGGGGAGGACATCGACATCCGGGCCGAAGCCCCCGCCGGTCCGCCTGCCGAAGACGAGGTCGGCCAGGTCGGTGAGGCACTCGGCAGCGTCCACCGGGCGGCGCTGCGTGCCGCCGTCGAACGCGCCGATCTCGCCGACGCAGTCGCGGGCGTCTTCGTCAACCTCGCCCGGCGCAGCCAGGTCCTCGTGCACCGCCAGCTCGCCCTGCTCGACCGCATGGAGCGGAGAGCCGAGGATCCGGGCGAACTCGGCGACCTGTTCCGGCTCGACCACCTCACCACCCGTATGCGCCGCTACGCGGAGAGCCTGATCATCCTCTCGGGCGCGGCGCCGGGACGTGCCTGGCGCACGCCCGTATCCCTGACCAGCGTGGTCCGCGCAGCGGTCTCGGAGGTCGAGGACTACGCGCGCGTGGAGCTGCTGCCGCTGCCGGAGGCGTCCGTCGCCGGCTCCGCCGTCGCCGACCTCACTCATCTGCTGGCAGAACTCATCGAGAACGCCGCACAGTTCTCGCCGCCGCACACCAAGGTCCGGATCGGCGGCGAGCCGGTAGGGAACGGCTACGCCCTGGAAGTCGAGGACCGCGGTCTGGGCATGGGGGAGGACACCCTCACCGAGGCCAACCGGCGCATCACCCAGTCCGAGGCGCTCGACCTCTTCGACAGCGACCGGCTGGGTCTGTTCGTCGTGAACAGGCTGTCCGCGCGGCACGGAGTCAGAGTCACGCTCCGGCCGTCACCCTACGGCGGCACCACCGCCGTCGTCGTGTTGCCCAGGCCGTTGCTGCGGGCGTCGGAGACATCGCCGAAGCAACAGCAGCGGAGGGAAGACGAGCGGACGGCGGATCCGGTGAAGGCGGCCGGCCCGGGAGGCGACGCCATGGCCTTGCCCGGCCCGTGTCGGAATGCCGGCCGGCGTCCCATCCCTGGTCCGCGGACCGTACCCGAACCCGAGGTTCCTGGCCCGCCTCCCGGGCGTCCCGGCCCCGGCGAGAGCAGCTCGGAGGGCGGGCCCCTGCCCCGCCGCGTCCGCCAGGCCAGCCTCGCCCCCCAGCTCCGCGAGGCACCCCCGCCCGAGCCCGAGGCCCACGCGGCCCCGTCCGAAGAGGCGCCGCAGGAGCGCACCCCGGAACTGGCCAGGGCCCGTATGGCGGCTTATCGCGACGGATGGGTCCGCGGCGGCGGTCCCGCCGCCCCGCCAAGTGAAGGAGACCGAGAATGACCGAGCCTCACAGGACCGACGTCATGCCTGAGTACGGCGAGCTCGACTGGCTGCTGGACGACTTGGTCACGCGGATCGAAGAAGTACGGCATGCGGTCGTGCTGTCGGTCGACGGCCTGGCGGTGAGCGCCTCCGGCGGCCTCTCGCGCGCGGACGCGGATCACCTCGCCGCCGTGGCCTCCGGATTCCACAGCCTCGCCAAGGGCGCGGGCCGCCACTTCGCGATCGGGCAAGTGCGCCAGACCATGGTCGAGATGGACGGCGGATTCCTGTTCGTGGCGGCAGCCGGCGACGGTTCCTGCCTCGCGGTGCTCAGTTCCGTGCGCGCCGACATCGGTCTGGTCGCCTATGAGATGGCCCGGCTGGTGAAGCGCGTGGGCGAGCATTTGAACACCCCCGCCCGATGCACGGCGCAGCAGCCACCGGCGACGAGCTGATGGGGACCGCGGTGTCCGACCTGCTCTGGGACACAGGTGGCCGCCCGGTCGCCGCCGGGCCGCGATACTCCAGCCACTGGTACGACCACGAAGCGGGCCCTCTCGTCCGTCCGTACACCCTGACGGGTGGCCGGACCCGGCCCGGGGCATGCACGGCGCCCTTGGACCTGATCACCCTGGTCTCCACGGACGACCGTGCGGCATCCGCCGACGCGGCCCGGCTCGGGCCGGAGCACCGGACGCTGCTGGACCTTTGTCGCTCCGAGGCCCAGTCGGTCGCCGATCTGGCCGCTGACACCGACCTCCCGGTGGGGGTCGTCCGGGTCCTCCTCGGTGACCTGCTCGACCTCGGCTGCGTACGCGTCAGCATGCCCGTATCCCCTGCGCACCTTCCCGACGAGAACATCCTGAGAGAAGTGATCGATGGACTCCGCGCACTCTGACGGGGCAGAACAGGCCGCCGGGCCGGAACTTGCACTGAAGATCCTCGTGGCGGGCGGATTCGGGGTGGGCAAGACCACCTTGGTCGGATCCGTCAGCGAGATCCGGCCGCTCCGCACCGAGGAACGGCTGAGCGAAGCCGGGCAGGACGTCGACGACATCGCGGGCGTCGAGCGGAAGACCACAACCACTGTGGCCATGGACTTCGGCCGGATCACCGTCCGATCGGGGCTGTCGCTGTATCTGTTCGGTACGCCGGGGCAGGACCGCTTCTGGTTCCTGTGGGACGAGCTGGCGACCGGGGCACTGGGCGCGGTGGTGCTCGCCGACACCCGCAGACTTGACGACTGCTTCCCGGCGGTCGACTACTTCGAGCACCGCTCGATCCCCTTCGTCGTGGCCGTCAACTGCTTCGCGGGGGCACGGGCGTTCGGAGCGCAGGAGGTCTCGCACGCCCTGGATCTCGAGCGGGGCACCCCGGTGGTGCTCTGCGATGCGCGGGACCGCGACTCGGGGAAGGAGGTGCTGGTCAGACTGGTCGAGTACGCCGGGCGGGTGCACACCGCCCGGCTGCTCGACTCGGTGAGTTAGGCCCGGCCTGATCGACCGGACAGGACCTAGTCGGCGACGCCGGACTCGGCCACGGCCCGGTGTACGGGGGCACGGCCGGCAGCTCTCCGGGCGTCTCATTCCTGGGCCATGGCCGCCGCCCGCTACGAGCCGTACGGCGCCGGTGCGGGCAGCGCGGGTTGCCCATCCTGCCGAGGTGGGACAGGCTGGCACGTCGGGTACGGGGGCAACGCCGCACGGCAGGATGCCGCACGAGCGGAACGCTGCACGGGGTAACGCCGAAGGGGGAGGCGCGCATGGCGCCGAGCAGGGGACTCGACTGGCTGCTGGACGACTTGACGCACCGGGTCGAGTCGGTGCGGCATGCGCTGGTGCTGTCGAACGACGGGCTCGTGACGGGAGCGAGCGAAGAGCTCGAGCGAGAGGACGCGGAGCACCTCGCCGCGGTGTCGTCGGGGCTGCACAGTCTCGCCAAGGGCTCCGGCCATCACTTCGGCGCCGGCCGGGTGCTGAAGACGATGGTCGAGTTCGAGGACGGGCTGCTGTTCGTGACGGCGGCGGGCCAGGGGAGTTGTCTCTGCGTGCTCAGCGCCGCGGACGCTGACATCGGTCAGATTGCCTACGAGATGACGCTGCTCGTCAACCGGGTGGGCGAGCATCTGGGAGTCGCCGACCGTGGGCAGGGCGGGGCGCCCGGCGAGCGCTGAGCACCGGCGTGTTGACCGCCGGTGCGCGGCCCTGACGGTCGATCACCGCCGCGTGGTCGGAGAGTTATCCACAGGGGGAGCGGGCCGGGGATCTCCAGCGCTACGGTCGTCACTGAGAGTGAACGGATCGGAGCCGGGGGAGGACGTCATGGCGGTTCGGGAACGGCGCGCGACGCAGGGCGCGGGCGGTAACGAGACGGTTGCATTCGGCAGGGCGGCCGAGGAGTTGGGCCTGAAGCCAGGGGAGTTGGAGCTTGCGATCCAGCTCGAGGAGGTGCGGACCGTTGCGGCACCGGGGACCGGACGGCGCCGGGTGCCGCGTCAGGAGCTGGACCGACTGAGGCAGGCCGAGGACTTTCCCGAGGGACTGCGCGAGCGTGTGCGGGCGGTCGGCACGGCCGAGGGGGCGCAGCTGATGGGCATCAGCCCCGAGCGTTTCACCCGCCTCGCCCGCGTCGGGCTGCTCAGTCCCGTGAAGTTCTATGTCAATCGCTACCGGGCCGTCGTATGGCTGTATCCGGCAGCGGAGCTGCGGAGGTTCGCGGAGAAGGAGCCAGCACTGCTGACCGGTGTCACGCCCAAAGGTTTACGGACGATGCTGGACGCCGGGGAGGACTGGCGGGCGCGGAGTTGGCGCAGCCGCAGGGTCGGGCAGTTGACGCGGCAGTCGGACGACCCGTGGGAGCGGGCCGCTGTGCCGGCTGCGGTGCTGCCCGGCGATGACCTCGCGGACATCGTCGACGATCCCTACGAGCGGGCGTATCTGCGCAGACTGCGACCGGCGCTGGTGCCGGTACGGGCCGACATCGGTGCGACGTGGGATGTGGTCGCGCGGCTGATCACGGCGGATGATCCGGATGAGATCCTCTGGATCCGGCTCGGCCTCACCTTCGCGCTGGACGAGGCCCGGGCCGTCCGGCCGGCGCCGATGCCGGGCGATTCTCCGTCGGTCGACCCACCTGCGGGCCGGCCACCGGGTTCGGACCTCGGATCGCACTCGGAAGGGCCGCCCGCCGAGCGAGGGCGACGACTTCGGGGCTGGTTGCGACGGCGGACGAGTCGTGGCGAGCCATCAGCTGCTCAGCCTCCGGGACAGGCCGTCCTGGCGAGGCCTGACACCCCTTCACACAAGTCTGAACAGACCCTCCTGCATCACCGACACGAGCAGTCGGCCCGCCCGGTCGAAGATCTGACCGCGGGCCAGCCCCCTGGCTCCGGTGGCGATGGGTGACTCCTGCTGGTACAGCGGGTCGGACCCTCTCTACGCCGAGATCGTCTACCGGGAGGGCGCCCACCCGGAGGTGGGCGCCCTCGGTGACGTACCGGCCTGGGTGTCGGGGGCGCCTGCGGGCGCCGAGGGGCCGGGCAGGCCGGGGAACGGCGCCGCTCCACGGCGAAGGGAGCTGCTGGTCCTGGACCTCCACGCCTTCGGCCCCGCCCTGAGCCTGTCACCGTCCCAGTATCGGCTGTCCAGCTCAGCGGGGGAACTTCAACGACTGCAAGATCCCCGACAGAGTCAAGTGCTAACGTCCGACCGCCACCTCCGCGATCCCGAGGAACCCGCGTGTGGTGCCCGGCGCGCGGCTGGTCAGGTCGAGGCGGATGCGGCTGGTGCTCACGGGAGCGAACGTGACCTTGGTCGGTTTGCCGGATTCCGTCGCCCACTCGACCCTCGCGTTGCGGACCGGCACGAACGCCGTTCCGTCCCAGTAGGACACCGAGATCGTCGCGGGCAGGGAATGCGACGTGTCGATGATGAACGAGGCCTGCACCGAGCTGATCGAATCGCCGCTCAGACCGGACAGCGACACCCACTCCGTCGCGTGCGCACGGCTCACCGCCGGCAGCAAGGCCGTGGCGACCTTGAGGTAGTAGTTCGACCACTTCGTTGACGCGTTGCCGTCGAGCATCGCGGCCGGGATCGTGTTCGGTGCGCCCGAATAGCTCGCGTCTGCCGTCACCGCCGCCGCCGTCGGCGGTGCTGACGGCTCCGGCACGGGACCCACGGCCGGTGCGACGCCAAGTCGGGCACCGGTTGCCATGACGGTCGCGGTCCCGGTTTGCAGACCCGGCGCACGCGCCGTGACCCTGATCGCGGAGGACTCCTGTCCGGATCGGACCATCGCCAACGCCTTGCCGTTGAACGCGGTGCGCGAGCTCGCCTGGTAGTTCTCCGCACTCTCCTGACGACCGTTGTCCAGCCCCGCCAGGCTGCCGCCGCTGACCTGGAACGAGATCAGGTTGTCCGCACCTGGCACGACCACCCCGGCGCTGTCGACGACGTCCGCGGTGACGAACGTGAGCGACTTGCCGTCGGCTTTGGTGGCGTTGCGGTCGGGCGTCAGCCTGATCGCGTGCGGCGCGCCCGCCGTGACGACCTCGTCCCTGGCGACCTCCACACCGCCGCGCTTGGCGACCGCGACGAGCCGTCCCGGCTGGAAGGGCACCGACCACGTCAGGTGCAGCTTGCCCGCGCTGCCGTTGGGACTGGTGTAGCTACCGGGGAAACGGCCCGAGGTGACCGTCTTGTCGTCCCCGCTCGCCTCGGTGGTCTCCAGGTACCGTGCGCCGTAAGTGGTCGTCTTCGTGTTGAACTTCTTCTCTCCCAACGACTTGCCGTTGAGGATCAGCTCGACGGTGTCCACGTTGCTGTAGGCCCACACCGACACCGGCTCACCCGGCTTGTGGTCGGTCCAGTTCATCGGCAGCAGGTGCACCATCGGCTCGGTGGTCCACTGGCTGCGGAAGAGGTGGTAGAAGTCCTTCGGGAACCCGGCGGTGTCCACCGCGCCGAAGAACGACGACTTCACCGGGAACACGTCGTACGGCGTCGGCTCACCGATGTAGTCGATGCCGGTCCACAGGAACTGGCCGGCGAACCACTTGCGGTCGCGGTCCTTCTTCAGCCCGTACTCGCCGCTGTAGGTCCAGCTCGCCAGGTTGTTGTCGTAGGAGGAAGTGTTCCGTTTACCCGGCGTGTAGTTCTCACCGGTGTTGAGCTGCTCCGGGTCCTGGTAGTAGCCGCGCGTCGAGGTGGAGGACGACGACTCGCCCTCGAAGAAGAACTTGGTGGGGTACCGAGCGTGCAGCCCGTCGATCGAGGACGAGTTGTTGTAGTTCACGCCCAGCCCGTCGAGCATCTTCAGGATCTGGTCCTGCGGTGACCCGGCCGACGGGACCTGGCGGTAGAAGTTGGAGCCCATCACGATCGGGCGGGTGGTGTCGATGGCCCGCACGTCGCCGATGAGCCGCCTGGCGATCGGCACGCCGGCCGCCGAGGTGGTGTCGGGGATCTCGTTGCCGATCGACCACATCACCACCGACGGGGAGTTCTTGGCAGCGTGCACCATCTCGCGGAGATCGGCGCTGCTGTGGACGTCGAAGAACCGGCCGTAGTCATACCTCGCCTTGGAGATACGCCAGGTGTCGAACGCCTCGACCTGCAGGAGCAGGCCCAACTCCTCGCACGCCCGGATGAACTGCGGTGAGGGCGGGTTGTGCGAGGTCCGCACGGCGTTCACACCCATGCTCTTCATGATCCGCAACTGGCGGACGGCCGCGTCCGGCGAGACCGCGGCGCCGAGCGCGCCGAGGTCGTGGTGGAGGTTGACGCCCTTGAGCTTCATCTCCACGCCGTTGAGCGAGAAGCCGTTGTTCGGGTGGAAGGAGAAGTACCGGATGCCCGTGCGCGTGCTCACGGTGTCCACGACCTTGCCGCCGACGCGGACCTCGGTGTCCACCGTGTACAGACGCGGCCGGTCCACCGACCACAGCGTCGGCCGGTCGATCCGCACGTCGGCGGTCGCGGTGCGCGGTTGCGCGGCCAGCGCGGCACGAACTGTCCCGGTGCCCACGACTTGGCCGTTCGCGTCCTTGACCGTCGAGACGATCTCGGCCTGGGCCTCGCCCTGTTCGCTGACGGCGGTGGTCGCCACGCGCATCGTGGCGTAGCCGGAATTGATCGTGTTCGCCAGGTTGGGCGTCGTCACCTGCATTCCGTGGCGCGTCACGTGCGTCTGCTCGGTGACGATCAGCCGGACGTCGCGGTAGATGCCGCTGCCCGAGTACCACCGGCTGCTGGGCACCTGGTTGCGGACCTTGACCGCGAGAACGTTCGGTGTGCCGTCGGTGTGTGCGCGCGAGCTGATGTCGTACGCGAAGCCGGTGTAGCCGTACGGGTGGCGGCCGAGGAGCGTGCCGTTGAGGTACACCTCGGAATCCATGTAGACGCCGTCGAATTCGATCGACACCTTCTTGCCCGCCATCGACGACGGCAGGGTGAACGTCTTGCGGTACCAGCCCAAACCACCGGGCAGGAATCCGGTGCCCGCGGTGGTGTTCGGCCCCTGCACGGGGTTGAGCCCGATGCTCCAGTCGTGCGGCAGACGCGTGTCACGCCACGCCGGATCGTTCGCATCCGGCTGCGGCGCGTCCGCGCCGGTCCTGTTGGCCAGGAAGAACTTCCACGCCTCGGTGAAGTCGACCGTCCGCCCGGCGGACCGCACCTGCTCCGCCGGCGCGGCCTGCGCCGTCCCCGGCGCACTGCACACCCCGGCCGCGACCACGCAGCCGAGGATCAGTGCCAACCATCCGTTCAACCTATTCGACCGTCGATTCGACAAAATCGCACCGCCCCATGGTGAATTCCGCACTGAAACCAACGTGAATCAACGCGAGATTTCCGCCAACCGGCACGGATGTCAATAGACGGTGTGGAAAACGCTTTCAGTCGTGCACGCCCTCGGCGGCCGACGGGTCCGAGCCGGTGCGCCGGCTGCGAAGCAGTCGGCGAGCAACGGGGCGATCAGCAGGCCGGCGGCCAGCAGACGGGGAGAGCGCATGGTCAGTTCCCTCGGATGGCAGGGATCGGGGGGAAGTCCCGGGTGGCCGCTTGACGGTCTCCTCGGACCCGCTCTACGGTACGGGTCAGTAAGCGCTTTCCATGATCTGCGTCACATCACCTCTTCTCCGCCGTCGGGTACCCAGTATCTCTGCAGTTGTCATATGCATGTCATCTTCCCGGGACCTTGCGCAGGAAGGTTGGGAGCCGTGTCGAACAAGGAATCGAGCGGATGGGCGCGCAGGTCGTTATTGCGCGGTATGGCGATCGCCGGGGTCGCCCCGCTGCTGCCGGGGATCGCGGTGGCCGCGCCCGAGCAGGACGGGGTCACCCTCGTCCACGACGGCGCTGCGGTGGACCTGTTCGTGGACCAGGCGGACGACCCCGCCGTCGCACGCGCCGCGGGTGACCTGGCCGCCGATCTGGAACGGGTCAGCGGCGTGCGGCCACGCCTGCGCCGCACCACGTCCGGGATGTCCGCGACCGCGGTGCTGATCGGCACCATCGGTGCGAGCCCGATCATCGACCGCCTGATCGCCGAGGGCCGGCTGGACACCTCGGAGGTGGCGGGCCGGTGGGAGGCGTCGGTGACACAGGTGGTGGAGCGTCCACTGCCCGGCGTGGCACGGGCGCTGGTGATCGCGGGCAGCGACCGGCGCGGCACGGTTTACGGCATCTACGACACCTCCGAGCGAATCGGTGTGTCGCCGTGGTACTGGTGGGCCGACGTGCCGGTGGAACGCCGCGCCACCGTGAGTGTCGAGGCGGGGCCGTTCAAGCGCCGTGAGCCGTCGGTCCGCTACCGGGGCATCTTCATCAACGACGAGCAGAACCTGACCACGTGGTCCCACCGGACCCAGGAGCGGGACAAGAACATCGGCCCCGAGACCTACAAGAAGATCTTCGAGCTGCTGCTCCGGTTGAAGGCCAACTACCTGTGGCCTGCCATGCACCCGTACTCCGACTATTTCAACAAGCATCGGGAGAACGCCCGGCTCGCCCACGAGTACGGGATCGTCGTCGGCTCCAGCCACCCGGAAGCGCTGCTGCGCAACGGTGTCCACGAGTGGCAGCCGTGGGCCGAGGCGCACCGCAACCCCAACGGCAGCCTGCCGGAGTACGACTACACGGTGAACCCCGGCGTCATCGCCGAGTACTGGAGGGCACGCGCCCGGCAGAACGCCGCCTACGAGAGCTGTTGGACGATCGGTATGCGGGGCCTGCACGACTCCGCGTTCCAGACCCGCTACGCGAAGACGGTGCCGGAGAAGGTGGCGGTGATGAACCGGATCATCACCGACCAGCGCCGCATCCTGGCCGAGGAGGTCGGCGCCGCCGCCAGCCCGCAGATCTTCATCCCCTACAAGGAGGTCCTGGACCTGTACAACGCGGGCGTGCGGGTGCCCGAGGACATCACCCTGGTCTGGCCGGACGACAACCACGGCAACATGCGGCAGATGCCCAACAGCGCGGAGCGGCAGCGCTCGGGCGGCAACGGGCTCTACTACCACATCTCGTACTGGGGCACCCCGAAGAGCTACCTGTGGCTGGACACCACCCAGATCACCAAGGTCTGGCAGGAGCTGCGCCGCGCCTACGAGCACCGCGTCGACCGCGTGTGGGTCATCAACGTCGGCGACATCAAGTCGATCGAGGCCGGCCTGTCCTTCTGCATGGACCTGGCCTGGGACGTGCACCGGTGGGGCCCCGACAACATCGAGGAGTTCCTGGTCGAGTGGGCCGGCCAGCAGTTCGGGCGGCAGCACGGCAGGGAGATCGCCGCCATCCGCACGGAGTTCTACCGCCTCGCCGCCGAACGCCGCCCGGAGTTCGTCGACCGCGGCTCGATCTCCTTGGTCCACCACGGCGACGAGGCGGGCGGGCGGATGGCCGCCTACCAGAACCTGCTGGAGCGGACGCGGGCGCTGGGCCGCCAGCTGCCCCCGGCCTATCAGGACGCCTTCTACGAACTGGTCCAGTACCCGGTGCACGGCGCCTACCTGATGAACCTCAAGTACTACTGGGCGGACTGCAACGCTCTCGCGGCCCGGCAGGGCCGGGGAGCGGGGGTGAACCGGTACGCGGACCTGTGCCACGCGGCGCACGCGGAGGAGGAGGCGCTCACCCGGCGCTACAACACCGAGATCGCGGGCGGCAAGTGGAACGGCGTCGTCAACCCCTACCCCTCGGAGATCCCCAAGGCACCGGGCCGCCCGAACGTGGTCCGGGTGAGGCCACAGAACACCTCGGGGCTGGGCGTAGCCGCCGAGGGGAACGAGACCGGGGCTTCGCGTCCGCTGTCCTTCTCCTCCTATCCGCGCGACCGCCGTTTTGTGGACGTGTTCAACACCGGGTTCCTCTCCTTCACGTGGCGCGCGTCGGCGAGTCAGCCGTGGGTGCAGGTGAGCTCGACCTCCGGCACCGTCACCGACCAGGTCCGCGTGTGGGTCTCGATCGACTGGGGGCGGGTGCCCGTGGGCAGGCACGAGGCGACGGTGACGTTCACCGGTGCCGGGCGGAGCGCCTCCGTGCCGCTGCGGGTCACCAACGACGGTGAGCAGGCACGCACGCGCGCCACGGGGTTCGTCGAGGCCCACGGCTACGTCTCGATCGACGCGGCGAACTTCCACCGCCGCGTGCCGCGCGGCGGCGCGGACTGGCGTGCGGTGCGAGGACTCGGCAGGCGGCGGGTCGCGGTGGAGGCCGTGCCTTCGACCGCGGCTCCCATCACCGGGGACCTGACCACCCGCTCGCCGGAGCTGTCGTACCGGATCCAGTTCACCAGCACCGGCACGTTCCCGGTGACGGTGTTCCGCCTGCCGTCGCTGGACGCGCGTGGGAAACGACGGCTTGCCATCGCCCTCGACGACGGTCCCGCCGTGGTGCTGTCGGGTCAGGCCATCGCCACGGGCAAGCACGATGACGTCTGGGCGCGCAACGTCACCGAGGGCGTGGAGAAGCTCACCGGCTCGCTGACCGTCACCACGCCCGGCGACCACGTGCTGCGCCTGCTGATGGTGGACCCGGGCATGGTCGTGGACCAGATCGTGGTGAACACCGGAGGCCTGCCCGCCAGCTACCTCGCTCCTCCGGAGAGCTACCACCCAGAGGCGGCGGACCGCGAAGCCCGCTAGGGGACCACTACCCGACCGAGTCGGCGCGGCTGGCCCTCGGGTCTGGCGCCTGGACGGTGCGCAAGTCAGGACCGGGCGGTTCTATCTGGCCGCCAGCGCCGCCAACAACGCCGTCGTCTGGAACTCCGGCGGTGTCGCCGCCGACTCGCTCTGGAATCTGGAACCGGTCTCCTCCGGAGGCTTCCGCCTCAACAACCAGAGCACGGGCACCGAGTACCTCCACGCGACCTCCTCCGGCGCGGTCAGGTGGAACACCGGAGCCCCCGACGCAGGCACGGTCTGGACCTTCGAACCCAAGTAACCAACGAGACGGGCATATCCATGGTTTCACCAGCAGGAAAGATCAAAGCAGTTTGCCTAGCCCTGATGTTGTCGGTCGCCGCATCTGTCGCCGGCCTGACGAACCAGGCATCGGCCGACACCACGACACAGCTGAACGCCTCGCAGATCGTCGCCGACATGGGCGCCGGCTGGAACCTGGGGAACCAGATGGAGGCCAACTCCAACGGATATCCCAGCGAAACGGTATGGGGCCAGCCGACCATCACGCAGGCCCTCATCGACAAGGTGAAATCCGCAGGATTCAAAACAATACGAATCCCGGTCTCCTATCTGCGACACATAGGCCCCGGGCCGGACTACACGATCAACGCCGCCTGGCTGAACAGGATCCAGGAAGTCGTCAACTACGCCTACAACCGTGGCCTGTACGTGCTGATCAACATGCACGGCGACGGCTACAAGACCATCTACGGCTCCTGGCTGATCTGTGACTCGTCCAACCAGACGGCGATCAGAGCCAAGTACCAGAAGGTCTGGCAACAGATCGCGACCAGGTTCCAGAACTACGACCAGCGCCTGATCCTGGAGTCCATGAACGAAAACTTCGACGGTCAATACGGCCGCCCCACCCAGCCGTGCTACTCGAACATCAACAGCTACAACCAGATCTTCGTGGACACCGTCCGGA
The DNA here is from genome assembly GCF_052245555.1 of Streptomyces sp. KR80. Classification (NCBI taxonomy): domain Bacteria; kingdom Bacillati; phylum Actinomycetota; class Actinomycetes; order Kitasatosporales; family Streptomycetaceae; genus Streptomyces; species Streptomyces sp. KR80. Next base: position 135,219 of record NZ_JBQQCD010000006.1, read on the forward strand.
GGACCGGCGGGAACAACGATTCAAGGTGGCTGCTCGTTCCCGGCTGGAACACGAACATCGAGTACACCGCAGGGAACTACGGCTTCGTGCTGCCGACCGACCAATATCGCTCCCCCTCCATCCCCAGTAATGAACAGCGCATCATGATCTCTGTTCACTACTACGACCCGTGGGACTTCGCCGGAGCAGAAAGCGGCACCATCACGCAGTGGGGACGAGCATCGACCGATCCGTCAAAGACGTCGACCTGGGGACAGGAGGACTATCTGGACGCGCAGTTGAAGAAGATGTACGACAAGTTCGTCGTGCGGGGATACCCGGTAGTCGTCGGTGAGTACGGTGCGATCGACAAGTCATCGTTCGATTCATCGAACCCCAGGTATCGTGCGGACTACGTGCGCGCCGTCGTGTCCACCGCCAAGAAGTACGGAGCGGCCACAGTCTACTGGGACAACGGAGAAACCGGACAATACGGTTTCGGGCTGATCAACCGACGCACTCTGGCGGTGAGCCATCAGGGCGTCATCAATGCCATCATGAGCGGACTCGGCGGCGGCGGTGGCAACCCTGGTCTGCCGACCGGCACACACAAGATCAAGAACACGGCGACAGGCACGTACCTCGACTCGGACGCTTAACGGCGCGGTCATCCTCGCCGCCGCCAGCACCTACGACGACCAGGACTGGGTCCTCACCCAGACATCGTCCGGCACCTGGACGATCCGCAACGTCCGATCCGGCCGGTTCAACCTCGCCGTCGCCGCGAACAACTCCGTCATCTGGAACTCCGGCGGCACCGGCGCCGACGCGCAATGGACCCTGGAACCGGTCTCCTCCGGAGGCTTCCGCCTCAACAACCAGAGCACGGGCGCCGAGTACCTCCACGCGACCTCCTCCGACGCGGTCAGGTGGAACATCGGAGCCACCGACGCAGGCACGGTCTGGACCTTCGAGCCCAAGTAACCAACCAGGAAACCGACATGCGAATCCGGAGAGTCTTCTGGCACCGGGCTGCCGCGGCTGTTGCCGCGGCAGCCCTCGCCCTCATCGCCCCCACCGCCCGCGCCGCAGCCGGTGTCCTCATCGACGAGATGTTCAGCGCGCAGACGTCCCCGGCGAACTTCGGTTTCCCCACCGGAGCCGCGGTGGGCAACGGAGTCCTGAACGTCACCAGCGGGATGCGCAACTACACCACCTCGGTCAAGACGTTCGACGCGGCCGTCGCAGCGGAACGGACTCTTGACCTGACCTTCGACTGGAAGACGGCGGTCGCCACCAACGGGAACAAGACGGGCATCGAACTGCGTGACAGCCAAGGCAATCTCGTGTTCTCGCTCGCCGGCACCACCACCGAGCTCCGGTACGGCGTGACCGGCCCCGTGTCCAACTCGGCGTCCGCCCCTGACTCGCTCAACCCGACCTGGACCAAGATCGCCTACGATCGCACCAAGTGGTACACGGTGAACCTGCACCTCGACTTCACACTGCAGCGGGTGCAGTACCTGATCAGCACCAGGGAAACCGCCGCGAGGGTCATGACCTCCGGCACGGCGAGCATCACCGGCAGGAACCTCGCCAAGTTCGTCGCCTGCAACTACTACGGAACCGGCGTGCAGTCCATCGACAACGTCCGCCTCACCGCGCCGGCGAACGCGGCGAACGGGCAGTTGCAGGGCAAGAGGATGTACGCGTTCGGCGACAGCATCGTCTACGGCCACAACTACTCGCGCAGCTTCGTGAACCTCACGGCCGAACGCGAGCTCATGAACCTGACCAAGTACGCCGTGAACGGCGCGACGATCGGCCCCGCCGGCGGTACGGGCCAGATCCTCTCGCAGGTGCGGGGCGCGTCCTCGCAGTCGCCTGACTACGTGGCGTTCAACGGCGGCACCAATGACGCCGGGCTCATCTACGAGGGCCGGTACAGGGTCGGCAGCATGGCGCCCGGCTTCGACCCCGCCACCTTCGACAGGTCCACCTACGCGGGCTCCCTGGAGACCACCCTCCACACCATGCGCACCAAATGGCCGGCCGCGCGGATCGTGTACGTCGCCGTGCACAAGCTCGGCTCCCGCGACTGGAACACCCAGCTCGCGATCCGTTCGGTGACGCTGCAGATCTGCACCAAGTGGGGTGTCACGGTCGCGGACGTCTTCAACGACACGGCCCTGGACACCCGCATCAACAGCCACCGGGTGGCGTACACCTTCAACGGCCTGGTCAACGGCTACCCCGGAACCGGCGGCACCGGCACACATCCGAACCTCGCCGGTATCACCTTCTACGTCCCGGTGCTCACCGCCGCATTGACCCAACCATGACGGCGTGCCTCGGCACGGGACAGCCCTTAGGCAGTCCCGTGCCGACAAACCAGAACCCAACACCGGTCTGACGATCGGGTGTGTGACTGTAAAACGTTCGGCTCTGTCCCGTAATCGGTGGTGAGCGCTGTGTGGTGATCACTGGAGGAGGATGCGATGGCGGAGCAGGGCGAACCCGGCTCGGCCGTGCATCTGCCTCATGATCCTCTTGGTTCGCGCGTTGACGCCCTCGGTGCGGCCGTTGTGGTGGGGGCACACCGCCCGAGTGGCATCGGTAGAAGACCAGGTCAGCTGCCCAGCTTCCGGAACAACCCCTCCTGGACGACCGAGACGATCAGCTGCCCCTCGCGGTTGTAGATGCGGCCCCGGGCCAGGCCGCGGCCGCCCGTGGCGATGGGGGACTCCTGGTCGTAGAGGAACCACTCGTCGGCGCGGAACGGGCGGTGGAACCACATCGCATGGTCCAGGGACGCGATGTCGAATCCCCGTGACCCCCAGAGCGGCTCGACGGGGACACGGACCGCGTCGAGCAGCATCATGTCGCTCGCGTAGGTGAGCGCGCAGGTGTGGACGAGTGGGTCGTCGCCGAGCGGTCCTACTGCCCTCATCCACACGGCGCTGCGCGGCTCGACCCCTGCGAGCTCTTCTCTGGACCAGCGCAGCCGCTCCACGTACCGGATGTCGAACGGCTGCCGTCGGGACATCCGCTCCAGCCGCTCGGGCAGCACCTTCAGGTGCTCGCGGATCTCGTCGGCCAGCGGCGGCAGCTGCTCCGGCCCGGGGACCTCGGGCATGGGCAGCTGGTGCTCGATGCCCGACTCCGGCTGATGGAAGGAGGCCGTCAGATTGAAGATGGTGCGACCCTGCTGCACCGCGACCACCCGGCGCGTGGTGAAGGACCGACCGTCACGCACCCGCTCCACCTGATACACGATCGGCACGCCGGGCCTGCCGGGACGGAGGAAGTAGGCATGCAAGGAGTGCACCGGGCGCTGCCCGTCCGTGGTCCGCCCCGCGGCCACCAGCGCCTGCCCGGCGACCTGGCCGCCGAACACCCGCTGAAGTGACTCGTCGGGGCTGCGGCCGCGAAAGATGTTGACCTCGATCTGTTCCAGGTCGAGCAGGTCGACGAGCCGGCCGGCTGGGTTGGTCATCAGTGCTCCTCGGGTCGTACCACCGCGGCGAAAGACTAGAGCAGCCCGAGGTAGGAGATCCGAAGGGGCGCTGCCGACGCCGGCGCTACAGCTGTCCCACCGACGTGACGCGGACGACTGCGCGGGCCTCCTCGTCGGACGCCGCGAGGTCGACCTCGGCACTGATGCCCCAGTCGTGGTCGCCGTTCGGGTCGGCGAAGGTCTGCCGGACCTTCCACAGCCCGTGCTCCGGCTGCTCCTCGATCAGCAGCAGCTTGGGGCCACGGGCGTCGGGGCCGGTCCCCAGGTCGTCGTACTCGTCCCAGTACGCGTCCATCGCCTCCGCCCAGGCGTCCGCGTCCCAGCCGGACTCGGCATCCATGTCGCCCAGCTCCTCGACCTTGTCGAGAGCGGCGAGCTCCACCCGCCGGAACATCGCGTTCCGCACCAGTACCCGGAAGGCGCGGGCGTTCGAGGTGACCGGCTTCACCTGGTCGGCGCGCTCCTGTGCTTCTTCGGCCGACTCCTCCTCCGGGTTGGCCAGCTGCTCCCACTCGTCCAGCAGGCTGGAGTCGACCTGACGGACCATCTCCCCGAGCCAGGCGATCAGATCCTGGAAGTCATCGGACTTCAGATCGTCGGGGACGGTGTGCTCCAGGGCCTTGTACGCGTTCGCGAGGTAGCGCAGCACAATGCCTTCGGTGCGGGCGAGTTCGTAGAAGGAGGTGAACTCGGTGAAGGTCATGGCCCGCTCGTACATGTCGCGGACGATCGACTTCGGGGAGAGGGGGTGGTCGCCGACCCACGGGTGGCTCTTGCGGTAGACGCCGTAGGCGTGGGACAGCAGCTCTTCCAGCGGCTTGGGATAGGAGACGTCCTGCAGCAGCTCCATGCGCTGGTCGTAGTCGAGGCCGTCCGCCTTCATCTGCTGAACGGCCTCGCCCCGCGCCTTGTTCTGCTGCGCGGCCAGGATCTGGCGGGGATCGTCCAGCGTGGATTCCACCACCGACACCATGTCCAGGGCGTACGACGGCGACTCCGGGTCCAGCAGCTCGAAAGCCGCCAACGCGAAGGTGGACAACGGCTGGTTGAGCGCAAAGTCCTGCTGCAGATCCACCGTCAGCCGTACGATCCGGCCCTCCGCGTCGGGATCGTCCAGCCGCTCCACGACCCCGCCGTCCAGCAACGACCGGTGGATCGCGATGGCCCGGCGAATGTGCCGCAGCTGCGAGCGCCGGTCCTCGTGGTTGTCCTCCAGCAGGCGTCGCATCGCGTCGAAGGCGTTGCCCGGGCGGGCGATCACCGACAGCAGCATGGCGTGGGTGACGCGGAAGCGGGAGGTCAGCGGCTCGGGGTCGGAGGCGATCAGCTTCTCGAAGGTGTTCTGGCCCCAGTTGACGAAGCCCTCGGGGGCCTTCTTCCGCACCACCTTGCGGCGCTTCTTCGGGTCGTCGCCCGCCTTGGCGAGCGACTTCTCGTTCTCGATCACATGCTCCGGCGCCTGGGCGACGACGAGGCCCGCGGTGTCGAAGCCGGCGCGTCCGGCGCGGCCCGCGATCTGGTGGAACTCCCGGGCGCGCAGCGTTCGCACTCGGTTGCCGTCGTACTTCGTCAGCGCCGTGAACAGGACGGTGCGAATCGGCACGTTGACTCCCACGCCGAGGGTGTCGGTGCCACAGATGACCTTCAGCAGACCGGCCTGTGCCAGCCGTTCGACCAGCCGTCGATACTTCGGCAGCATCCCCGCGTGGTGCACGCCGATCCCGTGCCGTACGTAACGCGACAGATTCCGCCCGAACTTGGTGGTGAAGCGGAAGTTGCCGATCAGCGCTGCGATCTCGTCCTTCTCCTGGCGCGTGCACATGTTGATGCTCATCAGCGCCTGGGCCCGCTCCACCGCCGCCGCCTGGGTGAAGTGGACGATATAGACCGGCGCCTGGTGGGTCTCGAGCAGCTCGGTCAGCGTCTCGGTGAGCGGCGTCATCCGATACTCGTACGACAGCGGCACCGGCCGGGTCGCCGACCGTACGACCGCGGTGGGGCGGCCGGTTCGCCGGGTGAGGTCCTCCTCGAACCGCTTCATATCGCCCAGCGTCGCGGACATCAGGATGAACTGCGCCTGGGGCAGTTCCAGCAGCGGGATCTGCCAGGCCCAGCCCCGGTCCGGCTCCGCGTAGAAGTGGAACTCGTCCATCACGACCTGGCCGATGTCGGCGTCCTTGCCGTCCCGCAGCGCGATGGATGCCAGCACCTCAGCCGTGCAGCAGATCACCGGCGCGTCCGCGTTGACCGACGCGTCACCGGTCAGCATGCCCACGTTCTCGGTGCCGAAGAACTTGCACAGGTCGAAGAACTTCTCCGACACCAGAGCCTTGATGGGAGCGGTGTAGAAGGTCACCTGGTCGCTCGCCAGGGCGGTGAAGTGCGCGCCCGCGGCGACCAGGCTCTTCCCCGAGCCCGTGGGCGTGGAAAGGATCACATTCGCCCCGGAGACCACCTCGATCAGCGCCTCCTCCTGGGCGGGATAGAGGGAGATGCCTCGCTCCTCGGCCCAGGTCGAGAACGCTTCGAAGAGGGCGTCGGGGTCGGCGTCGTCCGGCAGATGATCAATAAGGGTGGTCACGCCCTCCATACTGCCTGCCTTCGTACCGGATCCGGGAACCGGGCGTTCGCCCGAAGATCACGGAGCGATACGCTGTGCCGCCGACGGGGCGTCAGCTCGTGCGCCGAGGGTGCGGCAGGACAACCGCACCAGCACAACAGCAGAAGAACAACAGGAACGCACAACAGCAAAAGGGGTGGGGAACGACCATGATGGGACCGGCGCACTCGCTGTCCGGGGCGGCGGCCTGGCTGGGGGTGGGCGCGGCGGTTGCCGCGGCCGATCGCCCGATGCCCTGGCCGGTGCTCGTCGTCGGCGCCCTGATCTGTGCGGGAGCGGCGCTCGCCCCCGACCTCGACCACAAGTCGGCGACCATATCGCGCGCCTTCGGACCCTTGTCCCGTGGCCTGTGCGAGGTGATCGACAAGCTGTCGTACGCCGTCTACAAAGCGACGAAGATGCAGGGTGATCCGCGGCGCTCCGGCGGGCACCGCACGCTCACGCACACCTGGGTGTGGGCCGTCGCGGTCGGCGCCGGGACCTCGGCACTGGCGATGGTGGGCGGCCGCTGGGCCGTGCTGGCGATCCTCTTCGTGCACATGGTGCTCGCCGTCGAGGGACTGCTGTGGCGGGCCGCCCGCGGGTCGAGCAGCGACATTCTCGTCTGGCTTCTCGGCGCCACCAGCGCCTGGATCCTCGCCGACATTCTGAACAAGCCGGGCCATGGCTCCGACTGGCTGTTCTCCGCGCCCGGCCAGGAGTACCTGTGGCTCGGCCTGCCCGTCGTCCTCGGTGCGGTCGTGCACGACATCGGTGACGCTCTGACCGTCTCCGGCTGTCCGATCCTGTGGCCGATCCCGATCGGCCGGAAGCGCTGGTACCCGCTCGGTCCGCCGAAGGTGATGCGCTTCAAGGCGGGCAGCTGGGTCGAACTGAAGGTCCTCATGCCCGTCTTCCTGCTGCTCGGCGGGGTGGGCAGCCTGGGGGCGCTCGGCGTCATCTGAGCCCCACCGCGCATTGCCGTACGGCCGAAGAGAAGAGTCGGCCGGGGCCGACGTCGCCCCGGCCGTCGGCATACCGACCAGTAGGACGGTGAGTTCGGTGCAAACCGTTGACGCCATACCACCCGGTCGGTACGTTCGCGCTTCACCCGGGTCCCAGCCCCCCATGTCGGCGCCGACACCTTCATCCGTCTCCACGTCCCCTGCGAAGGGCGGCACCATGGACACCACCCCTTCTGTCAGATCAGCCGAGACCCCCACCGACGCCTCGCACCGACGACGCACCGCCGGCGCGGCAGCACTCGCCGCTGCCGTGGAGTGGTACGACTACTTCATCTTCGGCATCGCAGCAGCCCTGGTCCTGGGCGACCAGTTCTTTCCCTCCGCCAGCCCGGTCGCGGGCGTCCTGGCCGCGTTCGCCACGTTCGCCGTCGGCTTCCTCGCCCGGCCCGTCGGCGGTGTCATCGCGGGTCACCTGGGTGACAAGCGCGGACGCAAGCCCATGCTCGTCCTCGCACTGACGATCATGGGATTGGCCACCACCGCGATCGGTCTTCTGCCGTCGTACGAGACGATCGGCATCCTTGCGCCCGTCCTGCTGGTCGTCCTACGCGTCCTGCAAGGCATCGCCGTGGGTGCGCAGTGGGGCGGTGCGATGCTCATGGCCACCGAGTACGCCCCACCCGGCAAGCGCGGGCTGTACGGCAGCCTGGTCCAGCTCGGCGTCCCCATCGGCGTCGTCACCGCCAACGTCGCCTTCCTCCTTGCCGAGAGCGTGGCCCCGGGCGGGGCCTTCACCTCGTGGGGCTGGCGGCTGCCCTTCCTGGTCGGCGTCCTGGTCCTGGCCCTCGCCTGGTACATCCACACCCGCGTCGAGGAGACACCGGAGTTCCGGGCGGCCGAACGGCGCCTCGCGGCCGAGGAGAAGGCAGAGCAGGGCGACCGGTCCCCGCTGCGCGAGATCCTCCGCGACCACCGGGGGACGGTGCTCCTCGCGGGGGGCTCGTTCGCCGTCAACACCGCGACCTTCTACATCCTCATCACCGGAGTCCTCGACTACACCACCCGCGAACTGGGCATGGACCGCGGCTCCGTCCTCACCATCTCCCTGCTCGTCAGCTGCTTCCAGCTGCTGACGATCCCGGCCGCGGCGGCGCTGTCCGACAAGTTCGGCAGGATCAGGGTCTACGAGATCGGTGCCGTGGGCCTGTTGCTGTGGGCGGTTCCGCTCTTCCTGCTCATCGACAGCGGCTCACTCCTCGGGCTCGCGGTGGGCACCTTCGTCGGGAGCCTGTTCCTCAGCATCATGTACGGCCCGCAGGCAGCCCTGTTCGCCGAGCTGTTCACGGCGGAGATGCGCTACACCGGAGCCTCACTGGGCTACCAGATCGCCGCCGTGCTCGGCGGCGGACTCGCGCCCTTCATGATGGTGCTGCTCCTTGAGAGCACGGGCACATCGATGTCCGTCTCGGGCTACATCATCGTTCTCGCGGTGATCGCCCTCGGTTCGATCGCTGTGCTCAAGCGGAGGTAAGACGGTTGGGCATGCGTTCTTCCCCCAGCGGGGAGGAACGCATGCCCACAACGCGGCACTAGCCGTGCCAGGAGCGCCAGAGCGCGGCGTACGCACCGTCCGCCGCGACCAGCGCGTCATGACTGCCCAGCTCGCTGATCCGCCCGCCCTCCACCACCGCGATCACATCCGCGTCGTGCGCGGTGTGCAGCCGGTGTGCGATGGCCACGACCGTACGGCCGTCCAGCACCCGCCCGAGCGACCGCTCGAGGTGTCGGGCCGCCCGCGGGTCGAGCAGCGACGTCGCCTCGTCGAGTACCAGCGTGTGCGGGTCGGCGAGCACCAGCCGGGCCAGCGCGATCTGCTGCGCCTGTGCCGGGGTGAGCGCGAGACCACCCGAACCGACCTCCGTGTCCAGGCCGTCCTCCAGCGCCCGCGCCCAGCCTCCCGCGTCCACCGCGGCGAGCGCCGCCCACAGCTCGGCGTCCTGCGCATCCGTCCGCGCCAGCAGCAGATTGTCCCGCAGCGACCCCACGAAGACGTGGTGCTCCTGGTTGACCAGCGCCACGTGTTCGCGTACTCGCTCCGCGGGCATCCGTGCCAACTCCGCGCCGCCGAGGGTGACCTCACCCGCCCGCGCCGCGTAGATCCCGGCCAGCAGCCGACCCAGGGTGGACTTGCCCGCACCGGACGGGCCCACCAGGGCCAGCCGGGTCCCCGGCCGTACGTCGAGCGACACCCCGTGCAGCACATCGCTGCCCGCGAGGTAGCCGAAGCGGACGTCGTCCGCCTTGACGTGCCGGCCGTCGGGCGAGATGCCGGTGTCCGGGGCACCGCTCTCGACCTCCCGGACACCCACCAGCCGGGCCAGGGACACCTGGGCCCCCTGTAACTCGTCGTACCAGCGCAGGATCAGGCCCACCGGCTCGATCAGCATCTGGGCGAGCAGGGCCCCCGTGGTCAGCTGCCCGACCGTCATCCAGCCCTGCAGGACGAAAGTTCCACCGATCATCAGCACCGAGCCGAGGATCAGCATGTACGTGACGTTGATGACCGGGAAGAGGACCGAGCGCAGCCACAGCGTGTAGCGCTCCCATGCGGTCCACTCCCGGATCCGCCGCTCCGACAGGGCGACGCGCCGGCCGCCGAGGCGGTGCGTCTCGACGGTCCGCCCGGCGTCCACGGTCTCGGTCAGCACCGAGGCCACCGCCGCGTAGCCTGCCGCCTCCGACCGGTACGCGCCGGGAGCCCGGCGGAAGTACCAGCGGCAGCCGATCAGCAGGACCGGCAGGGCGACCAGCGTGGCGAGCACCAGCGGCGGCGCGGTCACGGCCAGCGCGCCCAGCAGCAGCGCGGCCCACACCACGCCGATGGCCAACTCCGGTACGGCCTCGCGCATCGCGTTCGCCAACCGGTCGATGTCGGTGGTGATCCTGGACAGCAGGTCGCCCGTACCGGCCCGCTCCAGTACCCCCGGCGGCAGGCCCACGGAGCGTACGAGGAAGTCCTCGCGCAGGTCCGCGAGCATCCGCTCGCCGAGCATCGCGCCGCGCAGCCGCACCAGTCGTACGAAGACCGTCTGCACCGCGACCGCCACCGCGAACAGCGCCACGGTCCGCTCCAGATGGAGGTCGCGGGCCCCGTCCGCCAGGTCCTCCACCAGGCCGCCCAGGAGGTACGGACCCACCATGGAGGCGATCACGGCGACCGCGTTCACCGTCACCAGCACGGCGAACGAACGGCGGTGCCGACGCAGCAGCTCGCCCACGTACGCCCGTACGGTCGCGGGTGAGCCCACCGGCAGGGTGGCCGCTGTCTCCGGCGCCGCGGGGTCGTGCGCCGGAGGTGCCACGCCGATCATGCCGACTCCTCCATCTCGTCCAGCCCGTCGTCCATCGCTTCGAGGCTGTCCCTCGTCGACGGTTCCGCCTGCCCGGCGATCCGCTTGCGCCGCTCCTCCTCCGTCTCCCGAGTGACGACCTCCCGGTAACCGGTGTGGTCCCGCAGCAGTTCGCGGTGCAGGCCCACCGCCGCCACCTCGCCCTCGGGCACGAACACCACGCGCTCCGCGCGGTCCAGCAGGAGCGGACTCGAGGCGAACACCACGGTCGTCCGCCCCGCGCGGATGCGTCGCAGCCCCTCCGCGATCCGGGCCTCGGTGTGCGAGTCGACGGCGCTCGTGGGCTCGTCGAGCACCAGCACCTCGGGGTCGGCGACCAGGGAGCGGGCCAGCGCCAGCCGCTGCCGCTGGCCGCCGGAGAGCGACCGTCCGCGCTCGGTGATCCTGGTCCGCATCGGGTCGCCCCGCTCCGTACGGTGAGTGGCCGTGTCCGGCGCGGCGAGTGCCAGCGCGTCCAGCACGTCACCGCACTGCGCCGCCGCCAGGGCATCGGCCGCCGACACCGCACCCGAGGACGGGACGTCCAGCAGCTCGGCCAGGGTCCCAGAGAGCAGCACCGGGTCCTTGTCCTGGACCAGCACTGCGGAGCGGGCGACCGCCAACGGCAGCTCGTCCAGGGCCACCTCGCCGAGCAGGGCGGACGGCAGGGGACACTTCCCGGCAATAGCTGGGGAAGGCTGGTCGTCCGCCTGGTGAACCGCATGACCGCCGAGGCGGTCGGCGAGCCGGCCCGCCGCGTCCGGATCGCCGCACACCACGACCGTCAGCCGGCCTTCCGGGGCCAGCAACCCGCTGACCGGGTCGTAGAGATCACCCGTCAGCTGTGCCGTGGTCGGCCGCCCGGCCACCTGCGCGGTGCGGCGCAGCCCGAGGACCCGGGCCGCGCGTTTCGCCGACGGGCGGGAGAAGGAGTACGCCATGGCGATCTCCTCGAAGAGCTGCAGCGGGAAGAGCAGGAAGGTGACCGCCCCGTACACCGTGACCAGTTCGCCGACGGAGATCCGGCTGTCAAGCGCCAGCCGGGCGCCGTAGAGGACCACGACGATGAGCAGCAGCCCCGGCAGAAGCACCTGCACGGCGCTGATCAGCGCCCACATGCGGGCGCTCCGCACGGCGGCCCGGCGTACCTCCTGGGACGCGCGCCGATAGCGACCGAGGAACAGCTCCTCGCCGCCGATACCGCGCAGCACACGCAGCCCGGCGACCGTGTCCGAGGCCAGCTCGGTGGCCCGGCCCGCCTTCTCCCGCTGCTCGTCGGCCCGGCGGGTGGCGTTCGGCAGCAGCGGCATGACGGCCAGCGCGAGGACCGGCACGCCGACCGCCACGACTACGCCCAGTTCGGGCCGGTAGACCAGGAGGGCCCCGCACACCGCCACGGTGGTGAGAGCGGCCGCGGTGAAGCGGGAGAGCGCTTCGACGAACCAGCCGATCTTCTCCACGTCGCCCGTCGACACGGCGGTGATCTCGCCCGCGGCGACGCGCCGGGTCAGCACGGCCCCCATCTCCGCCGCCTTGCGGGCGAGCAGCTGCTGCACCCGGGTCACCGCGCTGATCCAGTTGGTCACGGCGGCGCGGTGCAGCATGGTGTCGCTGAGCGCGATCAGCCCGCCGAGGACGGCGATGAGGCCGCCGGCGAGCGCCAGCCGGACACCGGACCCGCCCGGGCCGCCGGGCCCAGCGGGATCGACGACGGCATCCACGGCAAGGCCGATGGCCGCCGGCAGCAGGGCGACGGCGGACATGTGCAGGCTGCCCCACAGCAGGGCCTTGACCTGTCCGCCCAGCTGCCGGCAGCCCAGCCACATCAGGAACCGGGGGCCGGACCGTACGTCCGGGACGCCGGGTTCGGGATACGGAAGATCGCGAATCTGCATGACGTCCCAGGGGGTTGTGTGGCCACAGTCTTGTCGGGCTGGTCGGTGAAGCCGTGCAAGGTTCGCGCTCCAAGAGGGGCCGAATCAAACGATTTTTCCCAGCTCGTGCCGACGGTCGCGGATCGTCCCCGGCCCACCCGGGTGGGACCATGGGCTCATGCACAGATCGGGCATCACGTGGCCGGCGGTCGTGGTCGCGGCCGGCATCGCGCTCCTCGCAGGCTGCGCCGGCACGGATGGCGGCACGGGTCACACCAGCGGCGGGGCGAAGGACGACCAGCGCGCCCGGGCGCCCGGAGCCTCGCCCACCTCCGGACTCGAGCGGATCCCGGGCGTGGGCGACCGACTCCGGTCACGGATTCCGCAGGACGCCCGGCAGGTCGTCGCCGTGTACGGCCGGGGCGCGGATTCGGCCGAATCCACCGTCGTGCTCTGGACCAAGCAGGGCAGCACCTGGGACCGTACGGCCAGTTGGGCCGGGCACAACGGCAAGCGCGGCTGGACCACGGACCACCGTGAAGGTGACAAGCGCAGCCCCGTCGGCGTGTTCACCCTCTCCGACGCGGGCGGGCTGCTGCCCGACCCGGACCCCGGTGCCGGACTGCCCTACGACCAGTCGCCGGCCTTCACGACCCCCGGCCACTGGCCCCCGTCCCATCGCCATGACTTCGACTACGTCATCGCCGTCGACTACAACCGGGTCAGGGGCACCTCACCGGTCGACCCGACCCGGCCCCAGGGACAGTCCAAGGGCGGCGGCATCTGGTTGCACCTCGACCACGGCAGCGGCACCTCCGGCTGCGTCAGCCTCCCCAAGTCCGGGATGACGTACCTGCTGCGGGATCTCGACCCGGCCCGGCACCCGGTCGTCGTCATGGGCGACGAGGCGCACCTGCGCCGATGACCTTCCGCACCGGGCGGACATCCGGTGCGGGTACAGACGGGTGCGAACGGATACGTCACCGTATGCTCCTTCCGTCATCGTTCGCCGACGTCCACGAAGGAGCACATGCGCCACGACGAACCCGAATGGACCCCACCGCCCGCGGATCCGGAGCAACCCGCGCAAGTGCGGCGCATCCTCCGGCTCTTCCGCCCCTACCGCGGCCGGCTCGCCCTGGTCGGACTGCTGGTGGCCGCGTCCTCGCTGGTCACCGTGGCCTCACCGTTCATGCTGCGCGAGGTCCTCGACACGGCCATCCCCGAGCGGCGTACCGGCCTGCTGAGCCTGCTCGCCCTCGGCATGATCGTGTCCGCGGTCGTGGGCAGCGTCTTCGGCGTGCTGCAGACGCTGATCTCCACGACCGTCGGGCAGCGCGTGATGCACGATCTGCGCACCGCCGTCTACGCGCAGCTGCAGCGGATGCCGCTGGCCTTCTTCACCCGCACCCGCACCGGAGAGGTGCAGTCCCGCATCGCCAACGACATCGGGGGCATGCAGGCCACGGTGACCTCCACCGCCACCTCGCTGGTTTCCAATCTCACCAGCGTGGTCGCCACCCTGGTCGCGATGGTCGCCCTCGACTGGCGCCTGACGGTGGTCTCGCTCCTGCTGCTGCCGCTGTTCGTCTGGATCAGCCGCCGGGTGGGCCGGGAGCGCAAGAGGATCACGTCGCAGCGGCAGAAGCAGATGGCCGCGATGGCGGCGATGGTCACCGAGTCGCTGTCCGTCAGTGGCATCCTCCTCGGCCGCACCATGGGCCGCGCCGACTCGCTGACCAAAGGCTTCGCCGAGGAGTCCGAGCGCCTGGTCGGGCTGGAGGTCCGGGCCAACATGGCCGGGCGCTGGCGGATGGCGATCATAGGGATCGTCATGGCCGCCATGCCTGCCGTCATCTACTGGGCGGCGGGCGTCTCGCTGCAGTTGGGCGGCCCGGCGGTCTCCATCGGCACGCTCGTCGCCTTCGTCTCCCTGCAGCAGGGCCTCTTCCGGCCCACCGTGAGCCTGCTGTCCACGGGTGTGCAGATTCAGACTTCGCTCGCGCTCTTCCACCGCATTTTCGAGTACCTCGATCTCCCGGTCGACATCACCGAGCCCGCCACCCCGGTCCGGCTGCCCGAGGTCCGGGGCGACGTGCGCTTCGAGGCCGTCCACTTCGCGTACGACCCGGACGGCGCACCGACGTTGAGCGGTATCGATCTCATCGTCCCGCCCGGCGGGAGTCTCGCCGTCGTCGGGCCCACCGGCTCCGGCAAGAGCACCCTGGGCTACCTGGTGCCGCGCCTGTACGACGTGACGGGCGGTCATGTGCGCCTGGACGGTGTCGATGTCCGCGAACTCGACTTCGCCACCCTCTCCCGGGCGGTCGGCGTCGTCTCCCAGGAGACCTACCTCTTCCACGCGTCCGTCGCCGACAACCTGCGGTTCGCCAAGCCGGATGCGACGGACGAGGAGATCGAGGCGGCGGCCAGAGCCGCGCAGATCCACGACCACATCGCGGCCCTTCCCGATGGGTACGACACCCTCGTCGGCGAGCGCGGCTACCGCTTCTCCGGTGGCGAGAAACAGCGCCTCGCCCTCGCCCGCACCATCCTGCGAGACCCGCCGGTCCTGGTGCTGGACGAGGCGACCAGCGCGCTCGACACCCGTACCGAGCAGGCCGTGCAGCAGGCCATCGACGCGTTGTCCGCGGGCCGAACCACGATCACCATCGCCCACCGGCTGTCCACCATCCGGGACGCCGGCGAGATCGTCGTGCTCGACGGCGGACGGGTGGCCGAGCGGGGCACCCATGACGAACTGATCGCTCTGAACGGGCGGTACGCGGGGCTCGTCCGCCGTGACGCGGCACTCACTCCCGCGGCCGCCGCGCCCTGAGTCCGCCCCGCCTGCCTGAGGCCTTCGGACCGCGGACCTGTGCCCGGTGGTGCGTGCGATGCCGCCCGCGACGCGCGGAAGCCCCTGGACGGGAGGACGGCGTCACGCGGCGGGCTCGGCGGCCGGACGCGGGGCGTGTCCGCCGCGCCTGAGCTGCGCCCGGATCTCGCGTACGGCGGTGCGGCCGAACCGGTTGGCCCCGACGGTGCTGGCCGACGGCCCGTAGCCGACCAGGTGAACCCGAGGATCGCGCACCGCGCGCGTCCCCTCGACCCGGATGCCGCCGCCCGGCTCGCGCAGGCGCAGCGGCGCCAGGTGGTGGATGGCGGCCCGGAACCCCGTGGCCCACAGGATGGTGTCGGCCACCACCGTGCGGCCGTCCGCCCACCGGCTTCGGCCGCACCCGGGCCCCACCCGGAACACCGGAGGGCGCCGTGTCACCCACGTGGTCTCCGCCGCCACCTCCGCGATCTCCATCAGATGCTGTACGGCCGAGGTGCCGCCGCCCGAGAACGGTCTCCTGGCCCGGGTAGCGGGGCCAGAACGGGCGGTCCCAGGTGCCCGTGGCGTTGATCAGCGCGCGGGTGGCCAGCGCCTGCGACTACGACCTCGACCGGGGTGCCGGAATCTTCCGGCCCGCCTCGCAGGGCCCCGCACGTCGGCCACGGCGTCCGAGAGGACGGACCATGGTGCTCGAAACCTGGACGCGTGGTCCCCGTACCTGGGGGAGGATGGTGGCATGTCCGAGGCCTTCACCACGCGCATGATCGATGTCGTCACGGGCTCCTCCGAGACGGTGCACGATCTGACGGCGATCTGCGCGGAGTTCCTGCGCGAGGCGGCCGGCGGCCGCGACGGGCTGCTCAATGTCTTTGTGCCGCACGCGACGGCGGGCGTCGCCCTGATCGAAACCGGTGCCGGCAGCGATCATGATCTGCTGGCCGCGCTGCACTCGCTGCTCCCCGCCGACGACCGCTGGCAGCACCGCCACGGCAGCCCCGGCCACGGCCGGGATCACGTGCTCCCCGCGATCGTCGCCCCGCACGCGACGCTGCCCGTCATCGGCGGACGGCTGGAGCTCGGCACCTGGCAGTCCGTATGCCTCGTGGACACGAACCGCGACAACGCGGACCGCCAGGTGCGACTGTCCTTCCTGGGCTAGGTGCTGTCCGGCCGGAGAGCACCTCACGCGAACCGCGCGTCAGTCGCGCTGCGCGCCCTGCGGCAGCGTGCGCAGCTTCATCGACGATTTGGTGCCGTACGCCCAGTCGAGCATCTTCTTGGCGTCCGTGTACCGGTTGGAGTCGTTCAGGACGACCCCGGCGATCGCACGGCCGCCTCGCTTGGCGGCGAACACCAAGCACGGTCCCGCGACCGTACCGGTCCCGGTCTTGATGCCGATCGCGCCGCGGTACGAGCCCAGCAGCTTGTTCGTGTTGTACCAGGTGTAGGTGCGGCCGTTGGTCGCCTTCTGCTTGGTGCTCGCCGCCTTGACGACCGTGCCGAAGGTGGCGCTCTTCAGGGCGTGCCGCGCCAGCTTCGCCAGGTCGCGAGGCGTCGAACGGTTCCGGCCGCTCTGTGATATGCCGTCGAACGAGTCGAAGTCCGTCTTCGACATGCCCAGTTGATCGGCCCTCTTGTTCATCTTCGCGATGAACGATTTGGTGCGGGCGGCCATCGTGCTGCCCGTTCCGAAGGTGTCGGCCAGCGCGTACGCGGCGTCGCATCCCGACGGCAGCATCAGCCCGTAGAGCAGCTGTCGCACGCTCAGCTTGTCGCCCGTGCGCAGGTCCGCCGTGCTCGCGCCGTTCCGGGTCACGTAGTCCCGGTACCCCTGCTTGACGGTGACCTTCCGGTCCAGATTCACGCCCCGGGTGTCCAGCACCACGACCGCGGTCATGATCTTGGTGGTGCTGGCCATCTGCCGCTGCGTGTCGGGGCTCTTGCTCCACAACTGCTTGTTGGGACCGCTGTCGAGCAGAAACGCGCCCTTGGCGGTGATCCCCGACGGGCCGCCGGCGGCCTGCGCGGTGCCTGTCGGCACCAGAACCGACACGGCGGCCGCCGAGCCGACGACCGCCACCCCCCACCGGCGCACCGGTCTACCCCCTGTGGTCATCTACACTCCGTTTCCTTAGGTTTTCGCATGGCCGGCGCTCATGATTACGCCGCCCGCACCGGGAGATTACGGCAGGTGACGGCGGCTCAGCGCATCTGGGCGGTCCCGCGCAAGCGGTGTCGGCGGCGAACGCGTCCGCACCGCCGCCCTGCTGAATGCCGAGGAGGCGCAGCCGAAGGGCACCGGCCGGGGTCACCGAGTACGGGCGGAAGCCCGGCCGACCTCTGCGACCAGCGGCAGCATCCGATGCGGGACGCGCTCGCGGAGCGCCACCTCGGTACGGGTCCGCACCACGCCCGGCAGCTGGATCAGCCGCTGGATGACGTCCTCGAGATGGACGTTGTCGCGAGCGACGACCCGGGTCATCAGATCTCCGCCGCCGGTGATGGAGAACGCCTCGATGATCTCCGGAAGCTCCGCGAGTGCGTCCCCCACGTCGTCGAGATGCCCCTGGGTGACCTCGATGTGCACGAAGGCGAGCACCGGGTGGCCGAGCGCGGCCGGGGAGAGCCGGGGACCCGAGCCGGTGATGACCCCGGTCCGCTCCAGCCGGTCGAGCCGCGCCTGCAGGGTGCCACGGGCGATGCCGAGGACCCGGGCGCACTCGCGCATGCTCGTGCCGGGCTGCTCCAGCAGCAGTCGCAGGATCCGTGCGTCGAGCGCATCCACGTCCGCCATGGGCCATCGGCCCCCTTCCGGTCGCGCTTCCGTGCCCATAACTGTACCGATGGCCCAGTTCATTCCTCGCGAGTTGAGCCATCGATGCAGCGGATGCTTTCCTGGGGCCATAGATGGTGTTGCCCCACGCTGCGCGTCGGACGGCGAGGAAGCCGATTCCGTACACCGCAGCGCTTTGTCATGTCCGAGTGGGTGTAAGGGGCGGGAGAACCGCGGTGAAGAGGATGTTCGTGGCTCCGGACCCGGGGCTGCTGCGGCTGCGTACGTCGCTGCGCGCCGTAGTCGGTGTCGGCCTCGCCGTCGGGACAGCCGAGCTCTGCGGCCTTTCGCTTCCGGCCTCGATCATCGGCGGCCTGGCCGCCCTGCTGGCGCTCTTCGTCGTCGGCGATCCGACCGTGCGGCGGCAGGCGGTCACCACCATCCTGCTCCCCGCCGTCGGCCTCCCCGTGCTGGCGCTGGCCACCGCGCTGCACGGCAGTCCCGAACTGCGCGATGCGGCGTTCCTCGCCGTCGTCTTCGGCGGGGTCTACGCCCGGCGCTTCGGGCCACGCGGTCATGCGCTGGGGGTCTTCGCGTTCATGATGTTCTTCGCCGCGCAGTTCCTCCAGCCGGCCCCGGGTCGGCTGCCCGAGCTGTGCGCGGCCGTGCTGATGGCGCTCGGCGCCTCGTCCGCCATGCGCTTCGGCGTCTGGTGCATCGAGCGGCGGACCCCGCCGCCCGCGGCGCCGGCGCCACTCGGCGGACGCGGACTCGCCCGCCCCACCACGCGGCAGGCGTTCCAGTGCACCCTCGCCTGTGCGCTGGCGCTCGCCATCGGTCAGGGCCTCTCCGACGAGCGCTGGTACTGGGCCGTCGGCACGGCCTGGTGGATCTTCGTCAACACGGCCTCGCGGGGTGAGACCCTGATCCGCGGCTTCCGCCGGGTGGTGGGCACCGTGGCGGGTATCGCGGCGGGGCTGGTGGTCGCCGTACCGCTGCACGGGGTTCCGGGGCCGACCGCCGCCCTGGTGGCCGTCTGCGTCTTCGGGATCTTCTACACCGCCGCACCCTCGTACAGCTGGATGATGTTCTTCGTGACCGTCATGGCCGGGCTGCTCTACGGGCTCCTCGGTGTGCTGCACCCCGGCCTGCTCGCCCTGCGCTTCGAGGAGACGGTGGTCGGGGCACTCGCCGCCGCGCTCTCTGTCGCCGCCGTGCTGCCGATCACCACGCATGCGGCGACCGACGCCTGGATCCAGCGCGCGCTGCTGTGCGTACGGCAGTGCACCGCGGAGGCGGCCCGGCGGCTGGCCGGCGACGAGGCGTCCGACCCCGTGCAGCGCGTCGCCGAACTGGAGCTGCTACTCGGACGGGTACGCACCTCCCTGGCCCCTCTCGTGCACCCGCTCAACCCCCTGAAGGCACGCAAGGCCCGCGCGCGGCGGGTCCTGGAGCTGCTCGACGACTGTGCCCGGGAGATGCGAGGCCTGGCCGAGGTGGCGGCCGACCCGGACGCTTCGCACGACGCCCGGCTGACCGCCGCCTGCCTCCGGGTGGCGGCCGCAGTGGAGGCCCTGGTGGCGCCGGCCGAGCACCGTACGGCCCTCACCTCAGTCCCGGCGGCCGAGCCGCACCCGCACCACCCCGGCGTCGAGCGGGCCCTGGCCCATCTTCACGGTCTGGAGACGGCGCTGGCCGGGCTGGCCGCGCCCCTGCGAAGCAATCCGCGCGCCCCGCTCGCCTCGCCTTGAGCGCTACGGGCCCGCGGCCGGTGCCGTATTGGGGCTGGCGCGGTGGCTGTGGGCCGGTACGACGAGGGCCGGTGTCCGTGCTGCGGGACACCGGCCCTCGTGCCGTAGTGGGCGGGCTGGGTCAGAGGCCCGTCACCGGACCGGGGAGCCCAGGGTGAGCTGCGGAGCAATGCCGAGGACCGTCGCGTACTTCGCCAGCACCAGCTTGCCGATCGCGGGGTAGGCGCCCAACGCGTCGGCCGCCGCGCACCCGGCCTCCTCCGCGGCCGTCCTCAGCAGGCTCTGGGCGATCTCCGGGCCGATCAGGTACGGGGCGAGCGCCAGCTGCGCCGAGCCGGAGCCACGCAGCTGCTCGGCGGCGCGGGCGACCGCGCCGTCCACGTCCAGGGCCGCGGCCAGCACCGGCACCGCGAGGCGGGCGGAGAGCAGCATGCCGGTGATGCCGGCCGCCTGCTCGGCCTCTTCACCACCGACGGTCGCCAGGACGATGCCGTCCGCGGCGGTCGCCACGGTGAACAGGCGCGCCCGGTCGGCGCGGGCGAGACCGGCCTCGGACAGCCGTACGTGCAGGGCCTCCGCCAGGAGCGGGTGCGGGCCGAGTACATCGGTCAGCTCGGCGACCGTGCGGCTGTTAGCGACGGCCTGGCGTATCCGGCGCATCAGAGCGGCGTCCGGGCCGGCCAGCAGCGGGACGACCACGGCGACGGGGCCGTCGTCGGGCTGCGGCGCGGCCACGGGCTCGGTCTCCCCGGACTCCAGGGCCGCGAGCTCGGCGGCGCGTGCGGCGCGGGCGGCACGCTCGGCGGCGGTGGCCGCGAGCACGGCCTCCACCGACGGGAACTCCTGCCCGTCCCCGTCCACGTAACCGATACGGGCGTCGAGGCCGGGCAGCTCGGAGCGCGCGATGCTCACGACCTCCTCGGCCAGGCTGCGCGCGCCGTCCCCAGGGGTGCCGGGCACGGCGAGAACGAGCGCGGGCGCCCCCTCGGGAGCAGCCAGCGGCTCCGGTCTGCGGTGCCGCCCTGGCTGGCGGGGACGCGGCATTCGAACGGGCAGGCCGGACGCGGGCCCTGTGGGGTGGCTCATGGCGTCGCATGGTAACCCCTAGGGCGGCTCGGTTGTTCGGGGAGGGGGCAGCTGTGCGGTTTACGTCCCGATTTATTCAGAGCTGCGCCCTGGCTGGTGGGCGCTGAAAAGTTGAGTGCCTCGGCCTCAAGTGTC
Source organism: Streptomyces sp. KR80 (assembly GCF_052245555.1). Taxonomy (NCBI): domain Bacteria; kingdom Bacillati; phylum Actinomycetota; class Actinomycetes; order Kitasatosporales; family Streptomycetaceae; genus Streptomyces; species Streptomyces sp. KR80. The sequence goes on from NZ_JBQQCD010000006.1 coordinate 156,129, forward strand.
CGACGGATCCTGATACGGCAGATGCAGTAGCCGGCCGTCGACCGGCAGGACCAGGTTCCCCTTCGCGAGGGCACCGGCGATGCACAGCGCACCGTCGAGCGAATCACCGGCCGCCTCGACGCGGCGTGCGTACGGCAGCTGTCGCGCCAACTCGGCGCGGAGTGGGGCCAGCAGCGGTTCGCCGATCCGCAACAGGCCGCCGGTGAGGGCGACTTCGCCCCCTTCGCCGGGCGGGCAGACGGCGGCCGCGGACTCCGCGATGGACCGGGCCGCCTCCGCCAGGATGCCCGCCGCGACGGTGTCGTGGGCGGCGCACCGGGCGACCTCCGGGGCGAATGACGCGAGCAGGGCAGCCCGGTCGGTGCGGGGATACAGCTGCTCCGGGAGCCCGGGCGCCGGGCCGAACACCGCCTCCAGAGCGGCCAGCAGCGGCGTGGAACCCCTGGCGCGGCCGTCGTACGCACGCAGCGCGGCCTCCAGCCCGGCCCGCCCGATCCAGGCGCCTGAGCCGCAGTCGCCGAGGAGGTGGCCCCAGCCGTCGGCGCGCCGCCACTCGCCGTCGGGAGCCCCGGAATCGGATCCTTCCCGCCCCTGCTCCGTAGCGCGGTATCCCGCGCTCCCATCCTCTGTCCCCGGCGTCCCGGGACCTGCCCCCGGTGATCCGAGGCGGCCGCCTCGCCGGCCTGGTCCGACCGGTGTGTTGAGCATCGCGCCGAGCGCGATCAGGCCCGTGCCGGCGGCCACGACCGCACCGGGGCGCTGGCCCAGTGCGCCCGCGTAGGCGGTGACCGCGTCGGCGGCGAGGGCCAGCCGCCGCACGCCGAGGGATTCGGCCAGTGCGCCGGGAAGTACGGCTCGCAGATCTTCCCCGAGTGTGGCCATGCCGGCGGCGCCGACGGCGACCGCCGCCGGCTCGGCGGCGCCGACCCGGTCGAGGAGGGCCCGGGCGGCGGGCAGCACCTGCTCCAGCAGGTGTCCGGCGTCGATCCCGGACGGGCCGGTACGTACCGGCTCCCGGGACACCACCGTGTCGAGGGGCTTCACGTCCCCGGCGCGGGCGAGCCCCACCCGCACGCCCGACCCGCCGGAGTCGACGCCGATGACCCACGTGGGCGGCGCGTTCCAGGCCGTCATGAGCCTGCGGGGCCGACACCGTGCCCGGGGCGTCGGCGCCATCGCGGAGCACCTGCCCGGCCGCATCGGCCGATCGACCTGCCGTGGGGCAGCTGAGCCCGCGAGCGAGGGCTTCGCCGTGGCGGAGCGCTCACGGCAGCCGCCAGTCCACGGGCTGGGTCCCCTGGCGGGAGAGCAAGTCGTTGGCCCGGCTGAAGGGGCGCGAGCCGAAGAAGCCGCGGTCGGCGGACATGGGGGAGGGGTGGGAGGACTCGACGACGGGCAGACCGCCGAGCAGCGGGCGGAGGTTGCGTGCGTCCCGGCCCCACAGGATCGACACCAACGGCCGTCCGCGGGCGGCGAGCGCCCGGATGGCCTGCTCGGTGACGTCTTCCCAGCCCTTGCCACGGTGCGCCGCGGGTTTGCGGGGGGCGGTGGTGAGCGCCCTGTTGAGCAGCAGAACGCCCTGGTGGGTCCACGGCGTGAGATTGCCGTTGGACGGTCTGGACACACCGAGATCGCTCTGCAGCTCGCGGAAGATGTTCTCCAGACTGCCGGGAAGCGGACGCACCTCCGGTGCCACCGAGAAGCTCAGCCCCACCGCATGCCCCGGTGTGGGATAAGGATCCTGGCCGACGATCAGGACCCGCACCTCGTCGAACGGCTGCTGGAACGCACGCAGCACATTCGCACCCGCGGGTAGATAGGTCCGGCCCGCGGCGATCTCGGTACGCAGGAAGTCGCCCATCGCGGCGATCCGTTCGGCAACCGGCTCCAGGGCCTTCGCCCAGCCCGGCTCAACGATCTCATTCAACGGTCGTGCAGCCACGGAGCGTCACTCTACTGGCTCAGCGGCCCTTCTCCTCAACTGATCGCGGCCCATGACAGCGGTGACGAACGGCGGTTCAGGCGATGACGGCGGTCCGAACGCACAGCACGTCCGGCAGGTGGGAGGCGATCAGCTGCCAGCTGTCCCCGTCGTCGGCGCTGGCGAAGAGCTCGCCGTTGCGGTTGCCGAAGTACACCCCCGCGGGGTCAGCGTCGTCGACGCACAGCGCGTCCCGCAGCACCGTGCCGTAGTGCGGGCCCTCGGGCAGTCCCGCATGCAGCTCCTGCCAGCTCGCTCCCGCGTCCTCCGTGCGGTAGACCCGGCACCGCCGCCCCGCGGGAACCCGGTCCTCGTCGGCGTTGAGCGGGAACACGTAGGCGACATCGGGGCGGTGCGGGTGGGCGGCCACGGGGAAGCCGAAGTCGGACGGCAGACCCTCGCCGATCGACGTCCAGGTCGCGCCGCTGTCGTCGCTGCGGTAGACGCCCCAGTGGTTCTGCAGATACAGCCGGTCGGGGTCTCCCGCGTCCTGTGCGATCTTGTGCACGCACTGGCCGAAGTCCGGGTACCGGTTGGGCAGGAAGACCGCCTGCACCCCGGAGTTGGACGGCGCCCAGCTCGCTCCGCCGTCCTGAGAGCGGTACACCCCGGCGGCCGACACCGCGACGGTCACCGCATCGGCGTCGCGCGGATCCGTGATCACCGTGTGCACGGCCTCCCCGCCGCCGCCCGGCATCCAGTCCTTCCGCGTCGGGTGCTCCCACAGTGCCCGCACCAGCTCGAAGGTCTCGCCGTCGTCCTCGGAGCGGAACAGGGCACCCGGTTCGGTGCCTGCGTACACCACGCCCGGCGCCGCGGGCCCGGCCGGGTGCAGCTGCCAGACCCGTTCGAGCGAGGCACCGGTGTCCTGCGGGAACTTGATCGCCGGCTGCTGGGGCTCCAGCCAGGTCTTTCCGAGATCGTCGGAGTGGAACACCGACGGCCCCCAGTGCGAGTTGGTCCCTCCGGCCAGGAGCCGCGGCGTACTCCGGCGCCTGTCGATACCGATGGAGTAGACCGCCTCCGCGTTGAAGTGCGGGCCGTCGAACTCCCAGGCTCCGTCACGCCGCCTGCCGACGAAGAGCCCTTTGCGCGTGCCTACCGCGAGCAGTACATCGGCCATCGCCGACCACCTCCGGGACGCCGTTGTCGAGGTCAAGGGCCAGTCTGCACCCACCCACTGACAACGGCGCCCGGACGCGCCGTCGCAGCAGGTCAGGCGGCGCGATGGTACTGCTGCGGGGAGCTGACCACACCGCCCAGCTCGCGTGCCGCCTGGCGCGCGAAATAGGGGTTCCGCAACAGCTCACGGCCCAGGAGCACGGCATCCGCCCGCCCGGACGCCACGATCTTTTCGGCCTGCCGCGGCTCGGTGATCTCCCCGACGGCGGCAACCGGCAGACTTGTCTCCACCTTGACCCGCTCCGCGAACGGCACCTGATAGCCGGGGCCGGTCGGGATCCGCACTCCGGGGGCGTTGCCCCCGCTGGAGACGTCGAGCAGATCCACCCCGTGCGCCCGCAGGTCCGCCGCGAACCGCACGGTGTCGTCCACCGTCCAGCCCACCCGGTCGTCCGGCCCTGCTTCCGAAGTCGGACGAGTCTCCGTCAGCCAGTCGGTGGCCGAGATCCGGAAGAGCACCGGCAGTTCGGCGGGCCACACCGATCGCACCGCGTCGACGACCTCGAGCGCGAACCGCGTCCGGTTCTCGTACCCCCCGCCGTACGCATCGGTGCGGTGGTTGGTGTGCGGGGACAGGAACTCGCCGATCAGATAGCCGTGCGCCCCGTGCACCTCGACGACCTGGAAGCCGGCTGCCAGCGCCCGTCGCGCGGCGTCCGCGAACTGCTCGATGATCTCGGTTATCTGATCTGTTGTCAGCTCGTCCGGCACCGCATGTCCCGCGGCGAACGGCAGCGGGCTCGGCGCCACCGGCTGCCAGCCGTGCCGGTCCGCACCGACCGGCGCGCCCCCCAGCCAGGGCAGGTCCGTGGAGGCCTTGCGTCCGGCGTGGGCGATCTGAATACCCGGAACCGTGCCCTGCTCCCCGAGGAAGGAGGTGATCCGCCGGAAGGCGGCGAGCTGCGCGTCGTTCCAGATCCCGAGGTCGGCGGGGCTGATCCGGCCCTCCGGGCTGACCGCCGTGGCCTCGACCAGGATCAGCCCGGTTCCGCCGGTGGCCCGTGCCGCGTAGTGCGAGAAGTGCCAGTCGTTTGGAACGCCTGCGTCCGGCCCGAAGACTTCGGCGGAGTACTGGCACATCGGCGCCATCCAGAGGCGGTTGGGGATGGTCAAGGACCGCAGGGTGTAGGGCTCGAAGAGTGCGCTCACGGCGGGATCCCTCTCTCGTCTCGGCCGGGTCACGGCTCCTACGATAGGCATCGTAGTACGGCGAATGTCAAACTACGAGGAATCTCGTACAATGGCCTCGGGAGACGAGGAGGCCGCCGCCATGACGATCGCCACGAGCACGCAGCCCAGCCGCACGCTGGATCACCCGACGCGCGATCAGATCCGGCTGGAGGAGGTGCTGCACGCGCTGTCAGACCCGATGCGGCTTCGGGTGGTCCGCTGCCTCGCGCAGGGGGACCAGGAGCTCTCCTGCTCGGTCTTCGACCTGCCGGTCAGCAAGTCCACCACCACGCACCACTTCCGGGTGCTGCGCGAAAGCGGCGTGATCAGCCAGACCTACCGCGGCACCGCGAAGATGAACGGACTGCGCCGCGCCGATCTCGATGCGCTCTTCCCCGGGCTGCTCGACAGCGTCCTGGTGGCTGCCGACCGCCAGGCGGACCGGTACGGGGAGGCCTGAGAGCGGGCTCTCAGGTCCGGCGGCCGCCCCGCGCCGCGCTCAGCAGCCCCGCCCAGTCCGGGATCTTGACGGTGGTCCGGCCCAGCGAATGTCCCAGCGCGACCTCCGCCGCCTCGATGGCTTGCCAGCCCGACCAGTCCACCGGATCCTGCCCCAGGCGCCGCAGCGCCTCCCGCGGATCGTCGGACACCTGCCGCCTCATCAGCGCATCGGCGTCGGCGAGCAGCGACGCCGCGGTCTCCTTGGCGCACGGCCGGTTGGTGCCGATCACGCCGGTGGGTCCCCGCTTGATCCATCCGGCGACGTACTCGCCGGGCGAGGGCGCGCCGTCGCGCAGTATCCGCCCTGCCGTGTGCGGCACCGTCCCGCGCTGGGGATCGAAGGGCAATCCGGGCAGCGGTACGCCCCGATAGCCGACGGACCGCAGGACCAGCTCGGCGGGGATGTCCTCGAAGGCGCCCGTTCCCACGACGCCGCCGTGCCCGTCGGGCATCGTCCGCTCGAACCGGACCCCTCCGACCCGCCCGCCGCCGGGGGCCTCCAGCACTGCCACAGGACGCAGGAAGAACCGCAGGGTGAGGCGGCGGTCCCGACCTTGGGGCGGGAGGCCGGCCCAGCCGCGCAGCACCTCCACATTGCGCCGGTTCACCGCCGGCAGCCCGGAGGGGTCGGCGAACGCCGGGTCCAGGACCAGGTCCGCGGGATCCACGACGACCTCCGCGCCCGGCAGTGCGCCCAGCTCCCGCAGCTCCTTGGTGGTGAACTTCGCCTGGGAGGGCCCGCGCCGTCCCACCATCTGCACCTCGCGCACCCGGCTCTCCGCCAGTACGCCGAGCGCCGCCTGCGGCACATCCGTGGGTCGCAGCTCGTCCGCGCCCCGCGCCAGGATGCGGGTCACGTCCACCGCGACATTGCCCACGCCGATCACCACCGCCGAGCGCGCGCCCAGCAGGAAGCCGTTGACCGCGGCGTCCGGATGGGCGCTGTACCAGGAGACGAACTCGGTGGCGGAGAAGCTGCCGGGCAGCTCCTCTCCAGGGATGCCCAGCCGGCGGTCGGTCGCCGCGCCCACGCAGTAGACCACCGCGTGATACATGTCCCGCAGCTGCTCGGTGCCCAGCCCGCCGGTGCCGATCTGCACATGGCCGAGGAAATCGACGCGGGGGTGCTCCAGCACGGTGCGCAGATTCCGCTGCAGCGATTTGATCTTCTCGTGGTCGGGCGCGACGCCGTACCGCACCAGCCCGTACGGGCAGGGCAGCCGGTCCAGTACGTGCACATGCACATCCGGTACGGCCTGCTGCTCGACGAGGGACTGGGCGGTGTACACCCCGCTCGGTCCTGAACCGACGACGGCGACGCGAAGCACGGAAGGCTCCTTCCCGCAGGATGCTTCCAGCATCGCACCGGGGACGGCGGGACGGGAGATGCCCTGCCGGGCACGCCACAGGAGGTCCGCCGATTCCTCAGGACATTCGGCTAGGACATCCCGCGCATCCGGTTGATCTCACTCGTCTGCTGCGCGATGACGTCGCTCGCCATCTCTTCGACCAGCACGTTGTTGCCCTCCGAGAGCACCTCCGCGGCCATGGTGATCGCTCCCTGGTGATGCGTGATCATCAGCTTCAGGAACAGCGCGTCGAAGTCGTCGCCGCGCGCCGCGCGCAACCCGTCGAGCTGCCGCTCGGTGGCCATGCCCGGCATCGACCCGCCGCCGTGGCCGGTGTGGTCCTTCGGACCCCCGTTCTTCTTGAGCCAGGCCTGCATGGCCTTGATCTCGGGTCCCTGTGCCGCCGCGATCCGGGCCGCGAGGCGCCGGATCTTCTGTGAACCGGCCTGCTTCCCCGCCACGTCGGTCATCACCAGCGCCTGCTGGTGATGGTCAATCATCCGCTGCACATAGCCGAAGTCTGCCGAGTTGGGGCTGTCGTCGCCGAGAGCCTTCTCCGCGTCCTCCGCAGACAGCGTCTCCGCCGCCTCACCCGGCTTGCCCGGCGCCACAACCGAAGGCCGGTCGTCCGCCTTCGCCGAGGGGTCCGCGTCGGACTCGCAGGCGCCGAGGGCCGGTACCGCGACCGCGAGTGCCGCCACGGCGGTCACTGCACGGAGGCGCGCAGTCGAACGGCGGTGGAACACGGTGACCTCCTGGAAAGTGCGGGTCAGTCGGGTCTGTCTAGCACGCGACCACGGAGCGCTGATCGGAACGCAGCATTACAGCTTGGTTGCATCTATTGATATGTACATGCGACCCGCGATACTGCCGGGATCCGGACCGTTCAATTCCGAACGGACACAAGGGAGGACGCAGTGACGTCGTTGCACACACCCCCAGTGCGGCGCAGACGGCTCGGCGTGGCGGCGGCCGCCTTCGGCCTGATCGCCTCGTTCCTGGCAGCAGGCCCGGCGGCCGCAACGCCCGACCCGGGCGACGCACCCGCCGAGAAGCGCGTGAGCAAGGGCCAGGCGGCCGAGACCCGGACCGCCATCACCAGCGGTGAGATACCCGGCGTGGACGAAGTCGTCCACAGCGATAACGTGACCCACCTCGCCAACATCCCCAAGGACGCTCTCAAGGGGACCAATTCGGACCTCGCCTTCCAGGGCAGGTACGCCTTCGCCGGCAACTACGACGGCTTCCGCATCTTCGACATCCGTAACCCCAAGTCGCCGGAGACCGTAAGCCAGGTCCTGTGCCCCGGCGCCCAGAACGACATCTCCGTCTCCGGTGATCTCCTCTTCCTCTCCACCGACTCCTCGCGCAATGACAACTCCTGCAACAGCACCACGCAGCCGGCGAACGAGAAGTCCTCCTGGGAGGGCATGAAGATCTTCGACATCAGCGACAAGCGGAACCCGAAGTACGTCGCTGCCGTCGAGACCGCCTGTGGCTCGCACACCCACACCCTGGTGCCCGAGCGCCGCAACATCTACGTCTACGTCTCCTCGTACTCACCGAACGAGGCATTTCCCGACTGTCAGCCACCGCACGACGGCATCTCGATCATCAAGGTGCCGCGACGGGCACCTGAGAAGTCCGCCCTCGTCAACTTCCCGGTCCTCTTCCCGGATGGCGGCAATCCGGGCGGCCCCGCCAACCCGGGCGTCTCGAAGACCACCGGCTGCCACGACATCACGGCCTTCCCGAAGCTGAAGCTGGCCGCCGGCGCCTGCATGGGCGACGGCGTCCTGCTGGACATCTCGGAGCCTGCCGCCCCGAAGGTGATCGACCAGGTCCAGGACAACGTCAACTTCGCGTTCTGGCACTCGGCGACCTTCAACGAGCGCGGCAACAAGGTGGTCTTCACCGATGAGCTCGGCGGCGGCGGCGCGGCCACCTGCAACGAGCGGACCGGCCCGAACCGCGGCGCCGACGGCATTTACGACATCGTCGGCGGGGGGACCGAGCGCAAGCTCGCCTTCCGCAGCTACTACAAGATCCCGCGGCACCAGGCCGACACCGAGAACTGCGTCGCCCACAACGGCTCGCTGATCCCGGCGAGGGGCCGCGACATCATGGTCCAGGCCTGGTACCAGGGCGGCGTGTCGATCTGGGACTTCACCGACTCCTCGAAGCCGGAGGAGATCGGCTACTTCGAGCGCGGCCCGCTCTCCACGGACATTCTCACCGGCGGCGGCTCGTGGTCCGCGTACTACTACAACGGCCACATCTACTCGAACGACATCTCCAAGGGCTTCGACGTCCTGAGGGTCGCCGACCGGCGGACCGACAGCGCCAAATGGCTCCGGCTGCACGAGCTCAACGTGCAGACACAGCCGGACTACCGTTGATCGGTCTGGTGCACCAGCTGTGCCGAGGTCCCGCCGGGCGGTCCGCCACCCGGCGGGACGCCGAGCCCCCACTCCAGCCCGTAGCGCTGGAACAGCTCGGCGCGCAGCCTCGGGAGCGGCATCGGCGCGCCCGGGAGCAGCAGCGCGACCACTGCACCCATCAGCAGCGCACGCAGCATCGGATAGTCGGCGTCCGGGTCGGCCGAGCCGTAGCGCACCACCGTGTCCCGGAGCAGGGCGGCGAGCCGCTGCTGCTCCGGGCACTGGATGAAGCCCTCGGCCGTGAGGATGCCCGCCATGTGCGTGCGCATGAGCGTGGGTCGGTCGCGAGCGATCCCCAGGATGGCGTCGATCGCCCGGGCCAGCCGCTCCCTGCCGTCGTCGGTCCGCGGTTCCCGCTCCAGGGCGGCCTCGAGTGTCAGACGCATGAGCCGGTGTACCGCCGACTGCAGCAGCTGCCGCTTGCCGGGGAAGTAGTACGACACCAGGCCCCGGGCCGAGCCGGCCCGGTCGGCGATGTCGGCCAGCGTCGTCGCTTCGTAGCCGCGCTGTCCCACCAGCTCGACGGTCGCCTCCAGCAGCCGCTCACGCGAGCGTCGGCGCAACTCCTCGTTGGCCGCTGCACTTCGCGGGGACATTTGGTAACTCCGGCGTTGACTGGCTCAGAGCCAATATACTCGTGATGTCTCCGGACACCGGCCCCGGATTCGGGACAGTGGTCCGGGACGCTGCCGTCTCGGGCGACGCGGGGGATCGTCCGAGACGGCGGTTCCCGCTCGTAGCGGAACGGGCCCCGCCCCCGGGCGGGTGCCGGTGGTCTCCCCGCCTCCGCTCACGCCCGGCTGGACGATCGTGCCTCACGGTCGCCGCCCGGAGCGCCCCACCGGACGCAGGCAGCGGTCGCCAGCGCCGCCAGGGCCACGCCCAGCAGCCAGCCGCCCAGGACATCGGACAGCCAGTGCACGCCCAGGTACACCCGAGTGAAGCCCACTCCCAGGACCGAGACGACTGCCACCGCGGCGACGGCCCACAGCCACCGCGCTCCCGCTGCGCGGTGCCACAGCAGCCACAGCAGCAGGGTGCACGCCAGGGCCGCGGTCATGGCGTGACCCGATGGGAAGGCTCCGTTCTGGGCCATGTCGACGGGGTCCTGCCAGACCGGGCGCGCCCGTCCGACGGCTAACTTCATGCCCCCCTGCACGAGCCAGCCGATGACCGTCGCGACCAGGACGATCACTGCGGTCATCGAGTCGCCGCGCACCACGAGCAGGGCGGCCACCAGCAGAAGCAGCACGCGCATCGTCGCCGGGTCCCAGACCCAGTCCGTCAGCGCCTGGTTGGCGTCTGCCCAGCCGGGGTGGTCCACCGCCGAGCGGTGCAGACCGTGGGCGACCGTCCGGTCCGCCGACATCAGGGGCGCCCACTCCGCCACGACGAGCCCGAGCAGGGCGGTGTACGCCAGGCCGCAGGCCACTGCCGTCCACAGATACGGGAGATACCAGGCCGGTGAGCGAAGAGATGACGCGTCCATGGGGACGATCTTCGCGGATGGCCGGATCAGAAGGCCATCCGAACACCCCACGCCCCTAGAACAGCTGGCCGAGCGCGGGCACCAGGGTCACGACGAGCGGCACCACCGGCACGAGCGCGGCCGCGGCGGTCAGCCTCAGCCGTCGGGCCGGAGCGAGCCGCGGCGCCGCGGCCAGCAGTCGGTCCACCCGCCGCGGGACCTCGGCCTGGGCCGTCGGGCACGGGCCGAACACCCCTCGGTCCTCGTTGAGTTCGACCAGCGCCAGCGCGATCGTCAGCCGCCCGAACCGGCGCGAGGCGACGTCGTCAGCGGCCAGTTCGACCAGCCGGTGCATCTGGTCGCGGAAGGCAGCGAACATCGGCACCTGCGGGAATCCGCCCGCGAGCGCCGAGGAGCAGTGCAGCAGCCATGCGTGGCGGGCCCGCGCATGGCCCTGCTCATGGGCCAGTACGGCGTCCAGCTGGCGCCGGTCGAGCCGCCGGAGAGCAGCGGTGGTGATGACCAGCCGCGGCGCTGCACCCGGCAGCCACCAGGCGTCCGGTCGCTCGCCCTCCAGCACGCAGAGCCGGTCCTCGGCGGGCGCCTCGCCCGGCATCCGCGGGGAGCGGGCGAGCAGTTCCGCGCGCTGCTGCTGGCGCTTGGCGCGCGCCGCCCAGACCTCGCGGGTGAGCATCGTGGCCGTCCACACTCCGCCGCAGGCCAGCAGGGCGGCCACGGTCCCCGCCCACGGACCGTATCCCTGCAGGGCGTACGCCTCGACGACACCGCGCGGAGCCGGAGCGAACACCTGCCCGCGGACGGCCCCCCAGGCGGCGGCCGCGCTGAGCGCCATCGCCAGCGCACAGCAGAGCAGCACCGCTCCCACCACGCACTGCCACACCCACAGAGCCAGCACCGGCTCGCGGTCCGGCCACTCGGCCCGCGCCATCAGACGCGGGGCGACGACCGCGGCCAGCCCGCCGAGAGCCAGCAGCGCGAGCGGGAGCATCATGGTCGCCAGCCTACGAGGGGGTGGCTACCGGCGGGTATGACCCCGACCGCGAAGTGACGCAGACCACGGATTCGGAACTGAACGGTGCAGGTCCGTCAGACCGTCAGCAGCATGGCGAACGTCCCGATCCCCATCGAGACCCGGCACGCCGTCGCCACCTCCGGGCGCTCCACCCAGCCCGTGCCCGGGGCAGCCGGGCCACCGTCGGCCGTCGCCCCGAGCGGCACCATCCGGACGCCCGTGCGGAGCACGTACACCGCGAAGTACGCCAGCAGCAGACCCGTCAACAGGGGTATTCCGTCCGCAGGTTGGACGGCGGAGTGGTGGCCGCCGGCACCGCCCGAGAGTGCCATGTGGACCATCGCGACGGACCCCAGGGCGTGGTGCAGATGGTGCACTCCGGTGCGAACGAGCAGCAGCCCCCGCAGCGCCGCCGTGGCGAACACCACCACGAACGCCGACGACATCCAGGCCTGCGGATCCGCGGCCAGCACGGGAACCGCCATGGCCGCCATGCCCAGGCCCATGATCGCCTCGCCGCCCGCGTGCCGACGCACCTCCGGGTTGCGGGCGCGGGTGCGCATCAGGCAGTACAGCCCGCTGGCGCCGCACACCGCGACCATCAGCCAGCCGACCAGCGGCGGTCCGTGCACAGCGCACCTCCGTGTCCGGCAGGGAACACGCCGGGAGGATGCCCCGGGGTGCCGCCGCACACGGGAGCGCACGGGCGCACCGGGGGAGCGCGGCGGTGCGACGTTTCGGCGGGGCCTGCGCTGTGACGCCACCCCGGACGGCAGAGGTCACGGCCGATAGCGCAGGGGATGGTCCTCGGGGACCTCGACGACCGCGATCCGTACGCCGTCCGGATCGGAGATCCACATCTCCACGAGACCCCAGGGCTCCTGCTTGGGCTCCCGCAGGATCTCCACGCCGCGAGCGGCCAGCTCCTGGTGTGCGGCCACCGCGTCGGCGACCTGCAGCCACAGCTGGAGCCCGGGGGAGGGAGGAGCGTCGGACCTCCCGGACACCTCCAGGAAGCCCCCGCCGAGGAAGTAGACCGTCCCTCGCTCCGGCCCGGTCCCGAATTCGCGGTAGACCGCGAGTCCGAGGGCCTCCCCGTAGAAGGCCCGCGAGCGCTCGGGATCAGTGGGCCGCAGCAGGATCCGACTGCTCAGAACATGCACCATGCACCGCTCCTTGCGCACGAGTGCCCGCGGTAAACCCGCAGGAGGGGCTTGTTAGCCTCATAGCCCCCGGCCAGGCCGGACGAGAGGAGCCCCGCCGCCATGGACACCGCCCCGGCCAGCGATGCCGAACTCACCTTCCGGGACGCCACCGAAGCCGACGTCCCGGCGCTCGTCGAGCTCATCGAATCGGCGTACCGCGGCGACGTCAGCCGTACCGGATGGACCACCGAGGCCGATCTGCTGGACGGGCAGCGGACCGACCCCGAAGGCGTGGCGGTCGTGGTGCGGAGTGCGGACAGCCGGATGCTCGCCGTGGAGCAGGACGGCGAGCTCGTCGCCTGCTGCCAGCTGGAACACCGGGGCACGCACGCGTACTTCGGCATGTTCGCGGTCCGCCCGCGACTCCAGGGCGGCGGGCTCGGCAAGGTGATCATCGCGGAGGCGGAGCGGAGCGTCCGCGCCGGGTGGGGTGTCCGCGAGATGCACATGACCGTGATATCGGCTCGTGACGACCTCATCGCCTGGTACGAGCGCCGGGGTTACCGCCGCACCGGGAAGATGAGCCCGTTCCCCTACGGCGACGAGCGCTTCGGCATCCCGCTCCGCGCCGACCTGCAGTTCGAGCTGCTCGTCAAGGAGCTGGACTAGGTCTGCCGGACGAGGTCCGCGGCGGCGGACCGTCGCCACGGCAGCGTCCTCCCGTGAGGCTCACGACAGTGGCGAGGAGGACGCTGCGGACGTGCGACACCGACGCCGCTGTGGAGTGCTAGGCCCTGTCCGGCGTGATCGGCCGGACAGGGCCTAGGCGGTGAAGCGGCTGGTGCGCTTGACCTCCGGGAAGTCCGTCGTCGCGCCGTCCAGACCGAGGGCGCGCACCAGCCGCAGGTGGTCCGGGGTGTTGACCACCCACCCGATGACCCCCAGCTCGGCCGCCCGGGCGAGCTCCACGATCTCCAGGGTCAGCCGACGGATGTTCAGGACCAGCGTCTTGGCGCCCACCGCCCGCGCGCGGTCAATGGCCTCGGTCCCGTAGCGGCTGGCCACGAGAGCCGTACGGACCTCGGGCAGCAGCCGCCGGATCTCCGCCAGGGCCTCGTCGTGGAACGAGAGGACCTCCACCCGGCCCATCAGGTCTCGGCGGGTCATGACGTCGGCGAGCGCCCGTGCCGCGGCCACGTCCTTGATCTCCGCCTGGAGAGGTGCCTTCACTGCGTCGAGGACCTCCTCGAAGACCGGGATGCGCTCACCCTCGCCCGCATCCAGCTCACGAAGCTCGGCGAGGGTGAAGTCGGCGATCGGGCCCTTGCCGTCGGTCGTACGGTCCACGTCCGCGTCGTGCATCACCACGAGCGCGCCGTCCTTGCTCAGATGAAGATCCAGCTCGATGACGTCCAGGCCCTCGCGGTCTGCGCGGACGAAGGACCTCAGCGTGTTCTCCGGCTCGATGCCCATCACTCCGCGGTGTCCGATGGTCAGGAAAGTCAAGGCTGTCTCCATTCCGGTGTCCGTCCGGCGGGCAGTCCCGCAGCCTAACGGGACGGGCCGCCCCGGGCGCCCCGGCCGCGCTGGTTTCCCGTGCGTTTAGACAGCGGCAGGCGTGGGGCGCCGGACCTCCGGGTACGGGTGCCCTGCAGGAAAAACGTCGGTGTAGATAGGTGGCCTGCAGGATAATTTCCGGCGGCTCGGCTTGAGTGAGAGATCCTCATCTGGATACGGTGTCCGAACGAGAGGTTCTCCCGTGGAAGGTGGGCTATGACGGAAATTCTTGTGCAGGGCCGCAAGGGAGGCGGCGCTCCTTCCGCCGAGCGTGTCGTCGACCACGCTTCCTGGCCCGTCCTCAAGGGTGCCGTGGAAGAGATCCGCCGCTGGCAGTCCAAGGACGGGTCGATCGACTTCGAAGCCGAGGGCGCGCCCGCCCGGGCCACGGTGGAGCTCGCGCTCGACCGGGCCATCTCGGCGATCGAGGACCTCTCCCCGCTGCTGCCGCACGACGCGGAATATCACCGCGCCCTGGTCACCGACTTCCGCCGCTGGGCCGACGCCGGCTTCGCCGTGCCGGACTTCCTGGACTCGCTGCTCTCCTTCCAGCCCGCGCAGCAGCGCGCCGACGGCCTCCAGCACCTGGTCGTCTTCCCGATGTACACCCAGAACGGCAACCCGAACCGCAACCTCGAGGCTGTCGTGCTGCGCGTCGTCTGGCCGGACTGGCTCGCCGAGCTGGAGCGCACCCGCTTCGACAACCCGATGTTCCTCGGCATCACCTTCGAGGACTTCACCGGCGGCTACGACACCAACTCGGCGGTGCTCTTCCCGGAGACCATCGCCGTCCGCGAGGCCCCTGAGCGCTTCACCTGGGGCGCCATCTTCTGCGACCGCGAAGCCGCCCGCTTCCGCAAGGTCACCGAAGCCGCCGTCGACATCCTGCGGCTCGAGCTCCCCGAGGACATCCGGGAGATGATCGGCGACCAGCGGCGCTGCCAGCAGGCGTTCGTGCTCTGGGACATGGTGCACGACCGGACCCACAGCCACGGCGATCTGCCGTTCGACCCCTTCATGATCAAGCAGCGCCAGCCGTACTGGATGTACGGCCTGGAGGAACTGCGCTGCGACCTCACTGCCTTCAAGGCGGCCGTGAAGCTCGAGGCCGAGGGCTTCGCACAGGCTCGTGATGTGCAGTACGCGGTGATCTTCGACCGGATGTTCCGCTTCCCGGTGACCGGCGAACGGGTCCGCAACTACGACGGTCTCGGCGGCCAGCTGCTGTTCGCCTACCTCCACCGGCACGACGTCGTACGCTGGACGGACAACACCCTGCACATCGACTGGGACCGCGCCCCGCAGGTCACCAACCAGCTCTGCGCCGAGATCGAGAAGCTCTATCGCGAGGGGATCGACCGCCCCAAGCTGGTCCACTGGTTTGCCGCGTACGACCTGGTCTCGTCGTACCTCGCTCCGCACCCCGGGTCCACCTGGGCCAAGGGCCCCGACGCTCTCGACCTGACCCAGCCGCCGCGCAAGCTCGTGGACGACGTGCTTCCGGACGAGTTCCCGCTCAGCATGTTCTACGAGGCACTCGCCAAGAAGCTCAAGGGCGTGATCGCCTCGACGAAGGGGATCACGGCGCAGAGCGCCGCATCGACGAGCGGTGCAGGACCAGCGCCGGCGAAGCCGACGGTTACGGCGGGCGCCGCGTGAGCCAGTCCGGAGAGGCGACGACCATGACGATCAACGGTAAGGGGTCCCTCGACGGCGCGGTGGTCGCGGTCGCCGGAGCCGGCGGGCCTGCGGGGCGGGCGGCACTGCTGCGCCTCGCCCAGGCGGGTGCCACCGTCGTCGGTTCCGACGCCGACGCCGAGCGGCTCGCAGAGGCCGTCGACGCGGCCCGTTACGCCCACGGCGGCGCGACGGTCACCGGCGACATCGTGGACCTCCTCGACCTCGATGCGACCCGCGAATGGGCGGCCCGTATCGAGAAGGAGTTCGGCCGGGTCGACGGCCTGATCCACCTCGTCGGCGGCTGGCGCGGCAGCAAGACCTTCGCCGACGCACCCCTCGCCCACTGGGACACGCTGCACGACCTCCTCATCCGGACGGTGCAGCACACCTCGCTGGCCTTCCACGACGCCCTCGAGCGCGCCGGCAACGGACGCTATGTGCTGATCAGTGCGGCCGGGGCGAGCAAGCCCACGGCCGGCAACGCGGCCTACGCCGCGGCGAAGGCCGCCGCCGAGGCCTGGACGCTCGCGCTCGCCGACGCGTTCCGGAAGGAGGGGGGCGAGGCCGGCCCCAAGGCGGCGGCTGCCATCCTGGTGGTGAAGGCGTTGGTGCACGACGCGATGCGCGCCGAACGCCCCAATGCGAAGTTCGCGGGCTTCACGGACGTCAAGGACCTGGCGGACGCCATCGTCGGTGTCTGGGACCGGCCCGCCGAGGAAGTGAACGGAAACCGCCTGTGGTTGACCCCGCGACCGTGACCACCGACGCCCGGCGGCGTCACGACCCCGAGCTGCGCGGCTTCGCCAGTGACAACTACGCAGGAGCGCACCCCGAGGTCCTGGCCGCGCTCGCCCTCGCCAACGGCGGCCACCAGATCGCCTACGGCGAGGACGTCTACACCGAGCATCTGCAGCGGGTCATACGCAGCCACTTCGGCCAGTCCGCCGAGGCCTTCCCGGTCTTCAACGGTACCGGCGCCAACGTCGTCGCCCTGCAGTCGATCACCGACCGCTGGGGTGCGGTGATCTGCACCGACAGCGCGCACGTCCACGTCGACGAGTGTGGAGCCCCTGAGCGCGTCGGTGGGCTGAAGCTGCTCACCGTGCCGACGCCGGACGGCAAGCTCACCCCCGAGCTCATCGACCGCGAGGCGTACGGCTGGGACGACGAGCACCGTGCCATGCCGCAGGTCGTCTCGATCGCGCAGAGCACCGAACTGGGCACCGTCTACACGCCCGACGAGATCCGGGCCATCTGCGAACACGCCCATCAGCACGGCATGCTGGTGCACCTCGACGGGGCACGGCTGGCCAACGCCGCCGCGTCGCTGGATCGGCCGATGCGAGCCTTCACCAACGCCGTGGGGGTGGACATCCTGTCCCTCGGCGGCACGAAGAACGGCATGGTCTTCGGTGAGGCCGTGATCGTCCTGAACCCAGGTGCGGCGCGGGCGATGAAGCATGTGCGCAAGCTGTCCATGCAGCTCCCGTCCAAGATGCGCTTCGTCTCCGCGCAGTTGGAGGCCCTGCTCGCCGGCGATTTGTGGCTGCGCAACGCCCGGCACGCCAACACGATGGCCCGCCGGCTCGCCGAAGGGGTCCGCGGAGTGGGCGGTGTGGAGATCGTCCACCCCGTGGAGTCCAACGCGGTCTTCGCGACCCTGCCGCACGACCTCGCGGAGCGGCTGCAGAAGCGCTACCGCTTCTACGTCTGGGACGAGGCGGCCGGAATCGTCCGCTGGATGTGCTCCTTCGACACCACGGAGGCGGACGTGGACGGGTTCGTCGCCGCCCTCGCGGAGGAGATGGGTCGGCGGTAACTGCATGAGTATGCACTCTGCTGTAATTCGAATGACCCTGGTCGGGCGGATCCCTACGCTTCCGATGCCATGGAGCTGACGCAGGAAGTCCCGGACCTGTCCGGGTACCTCGCCGCCGACGAGGTCATCGATCACGAGCACCCGCTGGTGCGTGAGACGGCGGCCCGGCTCCGGGCGCGGTCCGGCGACGCATACGCATACGCCAAGGTGGCCTACGAGCACGTACGCGACACCATCCCGCACTCCGCCGACAGCGGAGCCATGCGCGTCACATGGCGCGCCTTCTGAAGGCCCTCCAGGACGCGACCGACCGGCCGCACCTGTTGCGGTTGCTCCCCACCGCCCTCTGAGGACGAGGACAGTGCATGACACTCTCCCTCACCGTCTCCGACGAGGTCCGCGCCATCGTGCCGAGCTTCGTGCACCTCGCCGTCGAGGCGCGCGGCCTGACCAACGGCCCCAGCGACGCGCACACCTCGGGGCTGCTCAACGCGGCCGCCCGTCGGCTCGCCGAGCGGCTGGGCGGGCGCGCCTTGCACGAGGACCCGCACATCGCCGCCTGGCGCGCCGCGTACACCGCGTTCGGGTCCAAGCCGTCCCGCACCCGCAACTCCGCCGAGGCGCTGGCCCGGCGCGCCCTCGCGGGCGGCGAGCTGCCGCGCATCAACCGCCTCGTCGACCTCTACAACGCTGTCAGCGTCGCCCACCTCATCCCGGTCGGCGGCGAGGACATCGATCACATCCGGGGCGGGATGCGGCTCGTACGAGCCGTGGGCGACGAGCGGTTCGCGACCGTGGCGGGCGGCGAGCCGGCCGTCGAGCACCCGGACCCGGGCGAGGTCGTCTGGTGCGACGACGAGGGCGTGACGTGCCGCCGGTGGAACTGGCGCCAGGGCGTACGCACTCGGCTGACCGACGCGTCCGTCAACGCGGTCTTCCTGCTGGAGCGGCTCGAGCCGATGACGTTGGGCGAGCTCGACGCCGCTGGTGCCGAACTCGCCGAGTCACTGGCGAAGTTCAACCCCGGCGCGGAGATCGAGGTCCACGGGGTCGCTTAGGGCGCGGGCGGCTAGGCCCTGTCCGATCGGACAGGACCTAGTCCCGTTCCCGGCCGACGGACTCCGCCGGGGCGGGTGCGGTGCCCCCGAGGTGGGCTGGAATCCACCAGGTGTCGTCCGGGCCCTTGGGGCGTACGGGGTAGGCACGCTGGCAGGCCTCGAGCAGATCCTGCACGCGGCCGCGCAGCCGGGAGGTAACGCTCATCGCTGTCTCACCCGGATCGGCGGCCAGCGGCTCGCCCACTCGCATCGTGATCGGTATGTGGTTGCGGCCGAGGTTGCGCGGGCGGCCCTTGGTCCACAGGCGCTGGGTCCCCCACAGCGCCATCGGCAGCAACGGGACCCCCGCCTCCTGCGCCAGCCGGGCCGCGCCCGACTTGAAGTTCTTGAGGGTGAAGGACGGCGAGATCGTCGCCTCCGGGAAGACCCCGATGATCTCCCCCGAGCGGAGCGCCTTCAGGGCGTGCACGTAGGCGTTCTCTCCTTGTGAGCGGTCGACCGGGATGTGCTTCATCGCGCGCATCAGGGGACCGGAGATCTTGTGCCGGAAGACCGACTCCTTCGCCATGAAGCGCACCAGGCGTTTGGCGGGGAGGGCGGTGAGCCCGCAGAACACGAAGTCCAGATAGCCGATGTGATTGCTGACCAGGACGGCCCCGCCGCGCCGCGGTATGTGCTCGGTGCCCTGGATGTCGAAGCGCAGGTCGAGCACTTTGAACATGGTGCGCGCGACGCCGATCACCGGTGGGTAGACGAGCTCTGCCATGCGGGGGACCCTTCTGCGCGGCCTGGGGAGGGTTCTCCCGGGGAAGTTACGCGGCCGTAGGTATGCGGCTCTGGCAGATCGTGCCTGATGCGTGGGCCCCCCGGCCAGCTCGCGGGCGGCCTCGGCAGGAGATTCTCGTCACGTCGGTCCGATACCTGACGCCTCGTCAGCCGACCGTGCGGCGTAGCAGAAGGTACATTTCGCAGCCCAAGCAGTAGGCAAAAGCCGCATTGAGGAAGGCCGCGGCAAGGGCGCACCCCGTGGCGGCCATCCCGAGCCACTCCGGCCCGACGACGTAGCCGACCAGCCCGAGGAGCGCGAAACAGAGGCCGACTCCCTGGGCGAAGCGCGGCGGAGCCGGGTCCTCGAACTCCGTGGGCGGCCCCAGTCGCGGGCGCACCACGGCCCGGAACAGCCAGCCGTACGGCGAGCGTCCCACCCCGGCCACCGTCCCGAGCGCGAAGCACAGCGCCTGCCACGCCAACAGCCATTCGCTGCCGGAGATCAGCACGGCGGCCAGCACGACCGTGGTCACGGCCGCTCCGAACCTCGGTCCTCGTACGTCGATGCCCACGGTCATGCCGACCAGCATGTCGCAACCCCGCGGACTGGACGCCGCGGGAATTCTTGCGGTCTCGTGAACGCTGCCAGTGGACGATGACGGGCCTGATGGTGTGTGTGGCGGTGCTCGCGGCGGCGAGCGTCTTCGGGCTGCTCCACAAGCGATGGAATGGACGGTTGACGGTGCGCGGTCGCGACGGCGAGACGCGGCTGAGTGCGGCGGAGCTGGGCCAGGCCCTCGGGGAGCGGGCGACGCTCGTGCAGTTCTCCAGTGCCTTCTGTCAGCCCTGCCGGGCCACTCGGCGCACCCTGGCGGACGTCGCCGGGATGGTTGAGGGCGTGGCTCATGTGGAGCTCGACGCCGAGGCCAACCTGGAGCTCGTACGGGGCCTGCGGATCCTTCGCACGCCCACCGTCCTGGTGCTCGACGCGGACGGCAGGGTCGTCCGCCGCGCCTCCGGACAGCCGCGCAAGGCGGATGTCATCGCAGCCCTCGGAGCGGCGATCTGACCGGGCTCCGCTCGACTGGGCGTGAACGCCCTCCGGGACTGAGCCGTCCCGGTTACGGAGCGTTGGCAAGGTCACACTCCGCCGCCCTTGCTCAGCGGGAATCGGGGGAGTGTACTGGCGAGTAATATGGGCCGAAGAGCGGGCCGCCCCAACCGGGATTCATCCCGAAAGGCGCCTATGCTGCCAGCAAGAAGGCAGGCCCCTGGCCTTCGGCATGGGGGACGCCCCGAAGTGACGATGCAGTAGGAGAGCCGGCGTGAGCTTGAGGATCGTTGTCTGTGTGAAGTACGTGCCTGACGCCACCGGCGACCGGCACTTCGCCGAGGACCTGACCACCGACCGCGAGTCGGTCGACGGCCTGCTGTCCGAGCTCGACGAGTACGCCGTCGAGCAGGCCCTCCAGATCGCCGAGGCGGCCGACGACGCGGAGATCACCGTCCTGACGGTCGGCCCCGAGGACGCTCGCGACGCACTGCGCAAGGCGCTCTCCATGGGTGCGGACAAGGCCGTCCACGTCGAGGACGACGACCTGCACGGCACCGACGCGCTGGGCACCTCCCTGGTCCTCACCAAGGCCATCGAGCACACCGGATACGACCTGGTGATCTGCGGTATGGCCTCGACGGACGGCACCATGGGCGTGCTGCCGGCGCTCCTCGCCGAGCGGCTGGGCGTTCCCCAGGTCACCCTGCTCTCCGAGGTTTCCGTGGCGGACGGCAAGGTCACCGGCCGCCGCGACGGCGACGCCGCGACCGAGCAGCTCGAGGCGTCCCTCCCGGCGGTCGTCTCGGTGACCGACCTTTCCGGTGAGGCCCGCTACCCCTCCTTCAAGGGCATCATGGCCGCCAAGAAGAAGCCGGTGGAGACCCTGGACCTGTCCGACCTGGGCATCGACGAGGACGAGGTCGGCCTCGAGGGCGCCTGGACCACGGTCGACGCGGCCGAGCAGCGCCCCGCCCGTACCGCCGGCACGGTCGTCAAGGACGAGGGCGAGGGCGGCAAGCAGCTGGCCGCCTTCCTCGCGGAGCAGAAGTTCATCTGACCGCAGTCACGAGAGCCGGAACCACCCCGGCTCGAACGCCCCACCGCCCCCAGATACTTCGCATTCGCAGGAGAGCAATCCCATGGCTGAAGTTCTCGTCTACGTCGATCACGTGGACGGCGCCGTCCGCAAGCCCACCCTCGAACTGCTGACCATCGCCCGCCGCATCGGCGAGCCCGTCGCCGTGTTCCTCGGCGCCGGTGCCGACGCCGCCGCCGCGACGCTCGCCGAGTACGGCGCGGTGAAGGTCCTCGCCACCGACGCGCCCGAGTTCGGCGACTACCTCGTCGCCCCGAAGGTGGACGCGCTGCAGGCCGCCTACGAGGCCGTCTCCCCGGCCGCCGTACTCGTCCCCTCCTCCGCCGAGGGCAAGGAGATCGCCGCCCGCCTCGCGGTGCGGATCGGCTCCGGCATCATCACCGACGCCGTCGACCTCGAGGCCGGCGACGAAGGTCCGGTGGCCACCCAGTCGGTGTTCGCCGCCGCGTTCACCACCAAGTCCCGGGTCACCAAGGGCACCCCGGTCATCACCGTCAAGCCCAACTCGGCCGCGCCCGAGGCCGCCCCGGCCGCCGGCACCGTCGAGCAGCTGGCCGTGAACATCGCCGACGCGTCCAAGGGCACCAAGGTCGTCTCGCGTACGCCGCGCGAGTCGACCGGCCGCCCCGAGCTGACCGAGGCCGCGATCGTGGTCTCCGGCGGCCGTGGTCTGGGCGGGGCCGAGCACTTCTCGCTCATCGAGAAGCTGGCCGACTCCCTGGGCGCTGCCGTCGGCGCGTCCCGTGCCGCGGTCGACGCCGGCTGGTACCCGCACACCAGCCAGGTGGGCCAGACCGGTAAGTCGGTCTCGCCGCAGCTGTACATCGCTGCGGGCATCTCCGGCGCCATCCAGCACCGGGCCGGTATGCAGACCTCGAAGACCATCGTGGCCATCAACAAGGACGCCGAGGCCCCGATCTTCGACCTGGTCGACTACGGCGTGGTCGGCGACCTCTTCCAGGTCATCCCGCAGCTGACCGAAGAGGTCAAGGCTCGCAAGGGCTGACCCCTTCTCCTGTTAGGCCCCCGCACGCGCGCGTGCGGGGGCCTTCTGCGTGCAGAGTGGGTGTTGACCTGCGAACCCGCCATGGATAGCTTCACTATGCGGATTACTCTTTCCGTTTTACGGAAGCCCGGCGAAGTGAAAGGTGTGGGAATGGGGCAGCACGAGACGGTCGCCACCAGCCTCGCGAGCGCGGTGCGTGCGGAGATCGGGGCCTCCCTGGCGGCCGTGGACGCGGAGCTCGCGCATCGCTACCCGGGCGACCCCGGCACCCGGCAGCCGGTCCACACCGTCTACGTCCCCGCGGACGCCGTCGACGCCGGCACCGTGCGCTCCTGGGGTGACCAGGCCCTCGCCGCCCTGGACGAGCACGCCCCCGACGCCGCCTCCTTCGCCGCCGTCCTCGGGCTGAGCGACGAGCTCGCCGAGCCGGTGTACGAGCGGGTGCGCGCCAAGCTCGTCCGGGAGCCCGTCGAGGACCTGCGCCTCGACTTCGAGGACGGCTACGGCCCGCGTCCCGACGCCGAGGAGGACGCCGCCGCCGCTCGCGCCGCGCGGCTCGTCGCGGACGCCTTGCGTGAGGGCGTGCCGTCCTCATGCCCTCCGTACCTGGGCATCCGGATGAAGTGCATGGAGGCCGCTGTGCGCGACCGGGGCATCCGCACCCTCGACATCTTCCTCACCGGACTGATGCGGGCCGGCGGACTCCCCGACGGGCTCGTCCTCACCCTCCCCAAGGTGACGT
This sequence comes from Streptomyces sp. KR80, assembly GCF_052245555.1. NCBI lineage: Bacteria > Bacillati > Actinomycetota > Actinomycetes > Kitasatosporales > Streptomycetaceae > Streptomyces > Streptomyces sp. KR80. The sequence goes on from NZ_JBQQCD010000006.1 coordinate 179,179, forward strand.
ACGCCGAGCAGGTCGCCGCGATGGTGCGCCTGCTCGAGGAGTTCGAGAAGGCCCACAGCCTGGAGCCGGGCCGGATCGGCTTCGAGATCCAGATCGAGACCACCCAGGCGATCCTCGGCCCCGACGGTCGCGCCACCGTCGCCCGGATGATCGACGCAGCCGAGGGGCGGGCCACCGGCCTGCACTACGGGACGTTCGACTACAGCGCCTCCTGCGGCGTCAGCGCCGCGTACCAGTCCATGGACCACCCGGTCGCCGATCATGCGAAGGCCGTCATGCAGGTGGCCGCGGCGGGCACCGGCGTCCGGCTCTCCGACGGCTCCACCAACGTCCTCCCCATTGGCCCCCGTTCGCAGGTCCACGACGCCTGGCGGCTGCACTACCGCCTCGTACGCCGGTCCCTGGCCCGTGCCTACTACCAGGGCTGGGACATGCACCCCGGCCACCTGCCGACCCGCTACGCGGCCGTCTACGCCTTCTACCGCGAAGGCCTGGAGCAGGCCGCGGCCCGGCTCGCGGCGTATGTGAACCGCGCGGGCGGCGACGTGATGGACGAGCCCGCCACCGCCAAGGCGCTCAGCGGCTACCTGCTGCGCGGTCTCGACTGCGGCGCCGTGGACGCCGAGGAGGTCGCGCAGCTCACCGGCCTCGCCCGCGCCGACCTCGACCGGCTGGCCGGACGCCCGGTCAAGAGCTGACCGACGGCATCATCCCGCCGGCGCCACAGCCGAGTTGTGGCGCCGCTGTGAGTGTGTGCCCAGGTCACCGAACAGCCCGCCGAAACCGCCCCTTAGGCTGTACGCCACAAGAATCGGTTGAAGGAGCGGGGCGGCGGTGTCTTCGGGGGAGTACGGGCAGGACTGGGCGGGGCGACTGCTGGCTGGCCGTTACCGGGTGGTGCGTCAACTCGGCCGCGGCGGCATGGGCGTGGTGTGCCGGGCCGTCGACGAAGTCCTCGGCCGCGAGGTCGCCGTCAAGGTGCTGCGCACCTACCGCGACTCCTCGGGCCCCGAACTCACCGATCTGCGACTGCGGATGCAGCGCGAGGCGCGGGCCGCGGCCCGGATCAAGCACCCGGGGGTCATCGCGGTGCACGACGTCGCCGAGGACGACGGGTGCCCGCTGATCATCATGGAGCTCATCGACGGCCCCTCGCTCGACGACGTCATCCGGGAGCACGGTGTGATCGGCCCGCGGGAGGCGGCGGCCATCGGCGCCAAGGTGATGGAGGCGCTGGACGCCGCCCACCGGGCCGGGGTCCTGCACCGCGACGTCAAGCCCGGGAACGTACTCCTCGACCGAGGGAGCACCCATGCCGACGCTCCCCCTGGCCCCGGGGCGGGCGTGCCCCCACTGGGAGGCCGGGTCGTGCTCACCGACTTCGGCATCGCCACCATGGACGACCCGGGAGACGGAGCGGCGACCCGGATCACGCAGAGCGGGGACATCGTCGGCTCGCTGGACTACCTCGCTCCCGAGCGGGCCCAGGGACAGGAGCCGGGTGCCGCCTCCGACGTCTGGTCGCTGGGGGCGACGCTGTACGCCGCGGTGGAGGGCTCCGCGCCCTTCCGTCGCACGTCCACGTACTCCACCATCACCGCGATCGTCGCCGAGCCGATGCCCGAGCCGCGGCGGGCCGGGCCGCTGACGCCCGTGCTGCGGGAGCTGATGCACAAGGACCCGCAGCGGCGTCCTGACGCACCTCGCGCCCGGAAGCTGCTGGAAGCGGTCGCGGCGGGGCTGCCGTACGAAGGGCCGGGCGATGCCCCGGACCTCGGCGGAGCGGGGGCGTCGCGGGAGCCGACGGTGCTGGACACCCCGCGCTTCGGCCCGGTACGGGACGTACCTCTGCCCTCCGGACCCCCGCAGGCGATTCCCCCGCAGCCGGGCCCGCCCGGGGCGCCCGCGCACTCGATCGGGTATGCCGCCGACGCCCCGCTGGTCACCAGTGGCTCTTCGCAGGGCTCCGAAGGCGGCCGTCGCCGGCGGGTCGTCGTCGCCGCCGCGGTCGCGGCCGCTCTCCTTGCCGGAGCCGGAGTGACCGCCGCCGCGATGATCGACGGTTTCGGTGACTCGCAGCAGGCCGCCTCGCGCCGCACGCCGTCCGCTCCTGGTTCCGCACCCGGCGAGGAGAAGCCAGGGGAACAGGGCAAGTCGGCGGGCGAGAAGGCGAAGCGCGCCAAGCCCACGGGGAAGACGTCCCCGTCACCCGGGACGACCAAGCCGGCGGCCGGCGGCGGGGACGGTGAGACAACCGGAGGGAGCGACTCCGGCGGCACGGGCGACGGGTCGGACTCCGGCGGCGATTCGGCCGGCGACGGCAGCGGCGTGTCCACGTCCACGAGCGGCGGCGGCTCCAGCGGCGGCAGCACCGGCGGCGCCGAGGATCCGGCGCCGGCGCCGGTGTGCCACGCCATCGGCGGCGGCAAGTACAACTGCCAGGTCTGGAAGACCGCCAAGTCCTATAACAGCGCCGGCACCGAGGTGGGCGTGCTCAACGCGGGGACGAACTACTTCTACTGCCAGACGCAGGGCCGCCGGGAGACCTACGACCGGTGGACGAATGTCTGGTGGGCCAAGACCGATGACGACAGCGGCAACACCGGGGTCTACATCAGCGACGTCTACATCAAGGGCGGAGACAACGACCAACCGGTCCCGGGCCTGCCGATCTGCTGATGGACCACAGCAACGCGTCAGGCCAGATCCGCGGGCGGCGGCAGCTCCCCCGACCCTCGGGGGATCAGCCGGGTCGGCAACAGGACCTGGACCGGCTCGTCCGCCCCGCCGTCCAGCCGCCGGAACAGCCGCTCCGCGGCGGTGCGCCCCAACTGGGCGGCGTCCTGGGCGATCACGGTGACGGCGGGGGAGAGGAGATCGGCCAGTTCGAAGTCGTCGAAGCCGACCAGGGCGACGGGCCGCGGCCGACCGCTGAGGACACGGACCGCCGTGACCGTCACCCGGTTGTTCCCCGAGAACAGCGCGGTGATCGGTTCGGGGCCGTCCAGCATCGACAGGGCCGCGGACCGTACGCGCTCCGGGTCGGTGGAGCCCAGCGCCACCCAGGAGTCGTCGACCGGCAGACCGGCGTCCGCCATGGCCGCGCGGTACCCGCGCAACCGCTCGGTCGCGGTGTGGATCCGCGGCTGGTCGCCGATGAAACCGATCCTGCGGTGACCGTGGGCTATGAGGTGCGCCACACCGTCGCGCGCGCCGGTGAAGTTGTCGGTCAGCACCACGTCCGCCTCGATCCGCCCCGGCGGGCGGTCCACGAACACCGTGGCCACGCCCGCCGCGATCTCCGGTTCGAGGTAGCGGTGGTCGTCGCTGGCGGGGACGATCACGAGTCCGTCCACCCGGCGGGCGCAGAAGGCCAGTGCCAGCTCGCGCTCCCGCTCGGAGTCCTCGGCGCTGGACCCGTGGATCAACAGGGCGCCGTGCGCCCGGGCCGTCTCCTCGACGGCGCGGCTCATCGGCCCGTAGAAGGGATCCGCCAGGTCCTCCAGGACCAGCCCGATGCTCGCCGTACGGCCCTTGCGCAGCACCCGGGCGCTGTCGTTGCGCCGGAAGCCCAGGGCCTCGATCGACTCCTGCACCCGGCGCATGGTGTCGGGCGTGACACCGGGCTCACCGTTCACCACCCGCGAGACGGTTTTGAGGCCGACGCCGGCCCGCAAGGCGACGTCCTTCATGGTCGGCCGGGCGCTGTAGCGGCGCTTCGTGCGAGGGGCGATGTCGGCCACGGTGCACAGTCCTGTTCGTCCAATGGCGGGTCGGCTATGAGCATAAGGCCTGGACAACGTTGTCAAAAGCAGTGAGACTGAACCGTCGGAACCGCCGCCCACCAGGAGATACGACACCGATGCGCAACGACGTCGTCGCCGCCCTCGACATCGGGGGGACCAAGATCGCCGGGGGGCTGGTCGACAGCGGCGGGAAGCTCCTCGTCCGGGCCCAGCGGCCGACCCCCGCAGATGAGGACGGTGACACGGTCATGGCCGCCGTGGCGGCCGTGCTCCAGGACCTCGCCTCCGACGTGCACTGGGACCAGGTCAGCGCGGTCGGCATCGGCAGCGCCGGACCGGTCGACGCCTCGGCCGGGACGGTCAGCCCCGTCAACGTCCCGGGCTGGCGGGACTACCCGTTGGTGGACCGCGTGGCGGCCGCCGTCGGGGGCCTGCCGATCACACTCATCGGCGACGGAGTCGCGATGACGGCCGCCGAGCACTGGCTGGGTGCCGCCCGTGGCCGGGCCAACGCCCTCTGCATGGTGGTCTCCACCGGAGTGGGCGGCGGCCTGGTGCTGAACGGACGGCCCCATCCGGGCCCCACCGGGAACGCCGGCCACATCGGTCACATCAGCGTGGACCTCGACGGCGATCTCTGCCCCTGTGGCGCGCGCGGCTGTGTCGAGCGCATCGCGAGTGGCCCCAACATCGCCCGCCGCGCCCACGAGGGCGGCTGGCGACCGGGTCCTGACGGCGACAGCACGGCGGTTGCGGTGGCCCGCTCGGCACGTGCCGGAGACCCGGTCGCCCGGGCCTCCTTCGAGCGCGCGGCGCAGGCTCTCGCCGCCGGGATCGCGGCGACGGCCACGCTCGTCGAGATCGAGATCGCGGTGATCGGCGGAGGAGTGGCCGAGGCGGGCGAGGTGCTCTTCAGCCCGCTGCGCCGGTCGCTGCGGGACTACGCCACGCTCTCCTTCGTCCAGCGGCTCGACGTCGTACCAGCCCAGATGGGCACGGACGCGGGGCTCGTGGGCGCGGCCGCGGCAGCGTGGACGCCGTCCGGCGCGGTTCGCCCGGCGCCGGTGGCATCCCCCGCGGGGTCTCCCGCCCCGTAGCCGGTACGTCCCCCGCCACCGGCGTGCAGCCGCGTACGAGACGGGAACCCACGGCGGGGGTTGTGCGCCGTTGCCGGGTGCGGGCCCGGGTGTGCCCACCCTCCCCCAGAGCTTCGCCTGAGAGGTACCCCCAGCCCCGCGGAACGAATACCCACACCCAGGCACAGCGGGTCCTCCGAGCCTCTGCGTCAGCAGGTCAACTTCGCGTTCGCCCAGTCCGCGTGGTCGGAGTCGATGCCGTCACCGCCGTCTGTCACGACGAGGCGTACGACGCTCGCCCCGGTCACATCCGCCGAGAGGGGTTGCGCCGGCATCGCCGTGGTGAGCACCCCGGTCGACGCGACCTTCGTGCCGTCCGCCCAGATCTCGAAGGTCACGGTTCCGTTCGACGTCTTCTCGTCGTCGACCCCCACCTGTGCGGTCGCCGTACGGCAGCGTCCGCCCGTGTAGTACTCCACGACGCTCGGGGCGTGCACCCCCAGACCCTTGGCGAAGACCGCGCCGCCGATGGTGATCGGCTTCCCGTCACCCGCGGCGCTCTCTCCGACGCTGGTGTCCTTCTCCACCGGACCCCAGCCGTTGCTCGCGCTCAGCCACGGCACATCGCTGAGGTGCGAGGTCCCGCTCGGGGGCGGCACGACGACCGCGATGCCGGCGGGAAGCTCCGCTGCCGCTTGGGCGCCTTGCGGGGAGGTGTACGCGGATCTGAGGGTGAGGTTGTACGTGCCGGGAGGCGTACTGGACGGGGAGGTGATCGTCCAGGCCGTCGTCAGTTCCCCGCCGGTGGGCAGTGAAGGGGCCGTAGTCGGCGACGTGGCCTTCACCGTCCAGCCCTCGGGAGCAGCCAGAGTGGCCGAGACCCGCTTGGCGGGCGTGCGGCCCAGATTGGTCACGGTCGTGGCGAGCTTGCTCGTCTGTCCTGCCTCGGCCAGCGCCCGTCCGTCGAGCCCCAGCTCGACGGCGGGCGGGTAGTCGGCCCACTTCGGGTCGACCGCGACGCGTACCAGGACCGTGCCGTGCGCCGGCACGGATGCCGAGATCGTCCCCGCCGAGTTGGAGGTCTCGTGCTTCCACAGATCGCGCACCGTGTACGCATCCGCCTCCGGCAGACCCACGGCCTTCGCCGTGGTGGAGATGCGCTGCGTGGTTGCCGACTCGTTGAAGAGGGCGACGGCGCGGCTGCCGTCGGTCATCTCCTTGGCCACGACCCAGCGGCCGCCCTCGGAGGAGAGCACCTTGCCCTGCTTGCCCAGCGGGTCCTGATCGACGGCGATGACCTCGCGGTTGCCCAGAATCTCGAAGGTCTCCTGGCTCACCTTGCGCAGATCGGAACCGATGAGCAGGGGCGCGGCCATGACGGACCACATCGAGAAGTGCGTGCGGTACTCGGTGGCGGTCATGCCGCCGTTGCCGACCTCGAGCATGTCGGGGTCGTTCCAGTTGCCCGGCTTTGCGTAGGGCGCGAGCGGCAGGTTCTTCTTCATGATCGAGACCATGCTGGACCACCGGTCGCTGATGTCGCCGGTGGTGCGCCAGAGGTGACCGACGTCTCCCGCCCACTCCCAGGGCTTGTTCTGGCCCCACTCGCAAATGCTGTAGACGATGGGGCGGCCGGTGGCTTTGAGCGCGTCCCGCATGGTGGTGTACCGCTTTTTCGCGTCCACGCCCTGGTTGTTGCAGTTGTCGTACTTGAGGTAGTCCACGCCCCAGTCCGCGAACTGCTTGGCGTCGCTGTACTCGTGGCCGAGCGCGCCCGGGAAGCCGGCCTTGTTGCACGTCTTCGTGCCCGCGCTGGTATAGATGCCGAACTTCAGGCCCTTGGAGTGGACGTAGTCGGCGACCGCCTTGATGCCGTTGGGGAAGCGCGCCGGGTCGGGGACGAGCTTGCCGTTTCCGTCGCGCTGGGGGAGGGCCCAGCAGTCGTCGAGGTTGACGTACTGGTAACCGGCGGCTTTGAGGCCTTTCGACACGAAGATGTCGGCGATCCCCTTGACCATGGCCTCGTTGAACTCGGCCCGGCAGTGGGTGGTGTTCCAGTTGTTGAACCCCATGGGGGGTGTCAGGGCGAGCCCGTCGCCCGGCGCGGCGGGCTTCTCCGCGGACGCGGTGCCCCCAGCCGGAGCAGCCGTCGCGGGAGCGGCCGGCGCCGCGAGCCCCGCGCCGCAGAGCAGCGCGGCGGCCATGGCTCCGATGACTCTTCGGGTTCCGTTACGGGCGGATAAGTGGCGCATCGTTACGGTCCTCCGTCTTCGCAGGATGACATGGATGTCATGTACGTAACACCGCGAGCGTTTACGGTAGACCCTGTTCGACTCTGTTGGAAGAGATGCGGTAACGGTTGGGCATTCGTACGTCAAAAACCTTGACGACACCACCTGAGCAGGATGAGATCCGAACGCTCGCGTTCGGTTGTGTTCGGTTACCTCCGAGGAGGGGGACATGGCGCAGTCATTCTTCAACGGTCAGGCCGGGGGATGGGACAGGACAGGACATCGGATGTCCCGTCGGTCCCTGTTGCGAGGTGCGGCCCTCGGAGCGGGGGCTGTCACTCTCCCGTCACTGCTCACCGCCTGCGGCGGTGGCCCCGGAGCCGACGCGGACACGATCAAGATGGGCTCCAACGCCTCGGACCCGATCCCGAAGAAGTCGTACGGCCAGGCCTTCGCTGCCTATGAGAAGAAGTCGAAGAAGACGATCAAGGTCAACACCGTTGACCACAACACCTTCCAGGAGAACATCAACCGGTATCTGCAGGGCACCCCGGACGATGTCTTCATGTGGTTCGCCGGGTACCGGATGCAGTTCTTCGCGAAGAAGGGCCTGCTCTCCGACATCAGCGATCTCTGGGAGGGCTTCGACGGCTTCTCGGACGCATTGAAGAAGCAGTCCACGGGGGAGGACGGAAAGCAGTACTTCGTCCCCTACTACTACTACCCGTGGGCCGTCTTCTACCGGAAGAGCGTCTTCGAGAAGGGCGGTTACGAGGTCCCGAAGACCTTCGACGACTATCGGGCGCTGGCCCGGAAGATGGACAAGGACGGCCTCGTCCCCTTCGCCTTCGGCGACAAGGACGGCTGGCCCGCGATGGGCACGTTCGACTATCTCAACATGCGCGCCAACGGCTACGACTTCCACATATCGCTGATGAGCGGCGAGGAATCCTGGACCGATCCGCGGGTGAAGAACGTCTTCGACCTGTGGCGCGGACTGATGCCGTATCACCAGAAGGGGGCGAACGGCCGTTCCTGGCAGGAGGCCTGCCAGGCGCTGCAGCAGAAGAAGGCCGGAATGGCCGTGTACGGACTTCCCCACCCCGGCCAGCAGTTCAGCCAGGCCGACCGCGAGGACCTCGACTTCTTCCCCTTCCCGGAGATCGCACCGGAGCACGGCCAGGACGCGGTCGAGGCGCCGATCGACGGCTTCCTCATGGCGAAGAAGGCCAGGAACACCAGCGGTGCGAAGGACCTGCTGAAGTACCTGGCCACGCCGGAGGCCGAAGAGCTCTATCTGAAGAGCGACCCGAACAACGTCGCAGTTCACGAAGACGCGGACGCGGCCTCGTACAACACGCTGCAGAAGAAGGCCGCCGAACTGGTCTCGGGCGCCAAGCAGATCTCGCAGTTCATGGACCGCGACACCCGACCGGATTTCGCCTCCACGGTCATGATCCGGGCGATCCAGGAGTTCATCAACAACCCGAACGACATCGACGGCCTGGTCAAGGACATCGAGCGGCAGAAGAAGGACATCTTCGCCGCGGACTAGTCTCGACGGATCAGCCGAAGAACTGGCCGATCTGGCCGGACCGATGAGGAGTCACCTGCAGTGCCGCTTCACACCGCGCGGCCCGCAGCGCGTACCGGACGACGGGGCCCGCGGCGCTTCACGCGCCGCGACCTCGCCGTCCTCGGCCTGCTGCTGGGTATACCCATTCTGCTCGACATCGCCCTGATCTGGGGCCCGACCCTGGCGTCCATCGGGCTGTCCTTCACCACCTGGGACGGCATCGGGGACATCGAGTGGGCCGGAAGTAAGAACTACGCCACACTCTTCACCGACTATCCGCAGTTCTGGCCCGCGGTCCGCAACAACCTTCTGTGGCTGGGCTTCCTGGGACTCGTCGCCACACCGTTCGGGCTCTTTCTCGCGGTTCTCATCGACAAGGGTGTCCGCTTCAGCCGCTTCTACCAGTCGACGCTCTACATGCCCGTGGTGCTCTCGCTCGCGATCGTCGGCTTCATCGCGCAGCTGGTCTTCTCCCGCGACCAGGGAGCGCTCAACGCGGTGCTCGCCAACCAGGACAACCCGGTGGACTGGCTCGGCAACCCCGACCTGAACATCTGGATGGTCCTGCTGGCCGCCGCCTGGCGGCACACGGGCTACGTCATGATCCTCTACCTCGCCGGACTCAAATCGGTCGACGCGTCGCTCAAGGAGGCGGCGGCCATCGACGGTGCGAGTGAGACCCAGACGTTCTTCCGGATCGTTCTTCCGACCCTCCGGCCGGTCAATGTCATCGTCGGCGTCATCACGGTCATCGAGGCGCTGCGCGCCTTCGACATCGTCTACGCCATCAACAAGGGCAGAAACGGCTTGGAACTACTGTCCGTCCTGGTCACCGACAACATCATCGGCGAGGCCAGCCGCATCGGCTTCGGCTCGGCCATCGCCGTCGTCCTGCTCACCGTCTCCCTGGGCTTCATCATCACCTACCTCGTCCAGGAACTCCGAGGGGAGAAGAAGGCATGACCGTCGACACCGCGCCGGCGCCGGCCGTCCCCTCCCCGTCCCCGACCGCGCCCCGCACCCGGGGCCGGCTGCGCGTCCGCCCGGCCCGGCTGGGCCTGCACGCATTCCTGCTGGCCGTGTCGCTCGCCTTCCTCGCACCGCTGCTGCTGGCCGTGTACGCGTCTCTGCGGCCGTACGAGGAGACCGCCCGGCACGGGTACTTCTCGCTGCCCCGGAATCTGTCCTTCGACTACTACCGGCAGGCGTTTCTCGACTCCGGGATGACCAAGTACTTCGTCAACTCGCTGCTCATCGCCGTTCCCGGTGTGCTGCTCGCGCTCTTCCTCGCTTCCTTCGTGGCCTTCGCGGTCGCCCGGCTGCGGATGCGCGGCGGCATGGTGCTCCTGATGCTCTTCACCGCGGGCAACCTGCTGCCCCAACAGGTCATCGTCACCCCGCTGTACGTCCTGTTCAACCGCGTCCCGCTGCCGTACTGGATGTCGGAGTCGATGACCATGTACGACTCCTACTGGGCCGTGATCGCCGTTCAAGTCGGCTTCCAGCTGGGCTTCTGTGTCTTCGTCCTGGCCAACTTCATGCGGACGCTGCCGCACGAGATCCTGGAGGCGGCGGTGGTTGACGGGGCCGGGGTGTGGACGCAGTACTGGCGGATCACCCTGCCGTTGTGCCGTCCCGCCCTCGCGGCCCTGGGCACGCTCCAGTTCACCTGGATGTACAACGACTTCCTCTGGGCCCTGGTCTTCGTCTCCGATGGGGACAAGCTCCCCATCACCTCCGCGCTGAACAACCTCCGCGGCCAGTTCTTCACGGACTACAACCTGCTCGCAGCGGGGTCGGTGATCGTCGCGCTGCCCACGATCCTCGTGTTCCTCATCCTCCAACGGCACTTCATCGCCGGCCTGACCCTCGGCTCAAGCAAGGGCTGAACTGTCTGCGTCCGGCCGCTGTGGGCGGCCGTCGACCGCGCGCCTTGCCCCGGAGGGTTTCCGGGGCAAGGTGTAGCGGGCAGTCCACTGGGGGCTACCGAAGAGGGGGAACCGTGATCGTCTGGCTGAACGGTGCGTTCAGTGCGGGGAAGACAAGCGCGGCACGAGAACTGACCGATTTGATACCGGGCAGCACCCTGTACGACCCCGAGGTGACCGGCGGAACGCTGCGGCAGCTGCTGCCGCAGAAGCGGCTGAACGAGGTCAGCGACCCTCAGGACCTGGCGATCTGGCGCAGGCTGGTGGTCGACACCGCGGCTGCGATGCTGGCCGAGCTGGGCGGCACGCTCGTCGTGCCGATGACACTGCTGCGCCAGGACTACCGCGACGAGATCTTCGGCGGCCTCGCAGCGCGCCGGATCCCCGTGCGGCATGTGCTACTAGCACCTGACGAAACGATCCTGCGCGAGCGGATCGCGGGTCGCGAGGAGTACGAGGACGCGGAACGCAGCGCGAGTGACCGGCAGTGGGCACTGGACCACATCGCCCCGTACCACTCCGCGCTGCCCTGGCTCAGCGCCGACGCCCATGTCATCGACACCAGTCGCCTCACCCCGCGGCAGACCGCCGAGCGCGTTGCCGAGGCCGTACGGACCGGGGCCGCCGCGGCCTGCCGGATTGTGCAGACGCCCGAGCCCACGGCCGAGACCCTGGCGGCCGGGGTGCTCCTCTTCGACGAGCAGGACCGGGTGTTGCTCGTCGATCCCACGTACAAGCCGGGCTGGGAGTTCCCCGGCGGGGTCGTCGAACCGGGCGAGTCACCCGCCCGGGCCGGCATGCGCGAGGTCGCCGAGGAGATCGGGATCCGGCTGAATCAGGTACCGGGCCTCCTGGTCGTCGACTGGGAGCCGCCCCGGCCGCCCGCCTTCGGCGGACTCCGCCTGCTCTTCGACGGCGGCCGGCTCGGCAGTGGCTCCGCCGACCGGCTGCTGCTGCCGTGCGCGGAGCTGCGCGACTGGCGCTTCGTCAGCGAGGGGGAGGCGGCGGAGCTACTGCCGCCGCTCCGCTTCAACCGCCTCCGCTGGGCGCTGCGCGCCCGCGAGCGGAACACGGTCCTCAACCTGGAGGCAGGGGTTCCGGTCGGCTGATGTCAGGGCGAAGAGCGGCCGTCCGCATCCAGGGAGGCCGCCTCCCGCTCGGCCGATCCACGCAGAGCGCGCGGCGCCTTCCCGTGCCTCACGCCGGCAGTGATGAGGTCCTGGGCCTCGACCGTAGGCGTCGCGGCCGGGACGGCGGAATCCTCGCCGTGCGTGCACCAGGGTGCCGCCGCTCAGCCTGCCTGGGACGCCGCGTAGTTGACCAGGAACAGCGCTTCCGCGAGGGAGAGTCGCTCCAGTTCCTCCGGGGAGACGCTCTCGTTCACCGCGTGGATCTGCGCCTGCGGTTCGCTCAGGCCGATCAACAGGATCTCCGCCTCCGGATAGAGCTCGGCGAGGGTGTTGCACAGCGGGATCGAGCCCCCCTGACCTGCTGTTTGCATCTCCTCGCCCGGGTAGGCGGCCTGCATCGCCGCCGCCATCGCGGTGTACGCGGGGCTGCTGGTGTCGGCGCGGAACGGCTGGCCCTGGGCGAGCTGTTCGACGGTGGCTCGGGCGCCCCAGGGCACCTTGCTCTCCAGGTGTGCGGCGAGCCGTTCGGTGGCCTCGTCGGCGTCGGTGCCCGGCGGGACGCGCAGACTGACCAGAGCACGGGCACTGGCCTGCACGGAGGGCGTGGCGCCCACGACGGGTGGGCAGTCGACGCCGAGGACCGTGACGGCCGGGCGCGCCCAGATGCGGTCGGCGACCGTGCCCGAGCCGATCAGCCAGACGCCGTCGAGGACCTTGGCGTCCTTGCGGAAGTCCTCCTCGGGGTACTGCAGCCCCTCCCACCGTGCGTCGGAGTCGAGGCCCTCGACCGCCGTCGAGCCGTCGTCGGCGCGCAACGAGTCCAGGACGCGGATGAGCGCGGCCAGGGCGTCGGGTGCGGCGCCACCGAACTGGCCCGAGTGGAGGTTGCCCTCGAGGGTGTCCACCTGGACCCGGACGAGGGTCATGCCGCGCAGCGTCGCGGTGACCGTCGGCAGCCCGACCCGGAAGTTGCCCGAGTCGCCGATGACGATCGTGTCGGCGGCCAGCAGCTCGGGGTGCTCCTCGGCGTACCGCTCCAGACCTCCCGTGCCCTGCTCCTCCGACCCCTCAGCGATGATCTTCACGCCGACCGGTACGCCGCCGTTCGCCTTGAGGGCGCGCAGCGCGGTCAGGTGCATGATGAGACCGCCCTTGCAGTCGGCGGCGCCGCGCCCGTACCAGCGGCCGTCGCGCTCGGTGAGCTCGAACGGAGGGGAGAGCCAGGCGGACTCCTCCAGCGGCGGCTGGACGTCGTAGTGCGCGTAGAGCAGGACGGTCGGCGCGCCCTCCGGGCCGGGCAGGAAGCCGTAGACCGACTGTGTGCCGTCGGGGGTGTCGAGGACCGCGACGTCCTGGAAACCTTCCGCGGTGAGTGCCTCGGCGACCCAGTTCGCAGCCGCTTCGCACTCGCTCCGCGGGAACTGCGCGGGGTCGGCGACCGACCGGAAGGCGACCAGCTCGGCGAGCTCCGCCTTGGCGCGGGGCAGCAGCGAGGCGACGCTCTCGGCGAGCGGGGCGAACGGGGTCGACTCCATGGGCACGCTCCTCGTGGGTGCGATGGGGAAGGCGGGGTAGGGGCTGCTGTGGTCCGGGCTGGTGTGCGGGCCGCGCAGTGCTGCCGATCATCCCACAGCGGGTCGTGATGACCTTGAGCCGTAGGATGCGGATCGGTAGCCGAGCATCCCCTGGCCAACGGCTGTGGGGGGACCAGGGCGAGTGGGAGCGGTAGCAGGTGAGCAGCGAGCAGGCAGGGCGGGAAAGCGCATCGGTGTGGGATGTCGTCGTGGTCGGGGCGGGCCCCGCCGGCGCATCGGCGGCCTATGCCGCGGCTGTCGCCGGCCGCTCGGTGCTGCTGCTGGAGAAGGCGGAGCTTCCCCGCTACAAGACATGCGGGGGCGGCATCATCGGTCCCTCGCGCGACGCCTTGCCGCCCGGCTTCGAACTCCCGCTGCGCGACCGGGTGTTCGCGGTCACCTTCTCGCTGGGCGGCAGGCTGACCCGCACCCGCCGGTCCAGGCACATGCTCTTCGGCCTGGTCAACCGGCCGGAGTTCGACCAGGCCCTGGTCACCGCGGCACAGGACGCCGGTGCCCGGGTACGGACGGGCGCCACCGTCTCGCGGGTGGAGCAGCACGGCCCCTCCGTGCCGGACCGGCGGACGGTCGCCGTGGTGCTGAACGACGGGGAGACCGTGCTGGCCCGCGCGGTGGTCGGCGCGGACGGCAGCGCCAGCCGGATAGGAGCGCATGTCGGGGTGAAGCTCGACCAGGTGGACCTCGGACTGGAGGCGGAGATCCCGGTTCCGGCGACGGTCGCGGAGGACTGGGCAGGCCGCGTACTCATCGACTGGGGGCCGATTCCGGGCAGTTACGGCTGGGTGTTCCCCAAGGGCGACACCCTCACGGTCGGCGTGATCTCGGCGCGCGGCCAGGGCGCGGGCACCAAGCGCTACCTGGAGGACTTCATCGCGCGGCTCGGGCTCGCCGGGTTCGAGCCGAGCATCTCCTCCGGGCATCTGACCCGCTGCCGGTCGGACGACTCGCCGCTGTCGCGCGGCCGGGTGCTGGTGTGCGGGGACGCGGCCGGACTGCTCGAGCCGTGGACGCGCGAGGGGATCTCCTTCGCGCTGCGGTCGGGGCGGCTGGCGGGGGAGTGGGCGGTACGGATCGCCGAGGCGCACGATGCGGTGGACGCCCGCCGTCAGGCGCTGAACTATGCGTTCGCCATCAAGGCGGGGCTGGGCGTGGAGATGGGGGTCGGGCGGCGGCTGCTGCAGGTCTTCGAGCGCCGCCCGGGACTGGTGCACGCGGCGATCATGAGTTTCCGCCCGGCGTGGCACGTCTTCGCGGAGATCACCCGGGGCCAGACGACTATGGCCGAGCTCGTGCGGACGAGTGGGCTCGCGCGGCGGGCCCTCATGGCGCTCGACCGCTCCTGACCCCGCCGTCGTACCGGGTGCCGCCCAGCGAGCCCCCGGCGCCCGACTTTGGGACGCCGGACGTAACCGCGCCGCCTCCAGACGGCTGCCGCGCTACTCCGCGGGGAGTAGGCGTGATCACTACGCCCGGCTGACGTCGCCTGGGCCCGGTCCGGTTTAGCGTGGCCGGTATGACGGAGCCGAGCGAGACCACAGTCCCCCAGCTACCGCCGGGAGGTGCCCCCAGCGGCCGGACGTGGCAGCGATGGCTGTCCCCGCACGCCGTACAGCGCCTGCCCTGGGCCTCCTCCCTCGCCGTGGCCGTCTTTCAGATGGTCGGAACCCACTTCGCGGCGGAGAACCAGCCGGACCGGGCCTCGCTCGACGCGTTCGCCCGCACCCTGCTGCTGATCGGGCCGGCCCTGCTGCTCGTACGCCACCGGTATCCCCGGATCACCGTCTTCGGTGTCTGCACCGCGGCGATGCTCTACTTCGGTGCCGGCTATCCGTACGGCCCCATCGTGGTCAGTGTCGCCGTCGCCTATTTCGCCGCGATCCTCGCCGGGCGCCGGTGGGCGGGCTGGGCCGCTCTGGGACTGCTCTGGGCGGGCCATCTGATCGTCGCGCACTGGCTCTACCGCTGGCTGCCGCCGAGCGGCGACGACCCCGCGTCCTGGGGCCAGGAACTGGGCGTCGCCGCCTGGGTGGTGGCCGTCGTCGCGGCCTCCGAGCTGGTCCGGGTGCGCCGCGAGCAGATCGTTCGCGACCGCGCGGAGCGGGAGGAAGCGGAGCGCCGCCGCGCCGACGAGGAGCGCCTGCGCATCGCCCGGGAGCTGCACGACGTGCTCGCCCACAGCATCTCCGTGATCAACGTCCAAGCGGGGGTCGGCCTCGCCCTTCTCGACCAGGACCCGGAGCAGGCCCGTACCGCCCTGACCACCATCAAGTCCGCCAGCAAGGAAGCGCTCGGCGAGGTCCGGCAGGTCCTCGACACCCTCAGGACGCCCGGCGACGCGCCGCGCTCGCCCGCCCCCGGACTCGAGCGGCTGTCCGATCTGACGGAACAGGCGTCCCGCGCCGGCCTGAGCGTCGACGTGGTCGTCGAGGGGGTACCGGACGCACTGCCGGCGGGGGCCGACCTCGCCGCCTTCCGCATCATCCAGGAGGCGCTGACCAATGTCGTCCGGCACTCGGGCTCGCGGACCGCGCGGGTCGTCCTGCGCCACACGCCGGAGCAGCTGGAGCTCCGCGTGGAGGACGAAGGCCCGGCGACGGAAGGCCGCGACAGCGGGGGCGGTCGAGGACTGGTCGGTATGCGTGAGCGGGCCGCCGCGCTGGGCGGCACGGTCGAGGCCGGGCCGCGCCCCGACGGCGGATTCCGCGTGCTTGCGCGTATCCCCCGCGGCTCTCCGGCTACCGTGGCACGGGGCCGGGCCGCTCCCCACGCCGGGCCGCCCCCGGCTCAGGCTCCAGAGGAGGAGGCACCGTGATCCGCGTCCTGCTCGCCGACGACCAGGTGCTCGTGCGGGCGGGCTTCCGCGCGCTGCTCGACGCCCAGCCCGACATCGAGGTGACCGGCGAGGCCGCGGACGGAGAGCAGGCCCTCGAGCTGGTCCGCCAACTGTGCCCCGACGTCGTGCTGATGGACATCCGCATGCCGGAGCTGGACGGTCTCGCGGCCACTCGCCGGATCACCGACGACCCGGATCTGGACGCGGTCAAGGTGGTCATGCTCACCACCTTCGAGCTGGACGAGTACGTCTTCGAGGCGCTTCGCTCCGGCGCCTCCGGATTCCTCGTCAAGGACACCGAACCAGACGAACTGCTGCGCGCCGTACGGGCCGTGGTCGGCGGCGACGCGCTGCTCTCGCCCGGTGTGACGCGCCGGCTGATCGCGGAGTTCGCCTCCCGATCGAAGGAGCCGGTGACCGCCGCGAGCCTGAGCGAGCTGACCGAGCGGGAACGGGAGGTGATGACCCTGGTGGGCATCGGGCTGTCCAACGAGGAGATCGCCCGCCGACTGGTCGTCAGCCCGCTCACCGCCAAGACCCACGTGAGCCGGGCGATGGTCAAGCTGGGCGCCCGCGACCGCGCGCAACTGGTCGTCCTGGCCTACGAGTCGGGTCTGGTCCGACCCGGCTGGCTCGGCTGACCCGGCAACAGGCCGCCGTAGCCGAGGAGTCAGCCGCTGACGACCTGCTGCAGCGTCGGGTAGCGTTCGCGCATGGCGCATGAGAAGGCCGAGCGGGTGATCGTGGAGGAGTGGCGGAAGATCCTCGCGCTCCACGCCCGGACCATGTGCGAGCTCGACCGGGCGCTGCACGGGCACGGCATCGGGGCCAGCGACTTCGAGGTCCTCGACGTGCTCGCCGAGGGCGGCGCGGCGGACGACGGTCCTTCCTACCGGGTCCAGGAGCTCGCGGATCGGGTGCACCTCAGTCAGAGCGCGCTGTCCCGGCTCATCGGGCGTCTGGAGAGGGACGGGCTGGTGTTCCGCGGCATGTGCAGCGAGGACCGCCGTGGTGTACGGGTGGTCCTCACGGAGGCGGGGCGGGCGCGCCACGCGGAGGTGCTGCCGCTGCAGCGCGCCGTGCTCGCCCGGACACTGGCGGAGCGCCGGTCCTCGTAGCCGGCGGCCGTGCTCCACGACCTGACGCTTCTCCCGCCCATTCGGCCCCTCCGTCATGTGCCGGGCTTCCGGCGGACGTACAGCTGCTTGCGCAGGCGCGCCACGACCGTCCCGTCCGCGCCGGCGATGTCGCACGTGAACCAGGGCAGCGCCTTGCTGCCGTCCGCCGTCGCGCGGCGGATCTCCTCCAGCCGGTCCTCGGTCAGCTTGAACTCGGCGAAGACGTCGCCGCGGCCGGGGGAGAGGAACTCGATCTCTCCGGCCTTGTCCCAGACGATGTAGTCGCGGCCGAGGCTGTTCATGGTGAGGAGCATCCAGAACGGATCCGCCATGGAGAACAGTGAGCCGCCGAATTGCGTGCCGACGTAGTTGCGGTTGAAGCGGCCGAGCCGCAGGCGTACGCGTGCGCTGCTCCAGTCGTCCGCGATCTCCAGCACCCGTACCCCGGCGAAGAGATACGGCGGCCACCAGTTCATGGCGCGCCGGAGCGACCTGGGAGCAAGCGAGCGTCGTCGGAACATGTTCCGACGCTAACACAGGTTGTTACTCGTGGGTAACCTCTGGCCGTCCGCTCAGCTCCACTCGATCGCCGACGTCTCCCGCCAAATCCGCGCCACGTCCGCATCGCCGACGACGTCGACCTCGCCGTACGGCAGCCGGTTCCACAGCGCCAGATAGAGATCGGCGGCCGGGCCGACGACCTCGCAGTCCGCCGCGTCCGCCGCGCCCGTCGCCCCGCGCTCCGTACGCGCCGGGGCGTCGGACAGCCGCACCGTCCAGACGTCCGCCGCATCCGTGGCCCGGATCCGCAGGCTCCGCGGCGTATCCGTACGCACCTTGCTGCGCTCCCGCGCATGGAAGCCGACGAGCAACTCGTCGATACCGTCGAGCGCGAACGCCGCGTCGATCCGCGTGACCCTCTCGCCGAGGGCGGCCTCGGCGTCGACGCGGTGCACCGTGGTCTCGTGCGCCTGCCGACGGGCCCAGAAGGCGAGTGGCGAGGGAGCGGGCAGGAAGGCCCAGCACTCCAGCCCCTCCGGCGCCGCCGCCAGCGCCGCCACCAACCGCCGGTGCCCGTCACGGAACCAGTCGAGCAGCGCCGGTCCGTCGAGGTCCGGCTCGGCCTCGGCCCGCCGCGGCCGCGTCAGGCCTTCCGCGACGAAGGTCGTCGCCCACCGGTGCACCATCCCCGTGTGCCGTACGAGATCCCGCACCCGCCATCCCGGGCAGGTGGGCACCTCCGCGTCCGTACCGGCGCACGCGGCCGCCTCCGCCAGCAAGACGCCCTCTGCGCGAAGCGTTTCGATGAGCTCCGAGATCTCCATGCCGCGGATGCTATGGGAGACCTCTGACGTAGACGGCCGCATCAGGTGTGTCCATAGCCGCGGACGTACGGCGCGTCAGCCGTCCGATGTCCGCCCTGCGTTCCGCGTCGCAGCGGCGACGACCGCCGCCAGGCCCGCCAGCAGCGCGACCGTGGTGAGGGCCGCGCGAAGCGAGAACCAGTCGGCGAGGAAACCGATGGCGGGCGGGCCGAGCAGCATGCCGCCGTAGCCGAGTGTGGAGGCGGCGGCCACTCCGCTCGGCCCGGAGAGGGCGCCTGCCCGGCCGATGGCGATCGGGAAGATGTTGGCCAGACCCAGGCCTGTGACGGCGAAGCCGAGGAGTGCGAGCCACACCGACGGCGCAAGAGCGCCGAGCAGCATGCCCCCCGCGGCTGTCGTACCGCCCGCGACCAACGCCCTTGTCTGGCCTAGGCGTTCGAGGAGCACGGTGCCGGTCAGTCGCCCGACCGTCATGGTGAGTGCGAAGACGGAGTAGCCCGCTGCCGCGACCCCCGGATGTGCGTCCAGATTCTGCTGGAGGTGGAGCGCACTCCAGTCGGCGAGCGCCCCTTCCCCGTACGCCGTGCACAGCGCGATCAGCCCGAAGAGGGCCACCATGCGGCGTGCACCGGCTGCCGTACGCGCGGCGGGGGCCGCGGTGCGCCGTACCGCCCGCTCGGCTCCCGCTCGGGCACGGGGCTGGGGGCACGCCCCCTGGCTTCGCCGGGGGGATCCCCACCCTGGGGGCACCTCCCAGCGGTAGCTGGGGGAGGTAGTCCCCCTGGGCCTAACGGCCCGGGTGGGGGCACCCCCGGCGTTAGCTGGGGGAGTACCCCCAGGGGGAGGGTGCGCGAGGAGCGTACGGCCCGCGACGGCGGTGAGCAGCAGCCCGACGACCGTGAGCAGGATCAGGTGCCGCGTGGCGGAGAGATGGCCCGCCAGCAGGCCACCGAGGCCCGCCCCGAGCATGCCGCCCAGGCTGAAGGCGGCGTGGAAGCTCGGCATGACAGGTCGTCGGAGCGCGGCGACGAGATCGACCGCCGCGCTGTTCATGGCGACGTTGATCGCGCCGTATGCCGCGCCGAACACCAGCAGTACCAGGCCGAGGGCGAGGGCCGACCCGGTGAGCGGCGGCAGCGCGATGCTGAGCGAGAGCAGCACGCCGGCGGCGACGGTGACCGGATGGTTGCCGAACCGGCGGCACAGCCGCCCCGTCAGCATCATGGTCGCGACCGCGCCCGCCGACACGCCCAGCAGGGCGAGACCGAGGTCGCCGGTGGAGGCGCCGGTCTGCTGCTTGATGGCGGGGATGCGGACGACCCAGCCGGCGAAGAGGAAGCCGTCCAGGGCGAAGAAGGCGGTCAGGGCGCGACGGAGTTGGTTCGGTACGGGGTTCGGAGGGACGGGCTCTGCGGACCTGCGGGCGCCTGTTCGCGGCGCGACGGGTGAGAGGGGCGTCCGTATTTTGTTTAGGCTCGGCACAAAGTCAGAATAGAGGTGTGACCCAGACTCGGACAACACGGCTGGAGAGAGGCCGCGGCGCCCTCGGACCGGCCCTGGAGCTCGTACACACCGGCCGGGCGCCGACGCGCGCCGTACTGACCGCGGAGTTGGGCGTGACCCGCGCCACCGCGGGCGCCGTGGCCGCCGAGCTCGAGACGCTCGGACTGATCCAGGTGGACTCCCGGCCCGGCGCCGCCGCCGGGTCGCAGGGCAGGCCCTCGCACCGGCTGTCCGTCGACCCCGACGGCCCCGTCGTGCTGGCCGCCCAGGTGCACGCCGACGGCTTCCGGGCCGCGCTGGTCGGTCTTGGCGGCCGGATCGTCGCCACGGCGCCGGGTTGCATGACCGTGCCCGCCGACCCCGTGCACGTCCTGACCGCCGTCGTCGATGCGGGGACAGAGCTGCTGCGGGACAGCGGCCGCCGGTGCCTCGGCGCCGGACTGGCCGTCCCTTCCGCCGTCGCGGAACCGGAGGGCACCGCTCTCAACCCACTGCACGTCGCCTGGCCTGCAGGTGCCCCCGTACGGGCGATCTTCGCCGAACGCGTCCGGGAATCGGGCATCTTCGGCCCGGCGGGCTCCGGCACGGGCGCCTTCACCGGCAACGACGTCAACCTCGCCGCCCTCGCCGAACACCGGCACGGCGCCGGACGCGGTGCGCGAGACCTGCTGTGCGTGGCGACCGGGCACCGCGGCGTCGGCGGCGCGCTGGTCCTCGACGGGCGGCTGCACAGCGGCAGTTCTGGCCTCGCGCTCGAAGTGGGCCATCTGACCGTCAATCCCGAGGGGCGGCCCTGCCACTGCGGCAGCCGCGGCTGCCTGGACGTCGAGGCCGACCCGCTGGCCTTCCTCACCGCCGCCGGCCGCGAGCCGGGCCCCGAGGTGTCGCTGCTCCAGCAGGCCCGGGACCTGCTCCGTGCGGAGTACGCGGATCCTGCGGTACGGACCGCCGCCGAGATCCTGATCGACCGGCTGGGTCTGGGACTCGCCGGGCTGGTGAACATTCTCAACCCGGACCGGATCATCCTCGGCGGCCTCCACCGCGAGCTGCTGGAGGCCGATCCGGAGCGGCTGCGGGCCGTCGTCGCCGACCGCAGCCTGTGGGGGCGCAGCGGCGGCGTTCCCATCCTGCCGTGCACGCTCGACCACAACAGCCTGGTCGGTGCGGCCGAGCTGGCCTGGCAGCCCGTGCTGGACGACCCGCTGGCCGCGCTCGCCGCGTAGGCCGTAGCTCCCCATCCGGGATGGGGGTACCCCTGGGAGCAGCTCCCAGAAGTCAGTTGGTGGGGGAGCCCCAGGCGGGCATAGGGCTCGTCCGGGCCGGGGAGGGCCCGGCTCCGGGTGGCTGCCGTTCGTGCGGCCTCCCGGCGGGCGGGCCCTCGCGCCGTCATGGGCAGGTGCAGCGTGCGCCGTCGTGCTGGCCGCTTCGGCAGGGGAGGGGACGGCGGGTCTGCGCGTCTCCGTCCGAAGCAGCGCGTCGACGGGCACGTACTCCCGCGGAAGCAGCGCAGGTGCCGACGGGCGTACGACGACCTGAGCCCGCTTCGCGACGACGCTCGGTAGCGAGAAAGGACGTCACTACCGAGGAGTTGAACCGCGATGATGACCTTGGCGCACGACGGGCCCGGCCCGTGGATCCTGTTCGTACCGCTGATCTGGGCGGCTGTGGTGCTCGGCGTCTTGACCGTGCTGCGTCGCACGGTCTGGCGGGGCCGGGGGCCCGGCCACGGCCACGGACCGTGGCGCGACCGGTCCGCCCGCGACGAGAACTCGCCTCTCGATCTGCTGGGCCGCCGCTTCGCGGCCGGTGAGATCGACGAGGACGAGTACTGGCGGCGGCTGTCCGTCCTCAACGAGGAGTTCGCGCGCGGAAAGGGCGGTGCGGCATGACCGGCCTCACCGCCTCACCCGCCGCCACCGGCCCGGCCGTTGCCGCCCGGGTCGTGGACGCCGTCAAGGTGTACGGCACCGGAGAGACCCGGGTACGGGCCCTGGACGGAGTGAGCGTCGACTTCCCCGCCGGCTGCTTCACCGCGATCATGGGACCGTCCGGCTCCGGCAAGTCCACGCTGATGCATTGCGCGGCAGGGCTCGACACCCTCACCTCCGGATCGGCGTACATCGCCGGGACGGAGCTGAGCGGCCTCGACGACCGCAGGCTCACCTTGCTGCGCCGCGACCGCATCGGCTTCGTCTTCCAGGCGTACAACCTCGTGCCGACCCTTTCCGTCGCCGAGAGCATCACCCTCCCTGAGGACCTCGCCGGCAGGCGTGGCGACGCCGAGTGGACCGATGCCCTCATCGACGTCGTCGGCCTGCGGGATCGGCTGCACCACCGGCCCAGCGAGCTTTCCGGCGGGCAGCAGCAGCGGGTCGCCGTGGCCCGGGCCTTCGCCGGGCGGCCGGACGTCGTCTTCGCCGACGAGCCGACGGGCAATCTCGACTCGCGCTCCGGCGAAGAGGTGCTGCGGCTGCTCGGCCGTGCCGTACGGGACATGGGGCGCGCGGTCGTCATGGTCACCCACGACCCGGTGGCCGCCGCCCACGCGGACGAGGTGGTCTTCCTCGCCGACGGTCGCCTCGTCGACCGGATGGCCGCGCCCACTGCCGAGCGCGTGCTCGACCGGCTGCAGCGACTGCTGCCCCACGAGACCGGGCCGGCGACCGAGAGCACTGTGGGCCCGTCCGCCCGCCCCACCGACCCGAAGGAGGTGACGACATGAAGCACAGCAGAACGACGTCGACGAGCGACGGTACGGGCAGCGGCGCCCGTGCCACGCTCCGGATCAGCCTCGCGTCGCTCCGCGCCCACAAGCGGCGCTTCGTCGGCACCTTCGTCGCCGTGCTGATCGGTGTCGCCTTCCTTGGCGGAACCCTGGTCATGGGCGACACCCTGCGAGCCGGCTTCGACACCATGTTCGGCAACGCTGCCCAGGGCACCGACGCGGTGGTGCGCAGCGCCGATGTCGTGACCGTCTCCGGCGAGGGCCAGGGCACCCGGCAACCCATCCCGGTCTCCATCGCCGATGAGATCGAGAACGTGCCGGGCGTCGCCGCCGCGGCGCCGAACGTTCAGGGCGCGGGCCAGCTCGTCGGCAGCGACGGCGAGCCGGTGGGCGGGAAGGGCCCGCCCACCCGGGCGGGCAACTGGATCGACGACCCGCAGCTCAACCCCTACCGGCTGGCAGACGGACGGGTGCCGAGCGGGCCGGGTGAAGTCGTGGTCAACCGTGGTGCCGCCAAGGCCGGCGGACTGCAGGTCGGCGACCGTACCGTGCTGCGCACCCCCGACCCCGTCCGGGTGACGGTCGTCGGCCTGGCCACGTTCGGCGGCGGGGACGGCATGGGCCAGGTGACCTTCACCGGGATGACCCTGGCCGACGCCGAGAAGTACCTGACCCCGAAGCCCGGCCGGGCGGCGAGCATTCAGGTGCGTGCGGACCCCGGCACGAGCCAGCAGGAGCTCGTCGACGCCCTCGGCCCCGTGCTGCCGCGCGGTGTGGAGGCCATCACCGGCCAGGAGTCGACCGAGGAGAACCTCGATCTGGTGACCGGTCAGTTCCTGACCCTCTTCACCACCTTCCTGCTGGTCTTCGCCGGGATCGCCCTGCTGGTCGCGACGTTCTCCATTCACAACACCTTCGCCATCGTCGTCGCCCAGCGCACCCGGGAGAACGCCCTGCTCCGGGCGCTCGGCGCGTCCCGTCGCCAGGTGGTCGGCTCGAGCCTGGCCGAGGCCTCGGCCGTCGCCGTCGCCGGGTCGCTCGCCGGGGTGCTCGGAGGCGTCGGCATCGCGGCCGGGCTGCAGGCGCTGTTCCCGGCGATCGGTTTCCCCTTCCCGGACAGCGCACTGGTGATCAGCGCCACGTCGCTGCTGCTTCCGCTCGCCGTGGGCGTCGTTGTCTGCCTCGGCTCGGCCCTGCTCCCCGCGATCAGGGCCGGCCGGACGGCACCGCTGGCCGCGCTGCGCGAGAGCGCCGTCGACCTGCCCCAGCTGTCTGCGGGTGGTGGCGGAGCCGGCGGAACCTCCCGCACCCGCGCGGTGGCGGGCACGGGCGCCCTGGCCCTCGGCGTCGGCCTGACCGTGCTCGGCGTGGCCTCGGGCCCGTCGATCGGGTGGACCACGACAGGGGCCGTCCTGACCCTGGCGGCCTTCGTCGTCCTCGGGCCGGCCGCGTCCTCGTACGCCGTACGGATCCTCGGTGCGCCGCTCGCCCGGCTGCGCGGTGTGGGTGGGGCGCTCGCGCTGCGCAATGCGCTGCGCAGTCCGAAGCGGACGGCCGCCACCGCGACCGCTCTCATGATCGGTGTCGCCGTCGTGTCCCTGTTCACCGTCTTCGGCGCCTCGCTGAAGGCGACCATGGACCAGACCGTTTCCCGGGCCTTCGCGGGCGATGTGGCCGTAAGCGCCCCCGCGTTCGGCGCGGGCGGCAGCGGCCTCAGCCCGAAGCTGGCCCCCACGGTCGCGAAGTTGCCCGAGGTGGACACCGCGGTCGGCCTGGGCCGGGGCGTCGCGGACGTCGACGGCGGTGGGCGGCAGCTGACCGTCACCGACCCGGTCGCGCTCGCCCGGGTGCTCGATCTCGGCTCGGTGGACGGCTCGCTGAGCGGACTCGGCTCCCGTGGGCTGGCCGTCTCTCAGGACGAGGCGGACGAGCGCGGCTGGCGGGTCGGCAGCACCGCGCGGCTGTCCTTCCCCGACGGCGACCGGCAGACCTTCACCATCCGGGCCGTCTACGGCCAGGACGACCTCGCCGGTGACTATCTCGTCATCCGCGAGGCCTGGGCCCCGCACCAGGTGCAGGACTCCGACACCCTGGTCGCCGTCGGATTCCGGGACGGCGTTGCACCGGCCGACGGCAAGGCGGCGGTGGAGCGGACCGCCGACGCGTACGGGAATCCGGAGGTGCAGACCCGCGACGAGTACGCCGCCTCCTCGGCCGGAGGCATCGACATGATGCTCACGCTGGTCTACGCCCTGCTCGCGCTGGCCGTGCTCATCGCCCTGCTGGGCATCGCCAACACCCTCACCCTCGCCATCCATGAGCGGACCCGCGAACTCGGCCTGCTGCGCGCCGTCGGGCAGACCCGGGCCCAGCTGCGCGCCATGGTGCGCTGGGAGTCGGTGCTCGTGGCCGCGTTCGGCACGGTCGGCGGGCTCGTCCTCGGTGCCTTCCTCGGCTGGGCGCTGGTGCGGGCCGCCGACGACGCCGGGACGAGCGCCTTCGCCATCCCGCCGCTCCAGCTCGTGGTGGTGGCGCTGGTGGGCCTGGCAGCGGGGGCGGTGGCGGGGGTACGCCCGGCGCGCCGCGCTGCTCGGCTGGATGTGCTACGAGCCATCGCCACCGAGTGAGGCAGGGCTCCAGGTGGGCGAAGGCCCGGTCACCCCGCGACGGTCGACCGGGCCGTCGCCGGCTCGCGCCGAACCGCGCAGTGCCCGGCACCGGCCCGGAGCGCCGGCACGGGGTCGACCGGGCCACGGGCGGCGGCGGGTGAGGGCTGCCGCAGCGGCTGGGACGTGAGGGAGGGCACGGGGAGCGGAAGCGCGGCCGGCGTCGCGGGCACGGCCGGAGGGGACAGCCGCAGCGTGAACCACACGACCTTGCCGCCGTCGTCGTGCGGCCGTACGCCCCAGCTCTCGCTGACCGAGGCCACCAGCGGCAGCCCCCGCCCCCCGGCGGCGGTCGGGTCCGCGCCGTGCAGGCTCGGCACCCTGGGGTCGCTGTCCCGTACCGCCACGGTCAGCCGGTCCCGGTGCAGAACGATCTCGACGCGACATTGTTTGTCCGGCAGGGCGTGCCGGTGGACGTTGGTGAGGAGCTCGGTGACCCCGAGTGCCGCCGAATCGATCAAGGTATCGAGATGCCAGTAGCGCAGCTGCGCCGAGACGATCCTGCGGACCTGGCCGATCCGCGGCGGCAGGGCCTGGAGCTCTACCGCGCAGTGCCTGCTTGGCTTACTGATCACGGCCGACTCCCTGACAAGGTTCGGAAGACGAAGGAGCATCCGACAGTGCTGACTGATGCTGTGCTCGGCGGCGCCGGTTCCGAGCGTCACCACCGGTGAACCCTCAGTTACGCTCCACCAGAGTGAACCCGGACGGGCGCCTGCGCAACTCGCATACCGCCTCAAAGTGTGTCAATTCCGAGCCGTTTGCCCGCCGGCCGTGCGGATCGCGTCAAGAAACCGGTTGGCCGACGGCGGCCCGGATTCGCCGGGCGCGGGGTCGCGGTCGCTCAGGGTCAGGTGGTACCGGGTGCCGTTGACCGTGGCCAGCGCGCGGTCACGGGTCGCGAACCACGGCTTGGCGGCCCGCACCAGGTGGACGGGTGCGCTGTCGATCTCGCTGCCGTAGCTCGTCAGCAACAGCAGCCTTCCGTCGCGGATGAGGACCTGCCCCGCGTTCGTCAGCGGGCGCAGCCAGCGCCCGATCCGCACCCTGGTCGCCGTGAACTCCGGCTCCGCCATGCTGCACCGCCCCCTGGCCAGAAAGCGTCGGCGTATCGCGCCTCGGCCGTAACGCCATATACGTCCTGTTGCGCAGTGTGCCCGTGCCGGGCCCGGTGCACCAGTGGGCACTTATGATCGAACTGACCCGGCCGGACCGACCTGGCGCGGGGATGCGAGCGTGAGGAGCGCGCTGGTGAGCACCACCCAGCGGGAAAGCGGCCGCACCGCGGCGGCGACCATCGATGTGGACCGCACCGATCCGGCCTACCGGGCGTGGCTGAAAGAGGCCGTCCGCAAGGTCCAGGCGGACGCCAACCGCTCGGCCGACACCCATCTGTTGCTCTTCCCGCTACCCGAGCGATGGGGCATCGACCTGTACCTCAAGGACGAGTCCACGCACCCGACCGGCAGCCTGAAGCACCGTCTGGCGCGCTCGCTCTTCCTGTACGGGCTCTGTAACGGATGGGTCCGCCCCGGAAGGCCGGTGATCGAGGCCTCCAGCGGCTCCACGGCGGTGTCCGAGGCGTACTTCGCGAAGCTGATCGGCGTGCCGTTCATCGCGGTGATGCCGCGCACCACCAGCCGGGAGAAGACCAGGCTCATCGAGTTCCACGGCGGGCGGTGCCATCTGGTGGACGACCCGCGGACGGTGTACGAGGTCTCGGCTCGACTGGCCGCCGACACCGGGGGCCACTATATGGACCAGTTCACCTACGCCGAGCGGGCCACGGACTGGCGCGGCAACAACAACATCGCCGAGTCGATCTACGAGCAGCTGCGGATGGAGCGCTACCCCGAGCCGGCGTGGATCGTCGCCACAGCGGGCACCGGCGGCACGTCCGCGACCATCGCCCGCTATGTGCACTACATGCAGTACGACACCCTCGTCTGTGTGGCCGACCCGGAGAACTCCTGCTTCTTCGAGGGCTGGACGACCGGGAACCCCGATGTGTCCAGCGACTGCGGCTCCCGCATCGAGGGCATCGGCCGCCCTCGCATGGAGCCGAGCTTCGTGCCCGGGGCCATCGACCGGATGATGAAGGTGCCGGACGCGGCCAGCGTCGCCGCCGTACGAGCCCTGGAGCGGGCGATCGGCCGCAAGGCGGGCGGCTCCACGGGGACCGGTCTGTGGAGCGCGCTGAAGATCGTCGCGGAGATGGTGGCCGAAGGGCGCAGGGGCAGCGTGGTCACGCTGTTCTGCGACCCCGGCGACCGGTACCTGGACAAGTACTACTCCGACGCCTGGCTCGCGGAGCAGGGCCTGGACATCACGCCGTACGCCGAGGCGATCGACACCCTGCTCGCCACCGGTGTCTGGCCCGACTGAGCGGGCGGTGCACGGCGAACCGGAACGGACGTCACACCAGGGCACTGCGACCGGTCCCGGCTGCGATTCCGGCCTGATCGACCGGACCGCCTAGGCGAGCCGCCGGTCGAGGGCGCGCACCGCGTCGCGGAACGCGCGCCCGAGGCCGGGACGCAGCGCCGCGAGGGCGAGGCGCAGCGGCAGCGGACCGTCCGCCGCGAAGGTCCACTCCACGCGGGTGCCGGCGCCGGCGGGTGTCAGCCGCCAGTCCTCGAGCAGCGCCCACAGGCCCGGCACGTTGGTCTCGTCCACCCGGTAGGCGTACCTTCCCCCGCCATCGCCGGGCGGTGACACCCCCGTCGGGGCGTCCGCCGAGAGGATCGTCTCCAGGAAGCGCGTGCCGCCCATCAGACGGATCTCGCGGCCCTTCCCGCCGTATGCCGGCCGGGCGACCGCGACGGCGCGGAACCACCGCGGCCAGCCCTCGACGTCCTCGGCCAGCGCCCGGTGCACCACCTCGGGCGCGGCCGTCATCTCGGCGGCGAAGACCAGCCGTACCGGAGCGGTCGGGAGGAAGTCGAGCTCAACGGGACGGAGTCGGCGCGCCATGGGATGTGCACCTCCAGCGGTGTCGTTCTCGCTCACTCGGGGCGGCGATCCGGCCCGCGCGGACGCGAGGCGCGGACACTCTGGCCGCCGGGCCGTCAGATGCCGGTGGCGCCGTTGCTCTCGCCCGCGACGATCAGCTGTGGCAGATGCTCGGCTATCTCCGCCCGGGCCTCCGCCGGCAGACCCGCATCGGTCACCAGCGCGTCCACCTCCTCCAGCGTGGCGAACGAACTCAGGCCCACCGTCCCCCACTTGGTGTGGTCGGCGACCACCACGACCCGCCGCGCCGAGCGCACGAACCGCCGGTTGGTCTCCGCCTCCGCGAGATTCGGCGTCGACAGTCCCGCCTCCACCGATATCCCGTGCACCCCCAGGAAGAGCACGTCGAAGTGGAGCGCGCCGATCGCCTGGTCCGCAACCGGGCCAACCAAGGAATCGGACGGGGTGCGCACCCCGCCCGTCAGCACCACGGTGGCCGAACCCGGCCGGTGTCCTTTGCCCCCTCGCGCCGCCGCCCGCTGGGCCGAGTGGAACACATCCGCCACCCGCACGGAGTTCGTCACCACGGTCAGGTCGGGCACGTCCAGTAGGTGGTGCGCCAGAGCGTATGTCGTCGTCCCCCCGGACAGGGCGATCGCGCTGCCCGGCACCACCAATGACGCCGCGGCCAGCGCGATGTCCTCTTTGGCGGTCGGCTCCAGGCCCGCCTTCACCTCGAAGCCCGGCTCGTGCGTGCTGGCTTCGGAGATCGGCACCGCGCCTCCGTGCACCTTCTCGACCACGCCCTGCCGCGCCAGCGCGTCCAGGTCCCGACGGACCGTCATGTCCGAGACCCTGAGCTTCCGAGTCAGTTCATTGACCCGCACCCCGCCGCGTCGCCTGACCTCGTCGAGGATCAGGGCACGCCGTTGCTCCGCGAGCAGA
The DNA here is from genome assembly GCF_052245555.1 of Streptomyces sp. KR80. NCBI lineage: Bacteria > Bacillati > Actinomycetota > Actinomycetes > Kitasatosporales > Streptomycetaceae > Streptomyces > Streptomyces sp. KR80. Next base: position 208,528 of record NZ_JBQQCD010000006.1, read on the forward strand.
TTCTGGTTGTCGCTCACCCCGGCCCGTCCCTTCCGCCATCGGTCATCCCGGCCCGCCGGCTTTCATCCTCCCACGTGGGAGTGACAGCCGTATGGGTAGCTGCGCCCGCCCCCGGGCTGGGAGGATCGTGGAGCGGAGCACATACGGCCTCGGGGGAGACTATGGCGTCGTCCATGCAGCCGGACACCGGCGCGACAGCGGACAGCGGGACTACGGAGGCACGGGGGGAACGTCGGTACGGCACGGAACTCGCCCTCGAACTGCTGGTGCACGGCGTCGGCGGCACGACGCCGCAGGAGATGCTCGACGACCCCAGCGTCGTTCGGATCGCCGGGGACGACACCGCCGGCATCCACCGCCGCCGCGAAGACGCCGAGGCGGAAAGCCGTCCGGCCGACTACCGGGACCGTCCCGTCCCCGAGGCCTACTGCTGGTCCAATCTCACTTCCGGCAACGGCGCCCGTGCCCTGTGGCTCGTCCTGCTGCCCTTCATGGTCGCCAATCTCGCCCACTGGATGCGGCCCGCCTCTTTAGGCCACACCACCGCGGTGCGGACGTACGGCGTCCTCGTACGGCTCGTCGCCCTCAGCCTCACGGTGCTGCTGGTCGCGGCCGCCTGCGAGGTGGCGCTCGACCTGACCGCCTGGCAGTGCGCGGGGGTCGAGGCCTGCGCCAGCGGCAGGTCCTGGCTCGGCTTCCTCTCCCCGGAGCGGGGAGGCTGGTGGAGCCAGCCCGGGCGCCGGCTGGCCCTCGCCGCCCTCGTGCCCACCGGCCTGACCGGACTCCTGTGGTGGCTCTCGCACCGCACCTGGAGTGCGTACGAGTCGCAGCCGCCGGTGCGCCGCCCGGTCGGCGAGGAGGATCCCGAGGCCGCTGCGCGCCCCGCGTTGTGCCTGCCCGGCTTCTGGTACGGGCGTCGGCTCGTCGCCCGGCTGCGTGCCGCCCACACCGCCGCCGGCTTCCTGACCGTCGCCGCGGCGCTCGCGGCGGCCGCCACCCGCTACGACCGCAAGCCCGGCGGCAGTGCCTGGCTGGACGCGGTGGGCTGGGCGCTCGAGGTGACGCTGGTGGCGTCCGGAGCCTTCGTGGTGTGGGTGGTGTGCAGCCGGGGCCGCAGCGAGAGCGCGCCCGACGACCGCATGGACCGCGCCATTGTGCGCGCCCTGCCGGGCGCGGCCCTCGTCGTCCTCGCCGTCGCCGTGCTGCACGCCGCCTGGTCGCGCCCCGGCTGGAGGTCGTCCGGGTGGCTCCCCGGAGACGAGACCTTCGCGGTGCTCGCCCTCGTCCAGGGCACGCTCGTCCTCGCCATCGGAGTCACCGCCTGGTGGCTGGGCCGCAGCGCAGCCGACGACCGGACGGCGCTGGGCGGACTCGGGGGAGCGGCCTGTGCGATGGTCGCCTGCGCGCTGGGCGGGCTGATGTCCGGCGGCGTCTCCCAACGGGTCGCCGACTGGCTGGACGGGACCGGCATCCCCGGACCGCCCGTCGTGCTCTCCTGGCAGGCCGCCATGATTCCGGTGCTGCTCCTGGTGCTGGCCGCCCTGGCCGGTTCCTTCGCCGTGCGGACCTGGCGGACCGCCCGTCGCGAGGCGCCTGCGGTCCGCGCCGGTCACCCCGGTGAGCCGGAGGACACCTCCCGTACCCTCAGGATCGCGGTCACCCTCGCGGCCGCCCGACTCACCGACTACGCACCGTGGTTCGTCGGCACCTTCGCCGCGGCCACCCTGCTACTCGGCGGCGGGGCGATCACCGGCGCCTGGGCCACTCACCAGGAGCCGGGGCAGGCTGCCGAGGGAACCCCGGGGCTGATGGCCGCAGGTGCGCAGCTCGCACAGGCGCTGGGCTCCTGGCTCATCGGCGTGGCGTTCATACTGCTCATCGCTTCGGGCCGGCGCGCTTACCGCGACCCGTCCGCCCGCCGCACCATCGGCATTCTGTGGGACGTCGGAACGTTCTGGCCGCGTGCGGCACACCCCTTCGCGCCCCCCTGCTACGCCGAGCGCGCCGTCCCCGACCTCACCTGGCGGATGGCCACCTGGACGCAGTGCACGGGCGGGCGGCTCGTCATCTCCGGCCACTCCCAGGGCAGTGTGCTCGCCGCCGCGGTGGTCTGGCAGCTCGCCCCGCACACCCGCCGCCGGGTGGCCCTGCTGACCTACGGCTCGCCCCTGGAGCGGCTGTACGGCCGGTGGTTCCCGGCCTACTTCGGCCGCGGGCCGCTCCGGGCGCTGCACAGCGAGGTGCACTACTGGCGCAACCTGTGGCGCCGTACGGACCCGATCGGCGGCCCGGTCATGCCGGTCGACGCTGCGGACCCGGAGGTGGACCGAGCCCCGTTGCAGGATCCGCTCGCCTATGGCCGTACGCTCGAACACCCGCTGCCCGCACCGATTCTGGGCCACGGCGACTACCAGGCGGACCCGGCCTTCGCCGAGGAGCGCGCGGGCCTCCTCGCGCGCCTCCCGGACGTGCCGCTCCAGCGCTCCGTGCTCGCCGCCGGCCCGGTCAGGGCAGCTCGGGGAGGTCCTCCGGGTAAAGGAGTGTGAGGTCGTCCGTGCTGGGGTCGGCGAGTTGGGCGACCCGGCCCGCGTGGCGCTCCACCATCGCTTCGAAGGTCTGTCGCGCGGTCCGCCCGTTGCCGAACGCCGGTCCCTTCGGAATGAGCGTGAAGTACTTGAGCAGCGCCTCCACGGCGCCCTCGCCCATGCGGTACTCGTGCTCCTGAGCCTGCTGCTCCACGATGCGCAGCAGCTCCTCCGGCGCATAGTCGCCGAAGGTGATCGTCCGGGAGAAGCGGGACGCCACACCGGGGTTGACGCTGAGGAACCGCTCCATCTCCGCCGTGTACCCGGCGACGATCACCACGACCGCCTCGCGGTGATCCTCCATCAGCTTCACCAGGGTGTCGATCGCCTCACGACCGAAGTCCCGGCCCGAGTCCTCCGGGGAGAGCGCGTACGCCTCGTCGATGAACAGCACGCCGCCGCGCGCCCGGTCGAATGCCTCCTGGGTGCGGATCGCCGTGGAGCCGATGTGCTCGCCGACCAGGTCGACCCGGGACACCTCGACCAGATGCCCCTTCTCCAGCACGCCCAGAGAGGCCAGGATCTCGCCGTACAGCCTGGCGACGGTGGTCTTGCCGGTGCCGGGGGAGCCGGTGAAGACCAGATGGCGGCGGACGGACGCGGCCTTGAGCCCCGCCTGCTGCCGCCTGCGGCCGACCTCGATCATGTCAGTGAGCGCCCGGACCTCGCGCTTGACGCTCTCCAGGCCCACCAGCGCGTCCAGTTCGGTGAGCACCGCCCGGGACGGGCGGGCGGGTGCGGAAGCCGGCGCCGGGTCGGCGGACGCCGGTGCCGGCGCGGACGGCGCCGTCTGCTGCGCAGGCACCATCCCGAGCAGGCCGGTCCCCGAGCTGGTGGCAGCCCCCCAGCCATCTCCCTCGGCCACGGCTGGGTGGGGGTCCCCCCGGCCGTAGCTGGGAGAGTGCCCCCAGGGAGATGCCTCCTGCACTGCCGAAGCCGTGGCGGGGGACGACGGAGGCCGGCGGTGCTCGGTGCTCTCGTCGCTGGTGCAGTCCTCGCTCACCGGCCCTTCCTCGGCGAACTCGTAACCGCCGCGGGCGCACCGCTCAGTGCGACAGCGCGTCAGTGTGGTGCGGCAGCCGTCGATGATGTGGAACCCGTAACCGCCGCTGCCCGTGACCCGGCAGCCGTGGAAAGTACCGCGGCCCTCGGCGGAGACGTAGAAACCCGCCTCCGCCGGAGAGGTGACCGTGCACCGCTCGACCGTCGGGTCCGCGCCCTTGGTGACGATGACGCCCGTGGCGGGCCCGTCGATGGTGCAGCCCGAGAGGCTGCCGCCGCTGCCGTGGTCGCGGAACCACGCCCCCGTCGTGGCCTCACGGATCCGGCAGTCGTCGAGCTGGGCACTCGCTCCGTCGCTCACCGACACCGCCGTGTTGCGAACCTGCGCGATGTCGCTGTCGACGACGTCGGCGCGCGACCCCCGGTCGAGGACGAACAGCGCGTCCGGTACGTCGTGCACCCGGCACGAGTCGAGTACGGCAACTGCTCCATCGCTCACCCACACCGCCGGGTAGTCGCCCGTACTGTCGTGGATCTCGCACTGGTTGGCGTCGACCCGGGTCCCGGGATCCCAGACGGACAGCCCGTTGCGCCCGAAGCGGCGGACCTTGCTGCGGGTGAGCGTGAGCACCGAACGGGACCGCAGATCGACCGCGTTCTCCGGGATGTCGTGGATGTCGCAGTCGGAGAGGGTGAGCACGGCGTCGGTGTCGAGGGTGACCCCGTCCGCCGAGGTCCGGTGCACGGTGCAGTCGGTGAGGTGACCGGTGGCGCGTGAAGTGACCTGTATGCCCGCGCCCTTGATCTCGTACAGCTCGCAGCCGATGGCCTCCAGGGAGCTGCCCTCGCCGGTCAGCGACAGGCCGGCGCCCGAGGCGTGGTGAATCCTGCAGCGCTCCAGCCGAGGGTGCGCGCCGCCGCGCACGGCCACCCCGGACTGGCCCGCGCAGACCACCTCGCACTCCTCGAAGACCCCACCGGAGTCCTCCATGACGCCGATGCCGATGCCGCCGGGGTTGTCGACGGTGCAGCGCCGGACGATGGGGCGCGCCCCGCCCCGCACCTCGATACCGGCCGCCGAACGCGTCACGATCCTCAGGTCGGTGAGCTCCGGGGTGCCGTCCTCCAACAGCAGGGCGGGGGCGGACGAGTCCTGGCCCTCGAGGTGCAGATCCCGGATGATCGCGGAGGCGCGGACGGTCAGGGGGACGCCGTCGGCGGGGGCGATGCGCACCGAGCCGCGGTTCCCGTCCGGACCGCGGAGGGTGACAGCCCGCTGGACGATCAGGTTTTCCCGGTACGTACCGGGGGTGATGGACAGGACGTCGCCGTCTCCGGCGGCCTCCAGGGCCGCGGCGAGGGAGGCGTACTCGCCCGTGCGGCGCCGCCACCGCGACGTGCCGGTGTGCGTCACCTGGACCGTGCCCTGTGGTGCCATGCTGCTGCTGTGCCCCCACCTCGTGCGTTTCACCGCGTACGGCTGTGCTCTGGCGCTCCACCGTAGCGTGCGCGAGGCAGCGGAGTTGACCGGTCAGCTGCCTGTGCCGGTCCTGCCCCAGTCCTGACCGGCTCGCCACCACTCCTGGTCCCACTGCTCGTACCGTCGGCGGACGAGACGCCACACGACCAGTCGGCGGGCACCCTCCACGGCTCCGGCGACGGCGGCGCCGACGCCCAGGCCCGCGAGCGCGGCGTGTGCGTCGGCCGTCGAGCGGTCCATGGGGCGGGCGACGAGGCGTCCGGCGCGGTCCGTCCAGACCCGGAAGCGGTCACCGGGGCCCGCGTTCCGTGGCGCGGTCGCCGGTCCGGTGCGCGTGCCGCCCCGGACCGGCCAGGTGGCGACCACGCGGTGGTGGGTGTCCCGGTCGGAGGCCGTCTCGGGATCGGGATCGACGGGCGGGTGCGGCAGCCGCCGAACGACCGTCGCCGTCACCGGATGTCGCTGCTGGTGCTGCTCACGCACCATCCGCTCCAGCGCGTCCTGAGCCGCGAACCCGGCTGCGATGCCGACGGTGGGGGCTGCGACGGCGACGACCAGGGCGGCGAGGAGCGCCACCCAGGACTCGACGAGGTCGGTCCGCCGGCACAACGGATTCCGCCGCCATCGGATGAGCCCGGTCATCGCCCGCATCGTCGCGCCCCCTTCCCTGTGCCTAAATACCGCATACGGCAGGGCACATGTGGGCAACCGGGCGAAGAGAGAGCGGCATCACGCGGATGTCCGGTGTTCCGCTACCCGACGATCTCCACAGGGTCGCCGAGGCGGATGGTGCCGGTCCCTTCGGGGATCAGATTCTGACCGAAGAGCATGTCGTCGCCGAACCGCCGGTGGCGCGCCAGAGTGCGCAGCGGCTCCTTGCCGCGCTCCGCCGTCCGCTGATCGGTCGTGGTGATCACACAGCGACTGCACGGCTTGGCGACCCGGAACGGGACCTCGCCGATCCGGAGCCGGGACCAGTCGTCCTCGGCCCACGGTGCGGTGCCGTCCACGACCACGTTCGGCCGGAAGCGGTTCATGGGCAGCGGCCCCTCGTCGGCATGGTCGCCCTGGGCGATGAGGGAGTTGAGCGCGTCGAGCGACGCCGTGGTCGTGAGCAGCACGGGATAGCCGTCGGCGAAGGTGACGGTCTCGCCGGGACGGGCGTACTTGGGGTTGACGGGCCGACGGTGCGCGGGATCGTCCAGATGCACCAGGCGCACCTCGGTGCCGAGGTGCGCGCTGAACCACGCCCCGGCCGCCGGATCCGCCGGTACCGCCTCGACCTTGTCGCGCCAAACGGCGACGGGGGTCGTGCCGACGGGCTCGGGGACCTCAACGGTCAGCGGCCGGGCGCCCGGTGCCGTGACCCGGACTCCTCCTCCGGGGAGCGGCTCGGCGGCCGCCAGTGCCAGCCGGGGGTGCCGCCGCTGAGTGATGCAGCGGCCGTCCGGGCCGACCAGCATCCACCTGCGGTCGCCTGCGAGTCCCCACGGTTCCACGACGGCCTCGTCGAGACCATGGCCCGCCACCGACTTGACCGGATGGACATGGACCGCACGGAGCGCTGGTTCGGGCATGGATCCAGTCTGCCAGCCGGGTCGGTCATGCGGCCTGGGGGTGCGGCCCAGGCCGGAGGCTGTGGGGCTGGGCGCAACCCGGGCTGGAAGAACGGATCAGTACCCCCGTCCCGGGTACCGGCGGCCGTACGGATCGTCATAGGCCGCGGGTGCGGGTGCGGGTGCTTGACGGGGCGCCGGCGGCCGGGGTGCGGCGGGACGCATCTGGTCGTAGCGGGTGCCGCCGGGTGGCGTCGGATGCTGTTGCGGCCCTGGGTAGCCGCGCGGGCCGGTGGCCTGCTGAGGGATGTACGGCGCCGGGGCGTGCTGCAGCGGGGTGGGCTGCGGCGCCGCCTGCGGGTAGCCGTATGACGGGGACGAATAGGAGGGGCCCGCGGGGAGCGCGGGCAGCGCCGACGGCAACGCCGGCAGATTGCCGCCGGTGTCGTACGGGGAGGGCACCCGGATGGGAGCGATCTGCGGCGTGCCTCGCTCTGCAACGAGGTTGTCGTAGATCGGCGTGTCCGGGAACGACGGAGCGGAGTAGTAACCGCCGCCATAGGTGGAGCGGGGGGAGGTCATAGCCCATAAGTTAAGCCCACGATGTGCTGGTTGGGGAGACCGATAAGAGGGTTGTTTCACGTGTTCGGAGTGACTCTGGCCACCCAATGTGAGCGAACCTGGGGAAAAGGGTCTTCCTGCCGTGTTGAGATCCTGTAAAGGACGAGTTCCGGACGGGTTACCGCGGGTTGGCCGAGGGGTCTGCACGGGCGGCGGCGGGCGGGAGCGGTACCGGACGCGGCCCGGCGGGCCCTAGGTTGGTCCCCAGGCGGCTCCACGCACCCGGGTTGCGGTCGGCCGACGAGCAGCGAGCGAAGAGGGAGAGCATGACGATGCGCAAGGGCGCGAACGTTCCGATCCCCGCATCGGAGGTGCGGGTGGAACTGGGCTGGCGCGCGGGCCCCGGCGTGCCCGACGCCGACGCCTCGGCTCTCCTGCTCCAGGAATCGGGGAAGGTCCGTTCCGACGCGGACTTCGTGTTCTACAACCAGCCGCAGCACTCCTCCGGCGCGGTACGGCACGAGGGCAAGCGCAGCGCGGGGGAGACCGTCACCGACAGCGTCTCCGTGAACCTCACCCGGATCGAAGCCGATGTCCGGACCGTGGTCCTCGCCGCGTCGGCGGACGGCGGCAGTTTCGGGCAGGTGCCCGGACTGCACATTCGTGTCCTGAATGCGGCGGACGGGTCCGAACTGGCCCGCTTCGACAGCGAGGACGCCACCGTGGAGACGGCGTACGTGCTCGGCGAGCTGTACCGGCGGCAAGGAGCGTGGAAGTTCCGCGCGGTCGGGCAGGGCTACAGCTCGGGACTCGCCGGTCTGGCCACCGACTTCGGCATCTCGGTGGACGAACCGGACACCGCACCCGCACCCCCGTCCGCGCCGGCCCCGGCTCCCGTACCGCAGCCCACAACGGCCGCCGCGCCCCCGGTGCCTCCGCCCGCAGCCCCGGCACCGGTGCGCCTCACCAAGGTCACGCTGACCAAGGAAGCACCCGCGGTCTCACTGACCAAGCAAGGCGGCACGTCGGGCACGATGCGGGTCAATCTCAACTGGCAGGTGCGCAAGCAGTTCAAGGGATGGGGGAACAAGCTCGGCCGTGCCATGGCGATGCACTCCGACCTGGACCTCGACCTGTGCGCGCTGTTCGAGCTGACCGACGGCAGCAAGGGTGTCGTCCAGGCACTGGGCAACGCCTTCGGATCGCTCCACCGGCCGCCCTTCATCCACCTGGACGGCGACGACCGGACCGGCGCCGTGGCATCCGGTGAGAACCTCTCCATCAACCTCGACCACAAGCACGACATCCGCCGGATCCTGATCTTCGTCGCCATCTACCAGGGCGCGCGCAGCTTCGCCGACCTGAACGCCACCGTCACCCTCCAGCCCCAGTACGGCGCACCGATCGACTTCTCGCTCGACGAGTGCACCGTGCCCTCCACGGTCTGCGCCCTCGCTCTGATCACCAACACGGGCGGCGGCGAGCTCGTCGTCCAGCGCGAAGCCCGCTTCCTGGTCCCCGAGCGCGGCGTCAGCCCGCAGCGCACCGTCGACCGCGCGTACGGCTGGGGCATGAATTGGACTCCGGGCCGCAAGTGAGCCGCAGTGTTCCGGTCATGGCCCGGCTTCTTCCTCCGCGGTGCCGGCCCGTCGCCCGGGGCGCGCCGGGCCCGGATATGTCCGCCCCTTCCACGCGGCACCCCGGCCGCGACAGTGCTGCACGGCAGAGTCGACGGTCATGGCGAGATAGAGCGCGGCCGTCAACGGCAGCAGCGGCGCGGTCCACCCCTGCCGGCCGTAGTAGCGGAGCATCGGGACGTACGTCCCCGCCATCACCATCCAGGCCGTTGCGCCTGACACTGCTGCGAGAGGGTCCCCGGTCCGCCATCCGGCCGCCAGGGTGACCGGCGGCGCGAGATACATCAGCGCAAGCCCCCCGAGGGTTCCGGCGAGCAGCAGGGGACTGTGGCGCAGCTGCGCGTACGCGCTGCGCGAGACCATGCGCCACAACGTGCCCAGGCCCGGATACGGGCGCACGCTGTGCACCCCGTCGGCGAGCCCGAGCCAGACGCGCCCACCGCCGCGCTTGACCACCCCGGCGAGCGCCACGTCGTCGATCACTGCCTGCCGGATGCTCTCGGGGACGCGGCTCCGCTCGGCCGCCGCGTCGCGCAGCAGCACACACCCGCCCGCGGCGGCCGCCGTCCGCGACCCGGCCCGGTTGACCCACCGGAACGGATACAACTGCGCGAAGAAGTACACGAAGGCCGGGACGATCAGCCGCTCCCAGAAGGTCGCCACGCGGAGCCGCGCCATCAGCGAGACGAGATCGAGATTCTCGGTGCGGGCAGCGCTCACCAGGTCACGGAGGCTGTGTGGAGCGTGGGCGATGTCCGCGTCCGTCAGGAGCAGATACTCCGGGGGCGGGGTACGGGCGCGCGCGAGCGCGATCCCGTGCCGCAGCGCCCACAGTTTCCCGGTCCACCCGGCCTCCGGCTCACCAGGCGAGGACACGGTCAGTGGCAGACCACCGGCCTGTGCGGCGAGTTCGTGTGCCAGCCGACCCGTGCCGTCCGTGCTGCCGTCGTCGATGACGAAGATCGCGGCCGGCCCGGGATACTCCTGGGCGAGCAGCGACGCCAGGCTCACGGGAAGCACCTCGGCCTCGTCGCGCGCGGGCACGATCACGGCGACGGCGGGCCACTGAGCGGCGTCGTCCCGTCGGGGGAGCCGTACATCGACCCGCCAGAACCACCCACGCCCCAGCAGCAGCCACAGCCATGCGACCAGCGATCCGACCGCGATCCAGCCAAGCGTGCTCACCCCGGCAGTCTGCCGGACGGCGCCGCTGAGGCAGGTGATGCGCGGAGGTGTTTCCGATCCGCCGTCAGGCATCGACCCGGCGGCCCTGCGCTGGGGCCTGGCACCGGTCCGCCCGGCGACAGCCCTGGACGGACCATCCACTAAGGTTGCCGGGTGAAGATCGCGCTCATCGACTCCGGCATCGGGCTGCTGCCCGCCGCTGCCGCGGTGCGCCGGCTGCGGCCCGACGCCGCTCTCGTTCTCTCCTCCGACCCCGACGGCATGCCATGGGGACCGAGGACTCCGGAAGATGTCACCGCCCGCGCGCTGTCCTGCGCACGGGCGGCCGCCGTACATCGCCCCGACGCGCTGATCGTCGCCTGCAACACCGCCTCCGTGCACGCTCTGCCCGCGCTCCGCGCCGAACTGGAGCCGGGACTGCCCGTGATCGGGACCGTGCCGGCGATTAAGCCTGCTGCGGCGGCGGGCGGACCGGTGGCCGTCTGGGCCACGCCCGCCACCACGGGCAGCCCCTACCAGCGCGGTCTGATCGGGGACTTCGCGGATGGCGTGGTGACGACCGAAGTGCCGTGCCCGGGGCTCGCCGACGCCGTGCAGCGGGCGGACGAGGCGGAGACCGACGCCGCCGTCGCCGCGGCCGCCGCCCTCACCCCCGCGGATGTCAGGGCTGTCGTTCTGGGATGCACCCACTACGAACTGGTCGACGAGCGCATCAAGGCGGCCGTGCAGCAGTCCGGGCGCCCGCGGGTCGCGCTGTACGGCTCCGCCGGTGCCGTCGCGGCCCAGGCGCTGCGCCGGATGGGTGCCGAGCCCGCGCCTGGCGCGGAGCCGACCGACGCATTGACGGTGATCCTCAGCGGCCGTGAGGCCGCGCTCCCCGCGTCGGCTCTGGCGTACGTCGAGGGGCGCGCGCTCGCCGCTGTGAGCCCCGCCCCCAGCTAGTCCGGGAGACCGCTCCCTCGTGGTGGACACAGCCCCATGCACACACTGTGGCCGGCCGCAACCCTCTGCTATCGCCGCCGATCACGGGTAGGCTCGCTCATATGAGGGGCAACGTCGACGACGACGCGGGCCCGGCCGAATCCGTCCCCGAGGTCTGGACCGGGCGTGCGACCAACCGTGCGCAGTGGCCGCTCGCTGCCCTCGGAGCGGCGAGCCTCGCCCTGGGGATCGAGCTCGCCGTGGACTCCGACTGGACCTCGGGGCTCGCCCCGCTGCTGATGTCCGTGATCGGCTGTGTCGCCGTCGGGCTGCTGATCCTCTTCGGCACGCTCGCCTTCGTGCACGTCCACGTGACGGTCGACCGGGACGCGGTCGAAGTCCGCTGCGGCCACGTCGGCCTCCCGCGGCGGCGGATCCCGCTGGAGAACGTCGTCGGGGCCTACTTCGCGCCCCGCGTCACCCCCCACGAGTGGGGTGGCTGGGGCTATCGCTGGCGCCCCGAGAAGGGCACGGCCGTCGTCGTACGCCGGGGCGAAGGCCTGGTCGTACGGCTCGGTGACGGCCGCAAGTTCACGGTGACCGTCGATGACGCCGAAGCCGCGGTACGCGTCATCCGGTACCGGCTGGGCCGGATCGCCTCATCCAGGCCGGCCGCACCGCAGTCCTGACGGCTATGCCATCGGTTCGCGCCATCCTCCGCTCCCGCCATCGGCGGGGCCCTCATGCAAGGCGGTCGCGGTGGCCGGGGTCAGGGACGGATGCCCGGGGTCCTCGGCGAAGGGCCGGGCGGTAGCCAACCCGGCCAGGATCCCCGCTCCGGCGGTGACCTGCGCAAAGCTCAGCGCGTTGCCGACGCACGCCAGTGCGGCCACGGTCGTGAGCGCCGCTGCCGCCGTGAGCACGACCTCGGTCGGGCGGGGCGAGCGCCACAGGGCGGAGAGCACCCAGACGAAAGCCGTGCCGAGTAGCAGCACTCCGGGCAGTCCCTGCTCGGCGGCCTGCTGCAGCACCGCGGAATGCGGCGTGCTGTCCGCCTCCGCCAAAGCCTGCGCCGTCGGGCTCAGGTCCGCGAAACGGTCGGGCCCCGCGCCGGTCACCGGATGTCGTTCCGCCAGCCCGATTGCGTCCTGCCACAGCCGTACCCGGTGCTCGGTGAGCTGACCGTCCAGCGAGGCCGTCAGCCCCTTCGGCAGCACGCCTTCCGCGACCGCCCACGAGCCGCCGGCGATCACGGCGGCGACGCACGCCAGAGCGGCGAGGGCGGGAAAACGGTGCCGCGCCCGGGCGGTGGCGAGCGAGCACAGCAGCACGGCGGACGCCGCGATGCATCCGGCGACCGAGCCGAGTACGGCGGCCGCCACTGCGATGCCCCCGGCCAGCAGCCGCAAGCACGTCCGCGCGGCGGGCGGACGCGCTGCCCAGGCCGCACAGCAGGCCGCTCCTGCTGCGAGGGCGAACTGCGCGGCGCTCGCCGCAGTGTGTCCGGGCGTCGGATCGACGGCCGCGCCCGACACGTCGTCCGGAGTGGCGATCACCAGGGCCAGGCCTGCGATCGCCGCCGTGGCCGGCGCGGCGACCGGGAGCACGGCTCCGCCGATGCGCCCGCAGGCGTATCCCGCGGCGACCGCGAGCAGTGCCAGCAACATGCCCTCGGGGCGCGCATCGTGGCCTGCGGCCGTGAACAGGGCCCACGCCGCGCAGCAGCCGAGCACGAGCACGCCGATCCCATCGGCGGTGCTGCGCCGATCTCGTACGGCGGGCCTTGCCGCCATCCGCGCCATCCCGTCGCCCCCCATTGATCTGACGGGCACCGCGCGGCACTGGTGATGCCGTCCACGGGCACCTGACGGGCCACACCGTAACGGCTCATCCCGTGAGCTGAGGAGTTCTTGCGCAGAAACGATGCGGCGGATGCGTCGACCGGCAGCTCGGCCACCGGCTCGGAGCGGGGCCAAGATCTCCACGGCCGCTACCCTCGTCGCATGGCGACGCCCGACTTCATCCGTGCCCTGCGCGCGACGGCCGGCCACCAGCTCCTGTGGCTCCCCGGCGTCAGCGCCACGGTCTTCGACGACCAGGGGCGGGTACTGCTCGTGCGGCGCGCGGACACTGGCAGGTGGTCCATCATCGGCGGCATCTGCGAACCGGGGGAGCAGCCCGCCCGGACGGCGGTGCGCGAGGTCTACGAGGAGACCGCCGTGTGTTGCGTGCCCGAACGGGTCGTCCTGGTCCAGGCACTGGACCCCATCGAGTACCCGAACGGCGACCGCTGCCAGTTCATGGACATCACCCTGCGCTGCCGGGCCGTCGGGGGCGAGGCCCGCGTCAATGACGAGGAGTCCCTGGACGTGGCGTGGTTCCCGCTGGACGGTCTGCCGGAGCTGGAGGACTTCGTCCTGACGCGGATCAAGCAGGCGCTGGCGGACGGTCCTGCGTGGTTCGATCCGGGCATCGACCTGTGACGTGTGTGCGCCGGCCATAGCGGTCGGGTCGCGTCCGGCAAGTGGGCCGCCGTATGGGGAAGTTCCCGTAGTTCCCGCTCGAGCGTCGCCGGCGGCTCCAGGGGGCCGGTCGGCTTCCGGGCCCGGACCGGCCATCGCCGCTGCCCGGGCGTGCAACCGGCGGCCCCCGTACCCGCTGTTCGCCGCAGTGGACCGCTGACGGCTTCGCCCGAGGTGCGGCCTCCCGGACCCTGCGGCAGCGTGGACTGCGGACAGAACTGTCCGTATCCGACAAGGAAGGCAACTCCCATGAGCGAGCGGACCGGCCGCCGACGCGGCGCCGCCGAGCAGATGAAGGGCAAGGCCAAGGAGGTGGCCGGGAAGGTCACCAGGGACGAGCGCCTGCGCGGTGAGGGCACGGCCGACCAGGCCAAGGGCAAGGCGAAGGAAGCCGTGGACGCGGCGAAGGAGAAAGTGACCGGGGCGAAAGACGCCATGAAGGCCAAGGGCCGGCGCAAACGGTAACGGCATCAAACGGTGCGGCTGCGCGGTCCGAGGACGCCCGGGGGTCCCCTGGGGGCACGCTCCCAGCTAACGCTGGGGGTCCCCATCCAGCGGTAGCTGGGGGAGTGCTCCCAGAGGGAGTGGCCCCAGGGGGAGCATCGCAAGGCGATGGGGCCCCAGCCCGGCCTCGAGACCTGGTAGCCGCGCGGCACGTCCGGGCCGGCCCCATCGGCCCGGACGTGCTCGGCACGGCTCGCGCTTCTACTGCCCGGCGCTCGTGTAGGCGGCGGCGAACTCCGCCGCCGGTTCGATCGGGGTGATGATGTCGACCAGTACGCCGTCAGGGTCCGAGACCATGAAATGCCGCTGCCCGAAGTCCTCGCTGCGCAGCGGCAGCACCGGAGCCAGACCCGCCTCGTCGACCAGTCGGGCGTGCTCGGCGTCGACATCGGCCACTTCGAGATTGAGCAGCAGACCCTGGGCCGGGCGGCGGTAGCCGGCGGGCAGGGTCGGATGGGCCGCGTCGAGCAGGGCCAGTTCGTAATGCGGTGCCTCCCTGCGGCGCAGACTCACGTACCAGTCCGATTCGAAGGTCTTCTCGAAGCCGAACAGCGTTGTGTAGAACTCCATGGACTCGGCGACGTGCTCGCTGCAGATCACCGGGTAGAAGCTGGTCACGTTCGGGGAGCTCATCTCATCACCGTTCCCGTGGTACGCGAGGGTGGCATGTCACGTGCGGTCTTCTCGCTGATCGCATGGTGAACCGGTGACAGAGTAGGTGCCGGGTGTGACAGTCCGATCTCTCCGCTTCCCTGCTCCCTCGAACGTGTGAAGGCTGCCCCGAACTCGTGAAGGGGACGGGACCGGCCGCCGCATCCGTCCTCCTCGGGCTCAGCGCCCCCAGCGCAGTGCGGCCGTGGCCACCGGGGCGTCCCAGAGCCGCAGCAGCTCCTCGTCGACCTGACACACCGTCACCGAACAGCCGGCCATGTCGAGCGAGGTGACGTAGTTGCCCACGAGCGTACGGGCGACACTGACCCCGCGCTCGCCGAGCACCCGGTGCACTTCGGCGTTGAAGCCGTACAGCTCCAGCAGTGGCGTCGCGCCCATGCCGTTGACCAGAACGATCACCGGGGACTCCGGGCGCAGGTCGTCCAGGACGGCGTCGACCGCGAAGTCCGCGATCTCACCCGAGGTCATCATGGCGCGCCGCTCGCGCCCCGGCTCGCCGTGGATGCCGATGCCCAACTCCAGTTCGCCGGGCGGCAACTCGAAGGTGGGACTGCCCTTGGCCGGGGTGGTGCAGGCGCTGAGCGCCACGCCGAAGCTGCGCGAGGATTCGTTGACCTTCCGGGCGATGGACTCGACCCGCTCCAGCGGCGCGCCCTCCTCGGCCGCCGCGCCCGCGATCTTCTCCACGAACAGCGTCGCGCCGGTGCCGCGACGACCGGCCGTGTAGAGGCTGTCCGTCACGGCCACGTCGTCGTTGACCAGCACACTGGCGACCTGAATGCCCTCGTCCTCGGCGAGCTCCGCCGCCATGTTGAAGTTCAGCACGTCGCCCGTGTAGTTCTTCACGATGAACAGGACGCCCTTTCGGCTGTCCACCGCCGCCGCAGCACGCGCCATCTGGTCGGGCACGGGTGAGGTGAAGACCTCCCCGGGACAGGCGGCGTCGAGCATCCCCGGTCCCACGAACCCGCCGTGCAGCGGCTCGTGCCCCGACCCGCCGCCGGAGACCAGGCCGACCTTGTCCGCGACCGGCGCATCCCGCCGTACGATCACCCGGCCCTCGACGTCGACAGTGAGCTCGGGATGAGCGGCGGCGACGCCGCGCAGCCCATCCGCGACCACGGTCTCGGGCACATTGATCAGCATCTTCATCGGTACCTCCGTGTGAGCACGCTGATACAGCGGGACACAGTCAGTATCGCCAGCGGAACCGAACGGGTCACCTTCTGCCGTCGGCGCTTTGCGAGAAGTCGTGGCGACGAGCGCCTCAGCCGGCGAGTTCGGCGATGCGCCGATCGAGCTCCCCCGGACCCGAGGGGGTTCCGCTGTGCACGGTCCTGCCCTTCTCGTCGAGCAGGACGTAGGAACTCTGCTGCGTGATCTCGAACTTCTTCCAGATGCCGCCCTCCATATCGCCCAGGTGCGGGAATCCGCCGACCTTCGTGGCGGAGACGAAGTCGCGCATCGCGGCGGTCCTGTCCAGTCCGGCCACGCCGACGACCTGGACCCTCCCCTTGTACTCCTTGGCGAGCTTCGCCGTCTGCGGCGCCTGGCCGCGGCACGTCCCGCACCACGGCGCCCAGAACCAGAGCACCGTCGGCTTCCCCGCGAGTGTCGCTCCGTCGAAGCGCTTCCCGTCGAGCGTGGTGCCGGTGAACTGCAGGGTCTGCGGCTTTCCGCCGCCGTCCGTGCCGCATCCGGCGAGCGCCAGCGCGGCGGCCAGCAGGACTGAGGCGAGAACACGGGCGCGCATGCAGGACTCCTCGGGCAGGGAACCGGACGTCACAGCAGTGGCGGATACGGCCTCCCCCAGCTGACGCTGGGTGGGGGCACCCCCACCCAGCGTCAGCTGGGCGCGTGCCCCCAGGGTGGTGCCCCCAACCGCGCCCGACTGCTCATCACATGGGTACGTGTTCCGGGGCCCGAGGACTCAGTTCACCTCTGGGAGACCGGCAGTGCGCGTGACCGCGAGGAGCGCCAGGTCATCGGTGCTCCGCCCACCGGTGTGTGCGTTCACATCGGCGAGCAGCGAGTCCAGCAGCGCTTCCGGCTCCTGGTAGCACCGTCCCGCGAGCCGGGCGGCAGGGTCGTAGAAGGTCCCCGCGCGGTCTCGCGCCTCGGTCACGCCGTCGGTGCACAGCAGAAGCGTCGCCCCGTCCGGGAACCGCACGGTGTCCATGGAGCCCGCGGCGGGGCCCAAGCCGGACAGGCCCAGCGGCAGGCCGTGGTCGGCGGGCTCCACGGTGCGCACCGTTGCGGCGGACAGCAGCAGAGGAGCGGGGTGACCGCGGTTGACCAGCCGCACTTCGTCCCCGGCGGGCGTGAACTCGGCCAGCACGGCAGTGATGAAGCTTTCGAGCGCTTCGACGCCGGAACGCTGCTCGATGTCACGGGTCAGGGCCCGATCCAGCCGTGCCGCGACGTCCGCCGCCGTCGGCTCTTCGGCGGCGGCCACACGGAACGCGCCCAGCACGACGTTCACCACCTCGACGGCCTCCAGTCCTTTGCCGCGCACGTCGCCGACCAGGCAGCGCACACCGTAGGGCGTGTTCTGGACGGCATACAGATCCCCGCCGACCCGGGCATCCGCGTGGGCCGCTTCGTAGCGTGCGCCGATGAGCAGGCACCCGATACGGGCCGGGGGACGGGGCAGGACCGCGCGCTGCATGGCGTGGGCGATGGTGCGTGCGGACCGCAGCCGCACATCGCTGCGGTACAGGATGCGGTTGATGACGACGGCGATACCGGAGACGGTGGCGACCGCCCCCAACTCGCTGTTCCCGCCGCCCTCGCCCAGGTAGCCGAAATGCGCGAGGAGGGCGGTGTCGGCGAGGCAGGCCCCGATCCCCACCAGGACGGTCCAGCGCAGCGAAAGAAACGGGGCGGCCGCCATCGGCGCCGCCGAGTAGAAGGCCTCGCCACTGATCTCGGGCGGGGTGAAGTAGTCCAGGAGGACGCCGCCGGTGAGCAGCACGGCGGGCAGCAGCCGGACGAGGCGCACGTTGCCGAGCCTGGCAGCGGGTCCTCGCTCGCTCGGTGTCCGCACGGATGCGCTCCCGCCTGCTTCGGACCGTCGCCCCCAGAATCCTCGGGCCCGCCGGGCCCTGCCAGCCGAGTTCGCCCGTCCGCGTACGGGCGGGGCGGGCCGAACAAGTGAGGCGGGGCGGCCGCCCGGGTTGCCGCGCCCGGAGGCCGGACTGAGGATCGGCTCGAAAGACACCTCTGCCCCGACGAACCACGCACCGGAGATGAAGACGCCGATGATCCCCACGGACGAGCTGTCCAACCCGGCCGTACGCTCCTTCGTCGACGCCATCAACGCCGGTGACCGGGCGGCGTTCCGGGCCGCGCTCATGCCCGGCGCGACGATGTCCGACGACGGCTCCGACCGGAACCTGGATCAGTGGGCCGACCGGGAGATCTTCTCCTCCCACGGCCATATGGAGGTCGAATCCCAGTCGGCCGACGGGCTGTCGCTGATCGTCCGGTACCGCAACGACACCTGGGGCGAGATGCGGACCGCCTGGCGGTTCACGGTCGCCCACGCAAGGGTGAGCCGCTTCGACACCGGGCAGGCCTGACCCTCGAACGCCCACGGTGTGCCGGGACCGCGGCTCGGGCCGCAAGCGGCGCCGAGGGCCGCCCACTTCTCGCGGGCCCGGATTGCGCGGTGCACGGCTTTTGATCCGCTTCTCCGCGTCTGTATCGCCCTCGGTGCCACTTCAACAACATCACAGGCGGGCGGCTGAGGGGAAGGGCCGGATCGCCCCTGCGTGGCCCGATCGATGCATCGCGCGCCACGCCGGGTGCAGGTGCCGCCGTGCGGGGAAGCCTGACCCAGGCAGCGCGGCGAGCCGGATGGCGACGACCGTGGACCGAGAGCGAGGGGGTGGGTCCCATGTCCGACCATCCGCACGGCCTCCGTGATCCTGAGCGGTCCCCCACCCGGCAGACCGCCGGGTTACCACGATCGCGCCGAGCGCTGGCTGCGGGCTCGGTCGGCAACTTCATCGAGTGGTACGAGTTCGGCGTCTACGGCTACTTCGCGACGATCATCGCCGCGAACTTCTTCACCCCCGTCGGCGGAAGCGACGTCGAGGGGCTCATCAAGACGTACGCCTCGTTCGCGCTGGCATTCTTCTTCCGCCCCGTCGGAGCCGCGCTCTTCGGGCACGTGGGCGACCGGATCGGCCGGCGCCCCACGCTGATCCTCGTGATCCTGCTGATGACCGGGGCCACGACCATGATCGGTCTGCTGCCCTCGTACGCCACGCTGGGGCCGGCCGCTCCGTGGCTGCTGACGTTCCTGCGGGTGCTGCAAGGCCTTTCGGCCGGAGGCGAGTTCGGCGGTGCCGTGTCGATCATGACCGAGTTCGCCCCGCAGGGCAGGCGTGGCCTGTACGGGTCGTGGCAGTCCTTCACCGTGGCGCTGGGCCTGCTCGCGGGCGCGGGTATGGCAGCACTGCTGGCCACCGCGCTGACCGGGGACGATCTCCACGCGTGGGGCTGGCGGGTGCCGTTCCTCCTGACGCTGCCTCTGGGGCTCGCCGCCCTGTGGCTGCGGCTCAGGCTGGAGGAGACCCCCTCGTTCCAGCAGGCGCGGCAGGCCCGGGAGGATCCTGCCGACGGGCGCATCGGTCAGGAGACCGTCCAGCCCGGCAGGCCCCGTACGGCCGACGTGGTGAAGGCGGTCGCGCTGGGTGCCGGGCGGATCATGGGCTGGTCCGCAGCGGGCTACACCTTCCTGGTCGTGATGCCCTCCTACCTGCAGAGCACGCTGAACGCGACCTTGTCGCAGGCGCTGGTCGCCACCGTCCTGGCCAACCTGGGCTTCGCCGCCGCCATCATCCCGGCGGGCATGCTGAGCGACCGCCTCGGCCGGCGCGCGGTCATGGTGGCCGGAACGGCGCTGGTGGCCGTACTCGCGTTCCCGCTCCTGAACCTGGTGCAGGATCCGGGGGCATCGATCCTCACCAAAGGTCTGGCCGTGACCACGGCCGGCGCCCTCGTCGGGCTGATGGCGGGCCCCGGCCCGGCGATGCTCGCCGAGATGTTCCCGACCGGTGCCCGCTATACCGGTCTCGGCCTGGCCTACTCGCTGTCCAACGCCGTCTTCTCCGGTTCCGCCGGACTCATCATCACGGAGATGATCAAGCGCACCCATGACGTCGACATTCCCGCCTACTACGCGGTCGTGACCTGTGTGGTCAGCCTGCCGGCGCTGCTCACCCTGCGCGGTGACGACCACCGGCACCGACTGCGCGACTGACCCACCGGCGAACCAGGAGAACGAACGATGCGGGTGATCGGGCTGATGTCGGGCACGTCCCACGACGCGATCGACGCCGCGGCCGCCGACCTCACACTCGATGGGGACAGTCTCGTGCTGACTCCGTTGGGGCTGGTGAGCGAGACCTGGTCCGGCGAGCTGCGCGCGGCGCTGACCGCGGCGCTGCCACCGGCGACCACCACCATGAAGGACGTCTGCCGGCTCGACACGCGCGTGGGCCAGGCGTTCGCCGCCGTCGCCGTCCGAGCCAACCGGGAGCTGTGCGCCGACCGCGCCGACCTGATCACCTCGCACGGGCAGACCGTCCATCACTGGACCGAGAACGGCCGGGTGCACGGGACCCTGCAGATCGGACAGCCGGCATGGATCGCCGAAGCCACCGGCTGCCCGGTGGTGTCCGACCTGCGTACCCGTGACGTCGCCGCCGGAGGCCAGGGGGCGCCTCTCGTGAGCATCGTCGACGTGATGTGGCTGCGCGGCCGCCCCGGCGTCCCCGTCGCCCTGAACCTGGGCGGCATCGCCAACATCACCGTCGCCTCGGGGAGGCGTGAGCCCGTCGCCTTCGACACCGGCCCCGCCAATGCCCTGATCGACGCGGCGGTACGCGATCTGTCCGACGGCCGGATGGACTACGACGCGGACGGGGCGCTGGCGGCCCGAGGGAGCGTCGACGCACCGCTGCTGCGGCAGCTCCTGGACGAGCCGTACTACGCCGAGCCGCCTCCCAAGACGACCGGGAAGGAGCTGTTCCACCTGCCCTATCTCCGGGCCGCTCTCGGCGGTCGCGGCCCGCTGCCGCCCGAGGACGTCGTCGCCACCGTCACCCAGCTCACGGCCAGGACCGTCGCCGACGCGGTGCGGTCCGTCCAGGCGACCGAGGTCATCGTCTCGGGCGGCGGAACCCGCAACCCCACCCTGATGACCATGCTGCGCACGGCACTGCGGGGCATCCCGCTGCGGTGCTCCGACGAGCTCGGCCTGCCGTCCGCGGCCAAGGAGGCCTATGCCTTCGCCGTCCTGGGGTGGCTGACCGTCCACGGACTGGCCGGCACGGTCCCGGCGTGCACCGGCGCCCGCCATCCCAGCATCCTGGGGTCGATCACCCCGGGCTCTCGCGGTCTGCGTCTGCCCGAGCCTCGGGAGAGAGCACTCTTCCGACTCGAGATCTCGCCACGCTGAACCACGACGAACAGCAGCGGTTCGCGCTCGGGGGGAGCCGGGGCGCGGGGATCCAGGTAGTGATACGGGGGTTTCTCCCCTGCCCAGTCAGTGGCGGCCGCAGGAGTCTGGAAACCTCATTGGAATTCCGTCGCAGCAGGCGGAGAGCCCCAAGGTCCGACACGACTATGAAGCCGTTCACAGCCACCCTCCCCGCGCCCGTGGGAGTCCCGCGGAGCCCGGCCGGCTACGACATGCCCGCGCACAGAGCCCCCATGAAAGCGACCTGGCTGCTGGACCCCGAACCGTCCTCGGTCCCCGAAGCGCGGCGACTCACTCGCTCCCAGCTGTCCGACTGGGAACTCGAGGATGCCATCGGCGACACCCAGCTCCTGGTCAGCGAGCTGGTCACCAACGCGCTGCGCCACGCGTGGGGCCCGATCCGGCTCACCCTCTCCCGCTCCGCCCTACGGGGCACGCTGCGCTGCGAGGTCGAGGACGCGAGCCCGGCTCCGCCTCGCGTCTGCCCGGCCGACGAGAGCGATGAAGGAGGTCGGGGGCTGCACCTGATGAATCTGCTGTCGCGCTGCTGGGGGAGCCACTGGACACCGGAAGGGAAGGTGGTGTGGTGCGAACTGCACATCTGCACCGGTTCCGATGAGGGCCGGGCCGTCTGACAGGAGGGAGACGCCGTCGACGATACACGCGAAGCATGTAACAGCCATCGAATGTCCCGGGGCCGGAAGTCTGGCGTCATCGGCGCAGGGTGTCCCGCCCCGGGCGTCTGACCACCACTCGTGCAACTCGTGGGAAGACCTTTCCCGCCGCAGGTCGGCGCGCTAGCCTCCACCCACGTCCTCGCTCCCCGTAGCCCCTGAGGAACACCGCGTGCGCGAGTCCTCCCAGCCTGCCCTCGTCACCGCTCCCCATGTCGGCGGCCTCGCCGACGCCGTGTTCGACAATGCTGCGCAGCAGCCGGAGCGGGCACAACTGGGACGCAAGGTGGACGGCCAGTGGCGGGACGTATCGGCCGCCGAGTTCCGCGACGAGGTGGTGGCCCTGGCCAAGGGACTGCTGGCACAGGGCATCCGCTTCGGTGACCGCGTGGCGATCATGTCCCGCACCCGCTACGAGTGGACGCTGTTCGACTTCGCACTGTGGACCATCGGGGCGCAGCCGGTGCCGATCTATCCCACTGCGTCCTCCGAGCAGGTCGCCTGGATTCTGCACGACACCGGCGCCGTGGGCTGCGTGATCGAGCACGAGGAGCAGGCGATGACGCTCGGCACGGCGATCGACCGGCTCCCCGCGCTGCGCAGCGTATGGCAGCTGGACGTCGGCGCCGTCGACGAACTGGTCGCCGACGGTGAGCAGCTCACGGACGATGTCGTGCACCGGCACCGGCTGGCGGTCACTCCGGGCTCCGTCGCCACCGTGATCTACACCTCCGGCACGACCGGACGCCCTCGGGGGTGTGTGCTCACCCACGCCAACTTCATGGCCGTGTGCGACAACCTCATCGCGCGGTGGCGCCCGATCTTCGCGCCCGCGGCCGACGGCCAGCCGTCCACCTTGCTCTTCCTTCCCCTGTCCCATGTCTTCGGCCGGATGGTCGAAGTCGCCGCGATCAGGGCCGGCGGCCGACTCGGACATCAGCCCGAGATGTCGGCGGCCGCACTGCTGCCCGACCTGGCGGCGTTCCGCCCCACGTTCGTCCTCGCCGTCCCCTACGTCTTCGAGAAGATCTTCACCGCCGCCCGGAACAAAGCCGAACGGGCCGGCAACCTCGCGGCCTTCGACAAGTCCGTCGACGTCGCAGTGCGTTACGCCGAGGCGCGGGAGCGGCACGCGTTCGGCACCGGGCACGCCCCCGGCCTGGCGCTGCGCCTCCAGCACCGGTTCTTCGACAAGGTCGTCTACAGCAAGCTCCGTGTGGCGATGGGGGGCAAGGTCCGCACCGCCGTGAGCGGCGGCTCGACGATGGGGCGGCGACTCGGTCTGTTCTTCGACGGGGCAGGCGTGACGATCTACGAGGGCTACGGTCTGACGGAGGCCACGGCGGCGGCCACCGCCAACCCGCCCGGACGGGTCCGGTTCGGCACGGTGGGCCACCCGGTCCCCGGCACCACCGTGCGCCTCACCGACGAGGGCGAGATCATGCTGCGCGGAGCAACGGTCTTCTCCGGTTACCTGGGCGATCCCGAGGCCACAGCGGAGGTACTGCAGGACGGCTGGCTCGCCACCGGGGATCTCGGCTCCCTCGACGAGGACGGCTACCTCACGATCACCGGCCGCAAGAAGGAACTCATCGTCACCGCCAGCGGCAAGAACCTCTCGCCCGCGCTCCTGGAGGAGCAGGTTCGCGAGCACCCGCTGATCGAGCAGTGCCTCGTCGTCGGGAACGACCGGCCGTACGTGACCGCGCTGGTGACGCTCGACCTCGACGCCCTGGCCACCTGGTTGGAGCTTCGGGGCAAGCCGCCGCTCGATGCCGCGGACCCGGTGGGCGACCCCGATCTCGCAGCCGAGGTCCGCAGGGCGGTGTCGGCCGCCAACACCCAGGTGTCGAAGGCGGAGTCGATCCGGGCGTTCCGCATCCTGGCCAAGCCGTTCAGTGAGGAGGCCGGCCTGGTCACGCCCTCCCGCAAGCTTCGGCGCCGCCGGATTGAGGAGAGGTACGCCGAGGAGATCGACGCGCTGTACCGAGACTGACGCCGACGGCCGCGCCCGTCTCAGGTCGCACGGGTGGGGCGAGCAGCGCCCGGCCGTCGTGCTTCGGCTGGGGAGCACCGGGCGGCGTCCGGTGGCAGGCCGCAGGATCAGCCGCAGGGACACGGCGTCACAGGTGCCGCCGGTTCACGCCACGCCGACCAGGTCGGTGATGAACTGTGCGGCGTCCGCTCGGAAGGCCGACCGGCCCAGGGCGATCCGCCGCTCCCGCGCCAGCCCCGGCCGGACCAGCCGGTCGACCGTCATCAGCAGCTCTCCGAGGTCGGCCGCATAGGCGGAGAGGCCCGCCGCGGCCATCTGCCGTACGCCTTCGCGGCCGTGGCCGGGAATCGGACGGTAGCCGACGACGGGGAGGCCCGCGGCGAGCGCCTGCACCGCGGTCTGCCCGGCCGCGTTGTCGATCAGGACCCGGGCCGCCGCCATCAGGCCCGGCATGTCCTCGACCCAGCCCAGCGCGAGGACCCCGGGCAGTCGGGACGCCCTGCGCCGCAGCCGTTCGTCCCGCCCGCAGAGCAGTACGGGGAGACAGCCGTGGCGCGACAGTGACCCGGCCGTGTCCCGCAACCCCGGGCCCACTCCCCACGCCCCGGCGGAGAGCAGTACGGACGGGCGGTCCGGCCCGTGGTCCGCGAGGACGGCACGCCACCCGTCGGGCGCCGACTGCGGCGCGGGGAACTGCGGGGGGACCACCGGCCCGGGCGCCTGCGCGGGCCGTCCGGTGCCCGCACGTGCGGCCTCGGCCGCAGCTTCGGTGACACACAGATGCAGGTCGTTCCCGGGGTGCAGCCACCCGCGGTGCACGGCGAAGTCGAGGACGAAGAC
This sequence comes from Streptomyces sp. KR80, assembly GCF_052245555.1. Classification (NCBI taxonomy): domain Bacteria; kingdom Bacillati; phylum Actinomycetota; class Actinomycetes; order Kitasatosporales; family Streptomycetaceae; genus Streptomyces; species Streptomyces sp. KR80. The sequence goes on from NZ_JBQQCD010000006.1 coordinate 233,153, forward strand.
CACACTGGGCACGCTCATCGCCCGGCGCATGCGCAGCCGCCCGGTGATCTGTGCTGCCAGGTGGAAGGTGGAGACCACGGCGTCGGGGCGCCACCGGTCCACGATCTCGATCAGCCGGCGTTCCGCCAGGGCCGCCAGCGGGGACGTGCCGGGCCGCGGACCCGTACCGGGCGATAGGAACGTCGCGTAGATCGCCGCGTAGAGCTGCGGCACGTACCGCACCGACGCCCGGTAGAAGGCGCGCAGGGCGGGCCCGGCCCCGGGGGGCAGCAGTGCCAGCGTGTCCTGCAGGAGTACGTCGTGACCCTGGTTCCGCAGTCGGCGGGCGAGTTCGCCGGCCACCGCGTCATGGCCGGCGCCCATGCTCGCGCCGAGCACCACGAATCGCCGTTCCATGCGGCTCCCGGGGTCGAGGGGGATCGAGGGGCGTGCCGAAGGGCTCCATCCCGCGGCGGACGGCCGCCGAATCGACCTGTTCGGGTGGAAGGGGGGATCGCCGCGCAGCGGTGAACGGGCGCCCCGGCCGCGTACCGCGGATGCTGGGAGGGCCAGGCTTCCCAGCACCCGGAGGATCGACGATGCCCGATACGTCCCGGCGCGGGCCCGGGTTCGGCGCGGTACGACCGATCGCCCTGATCACCGGCGCGTCCTCCGGCATCGGGACGGCGGTCGCCCAGCGGCTCGCCGCCGAAGGCGGCTGGCAGCTCCTGCTCAACGGGCGTGACCAGGGCCGTCTGGAGACGGTCGCGAAGAGCACCGGGGGCACCGCTCTTCCGGCCGATGTCGCCGACCGCCGCAGCCGCGAGCGACTGGCCGAACAGGCGCTGGAACGCGGCGGCCGCGTCGACGCGCTGGTCGCCGCGGCCGGAATCGGCTGGGCCGGCCCCTTCGTGGGGATGCCGGCCGAGGCCATCGACCGGCTGCTGGCGGTCAACCTGTCGGCGGTGCTGCATCTGGTCCGGCTGTTCCTGCCCGGAATGGTGTCCCGGGGTACCGGCCGGGTGGTGCTGATCGGCTCGATGGCCGGGTGCGTGGGCGTGCGCGACGAGGCGGTGTACGCGGCGACGAAGGGGGGACTCATGGCCTTCGCGGACAGCCTGCGCTATGAGCTCGGCGGTACGAAGATCCGGGTGTCCATGGTGATGCCCGGCGCGGTGGACACCCAGTTCTTCAGCCGGAGGGGCGTCCCGTACCACCGCGACAGGCCGCGCCCGGTGCCTCCGAGCCGGGTGGCCGACGCCGTCTCGCGGGCACTCGCCGGGGGGCGGGAGGACCTCTTCGTCCCCGCGTGGCTCGGCCTTCCCGCGCGGGTGCACGGGATGGCGCCGGGGATCTTCCGCACCCTGGCGAAACGCTTCGGCTGAGCGCCGGGGACGGGAACCGGGACCGAGGACCGGACGGACGGAACGAGGTTGACGGCGTGCTGACCGCGCTCTCGATCGTCCTGGCGCTGCTCGCCGCGCTCGGCAACGCCGGGGCGTCCGTGCTGCAGCGCCGGGCGGCCGCCGACGAGCCGTCCGGCTCCTCCGCCGCGGGCCTCTCCTGGCTCGTCCGGCTCGTCCACCGCCCCGTATGGCTGTGGGGAGCGGGCCTGCTCGCCGTGTCCGGGGTGTGCCAGGCGGCGGCCCTGGGGGCGGGGCGGCTGTCCGTGGTCCAGCCGGTGATGACCACGGAGCTGCTGTTCACCCTGGTGGTGGGCGGCGTGGTCTTCCGCCGCCGACCGGACGCGCGCACGCGCTGGGCGTTCGTCGCCATGGCCGTCGGACTGGCCGCCTTCCTGGCCCTGGCCGAGCCGTCGGGCGGCAGTTCGACGGTGATCGGGGGCCGATGGCTGTGGACCGCGGTGGCGGTGTCCGCGGTGGTACTCATGCTGGTCGCCGTCTCCCCCCGCCTGCCGTCCGCTCCGCGGGCCGCGGTTCTCGGCACGGCGACCGCGATCGGCTTCTCCTGCACGGCGGCGCTGATGAAGGACGCCATCGCCCGGCTCTCCGGCGGAATCGGAGCGCTGCTGACGGCGTGGCAGACGTATACGGCCCTGGGTGTCGGGCTGGGCGCCTTCCTGCTGCTGCAGGTGACCTTGCGGGCCGGCACGCTCGTGGCCTCGCAGCCGGCCCTCACGCTCGGCGACTCCCTGCTCAGCGTCGTCCTCGGTGCCGTGCTCTTCGACGAGAGCATCGCGCTCGGCGCGCGTGTGATCCCCGAAGTGGTGGCCATGGCCCTGCTGGTCTTCGGGAGCGTGCAGCTTGCCAGGTCGCCCTTGATCTCGGGCAGTGAAGGGGAGGAGACGTGGTGAACGTCCGTCAGGACCTCGAGGCCGGTCGCCCCCGGCGGGCCCGCCGGGTCGCCGCCGGCGCGGTCCTCGCGGCGGCCGGTTGGCACATCGGTCCTGCGGTCACCTGGCTGCCGGCTGTCCGTGGAGCTCTCGGTGCCACGCTGGACGGGCGGGGCGACCCGGGCCATGTCGCGCTCACCTTCGACGACGGCCCCGATCCCCGGAGCACACCGCACTTCCTCCGGTCACTGGACACGCTCTCCGTACGGGCCACCTTCTTCGTGCTCGGGAATCGGCTGGAGCGCTATCCCGACATCGGACGACGCATCGTGGCCGGAGGACATGAACTCGCGGTACACGGCTGGGCCCATGAACGCCCCTGGTACCCCAGACCCCGGCGCGACGCACAGGACCTGGCGCGCGCCACGGACACCGTCTCCCGCATCGCCGGTGAACCCCCGGTGTGGTACCGGCCCGCCTACGGGGTCCTCACCGGAGGCCGCTGGGCAGCGGCGCGGCGCGCCGGACTCAGGCCGGTGCTGTGGTCCGCCTGGGGCCGGGACTGGACCGAGCAGGCCCGCCCCGACACCGTTCTGGCCGAGGTGGAGAAGCGGCTACGGGGTGGCGTGACCGTGCTGCTGCACGACTCCGACAGTACGAGCGCGCCGGACTCCTGGCGGGCGTCGCTGGGAGCACTTCCTCATCTGGTCACGGCGTGCCGGGCCCGCAGCCTGAGGGTCGGACGGCTCGCCGACCACGGACTGCCCGCGGACTGACGCCCCCGCCTCCAGGGGAGGACTCTGAGGACATACATCCGAGCTCTGAAGGGACTAGTGCCCTCAATATGGACTCGCCTCCTGCTGAGGAGGAGAATAGGTCGGAGCTTGGCATGCGCATGATAGGAGAAGAATCGGTGATCAGACGCAGGACCGTACTCGCCGGCACCCTCGGGCTCACGGGGGGCCTCCTCATATCCGGGGGCACCTCGTCCGCCGCACCGGCTGCCGGGCAGGCCGCCGCCCGCCACCGCGCCGACCTGTCCAAGGCCGTCGTGGACTCGACCATGACCCGCCACCCCGATCCCAAGACCCTCGGCAACTGGGGATACACCCGAGGGCTGTTCCTCTACGCCACCTACCGGGTCCACCAGCGCGTCAAGGACCCCGCCTACCTGGCCTACATCAAGCGCTGGGTCGACAACTTCGTCGACGCCAACGGCCACGTCAGCCACAGCTTCAACAACGTCGACGCGATGCAGCCCGGCAATCTGCTGCTGATCCTCCACCGGGAGACCGGTGACGTGCGGTACCGCAAGGCCGCCGACCAGATCCGCACCCGGATCACCAGCTATCCGCGCACCTCCGACGGCGGCATGTGGCACGCCACCAGCAGGCAGGGCGAGCTCTGGGCCGATGGCGTCTTCATGGCCCAGCCGTTCCTGCTCCGTTACGGGACCGCCTACGGTGACGAGGCCTACGCCTTCGAGGAGGTCACCAAGAACCTCAGCGTCTACTTCCGCCATCTCAAAGCGGACAACGGGCTCCTTTACCACGCGTACGACGAGGGCCGGGACGCGCCGTGGAAGCCCAATCCCGAGTCGGGCACGTCGGCATACCACTGGGCCCGTGCCATCGGCTGGTACGCGATGACGCTCATCGAGGTGCTCGACCTGCTCCCCGCCGGTCATCCCCGCCGCCCCGAACTCGTCGGCGCCGTCCGGCACCTCGCCAAGGGCTTCGCCCGCTACCAGGACCGCCGCACCGGCCGGTGGTTCCAGGTCGTCGACCGTGGCAGTGACACCGACAACTGGACCGAGACGTCCGCCTCGAGCATGTACACCCTGATGCTCCATGCGGCGGTGGAGCGCGGCTACATCGACAAGGAGTCGTACCTGCCCGCGGCCCGCAAGGGCTACAAGGGCGTCCTGGAGAAGGTGTCGACCAACTCCGAGGGGCTGACCGACATCAGCGACATCTGCGAGGGCACCAATGTGGGGAATCTGGCTCACTACTACGGTCGTAAGCGCAATGTGAACGACCTCCATGGCCTGGGTGCCTTCCTGCTCATGAACGAGCAGCTCGCGTACTGACGCAGGCGGACATGAAGGTCGCGCCCCCGCGGCGGGGGGAATCCCGCGGGGGCGCGACCTGTCACCGTCCCCTCTCCGGTGCTACTTGAGCTCGATCTGGAACACCTTGTCGGCGCCGTCCGGCTCACCGCCGTTGTTGTCCGCGTTCGTCGTGGAGAGCCACAGGGTGTTCTTGCCCGGGAGTTTCTCCACGGTCCGCTGCCGCCCGTACTGGTTGACGTAGTACGCCTTCGGAGTGCCCGCGTTGGTGCCGTCGACCGGAATCCGCCACAGCCGCTGACCGCGCAGCGCCGCCATGTAGATGGCGCCGTCGGCGTAGGCGACGCCGCTCGGTGAGGCCTCGCCGACCGGCCACTGACGCTTGGGGTTGGTCATCCCGTCGGTGGAGCAGTTGCCCTCGCACGTTGGCCAGCCGTAGTTCTTGCCGGACTCGATCAGGTTGAGCTCGTCGTACTTGGAGTTGCCGAACTCCGATGACCACAGCCGCCCTTGATCGTCCCACGTGAGGCCCTGCGGGTTGCGGTGGCCGAGGGAGTAGACGAGCGTGCCGAACGGGTTGCCGGGCGCCGGCTTGCCGTCGGGCGTCATCCGCAGGATCTTGCCGTTGAGCGAGTTCTTGTCCTGCGCGAGGCTCCCGTTCTGGGCATCGCCCATGGTGGCGTAGAGATGGCCGTCCGGACCGAACTTGATGCGCCCGCCGTTGTGGTACCTGTTCTTCTTCAGGCCGGTGACCACCGTCTGGTAGTCCTTGAGCGAGGAGCCGTCGTAGGTCATCCGGACGATGCGGTTGTCGCTCGACGAACTGTGCATGAAGTAGACGTAGTGATCGCTGTTCCACTTCGGTGAGACCGCGATGCCCAGCAGCCCGCCCTCACCGCCGGTGGACGCCACGTTGGGTACCTTGCCGACCTCGGTCTTCGTACCCGACTGGGTGAGCTTGAAGACCTTGAACGAGTCCCGCTCAGTGATGAGCGCCGAGCCGTCGGGGAGCCAGTCAAGCCCCCAGGGGATCGTCCAGCCGGACGAGATGGTCTTGATGGCGCCGGGCTCCGAGGTGATGCCGGCGTCGTTGCCGGGCTCGGCGTTCCCGGTGCCGGCGACTGCGACGAGCAGCCCTGCGGCCAGCGCTGTCGCGGCGGCAGCCGCCGTGAGAGTCTGCCGTGAACGCTTGCTGGAGGTGTGGGGGTTCCGTGCCATGGAGCGCTCCTCCTATGGGAGTTGGTACGCCGTGACGTCGCCGGGACGGGTGGAGCGGCCGTTCGCCGAGACCGCCCGCGGGGGCGGTCTCGAGGCCTCCGGGACGCTTCACGGTCGTCGCGGGCGCCGGCCAGGTTGCCGCCGGCATGGTCGACACGGTGCGTCGTGGTGGGGGTTGACGCTCCATCGCAGTTCTCCCGACTGACTGCCGTTCAGCCCGGTGAATCCTGGGAGTGACAGATCCGGGGCGGGGGTGGCGTGCGGAGTGTGTTGCGCTGCGGGTGACAGTAAGGAAACCTGTCTAACCCGTCAACCGCTTCAACTGAACGTCCAGTCGGTACAGGTTCGCTCCGCCGTTCACAGGTGTGGCTTGTGTCCGGTGGTGTCGGCTGGGCGTGCAGACCCGGCGCCGGTGGCTGGAGCAGCTGATGGGCCGCGATCGGCCGCAGTTCGCCAACACCGTTGGGAGGTGGGAGGTATGTCGGAGATGGCCAAGAAGGATCGGCGGGCTTGCTTCGTGTCGCATCCGGCACCGTCCTTCGGTGCGCCGTTGACCAGCGGTTTCGGTGTCAAGGGAGGTGCGCCCGCAGGTGGTTGAACGGTAAAAGGTCGGAGGATTTTTGTCACTTCCATTGACCGCGACCCGCCACCTGGTGATTCTGCAGCAGAAGGCAACGCAATCCAACGGATTCCCTCGGCGCCCAGGGCGGGCTCGAGGAGGTGGTGCCATGCGCCGGAGACCGGTCCGGTGTTCACAGCACTGGCGAGACCGGGCCGCCGCATCCGGATGTCCGCTCCCGCTGCGCCATCGACGAGCCCGCGATTCAGCGCGACTATGCCGATGACGTGACCTCCCCAGGCGCCACCACCCATGCACAACCCCCCAGCCCATGCACAACCCCCCACCGAGAAGGGCAGGTACGGCTCATGACCGAATCCGTAACTCAGGCAGTGGAGCAGGCGCAGCCTGCGCAGCCGGGCGCCGAGGAGACGACGACCTGGCAGACACCGGACTACGCGGTCGTCGAGACCGGACTCGAGGTCACGGCGTACTTCCTGAACGACCGTTAGTCCACCCGATGCTGCTGCAGGTGCTCGGCACCGCGGCGGGTGGCGGCATTCCCCAGTGGAACTGCGCGTGCCCCGGCTGCTCCGGGGCACGCGCCCATCCGCACTGGCGCCGCCGCCATGCCTCGCTCGCCGTACGGGCCGCCGAAGGCCGCTGGTACATCGTCAACGCCACCCCCGACATCGGGGACCAGATCGAGGACTTCCCCGCGCTGCACCCGGGCCCCGAGGCGCGGCACACCCCCCTGGCCGGGCTCGTCCTGACCGACGCGGAGCTGGATCACACCCTGGGCATCGCCCGGCTGCGGGAGGCCCGGAGCCTGGAGGTGCTCGCCACCGGTGCCGTACGCGACGCCCTGCACACCCGGCTGCACCTGGGGGCGGTCCTCGGCCCCTACACCGCCCTCACCTGGCGCGAACTGCCCGGTGAGCGCGCCGAACCGCTCGACGAGCACTCCGGGCTCGAGATCAGCGCCATCCCCGTCTCCGGGAAACGTCCCCGGTACGCCGCGGACAGCGGCCCCGACGACGACACCTGGGTCGTCGCGCTGCGCCTGACCGACCGCGCCACCGGTGCCAGTGCGGTCTACGCCCCGGCGCTCGCCGCATGGCCGGACGCGCTGCAGAAGGCGGTCACCGAGGCCGACTGCGTGATCGTCGACGGCACCTTCTGGGACGACGAGGAGCCCCGGCGCACCGGCATCTCCACACGCACCGCGACCGGCATGGGGCACCTGCCGATCGAGGGCCCGGGCGGGACCGCGGAGCGTCTCGCGCCGCTGGGTGCCCGCTGCCTCTACACCCACCTCAACAACACCAACCCACTGGTCGACCCCGGGGCGCCCCAGCACGAGCGGCTCGCCGAGTGGGGCATCGGTGCGGCCACCGACGGAATGGTGATCGAACTGTGAGCACGGCAACGGCATTCGAGCAGCGGCTGCGCGCCGTGGCACAGGAGCGCTACCACGACCGGCACCCGTTCAACGTACGGATGCACCAAGGGGAGCTGACCCCGGACGAGCTGCGCCGCTGGATCCGCAACCGCTTCCACTACCAGCGCCACATCCCCGTCAAGGACGCCCTGATCCTGGCCAAACTGGAGACCTCTCAGCTGCGGCGGATGTGGCTGCGGCGAATCCAGGACCACGACGGGCCCGCGGAGGGTGAAGGCGGCATCGAGCGCTGGCTGCGGCTCGGCGAGGCCGCGGGCCTGGATCGCTCGCTGCTGCTCTCCGGCGACGACGTCCTGCCCGGAGTGCGGCTCGCGGTGGAGGGCTACGTCAACTTCTGCCGGTTGCGGTCCCCGCTGGAGGCCGTCGCCGCCTCGCTCACCGAACTCTCGGCCCCGGACATCATGCGCACCCGTATCGATGCCTTCGAGCGCCACTACCGGTGGATCGACGCCGACGGGCTCGCGTACTTCCGCACCCGTGAAACCCAGGGTCGCCAGGACAGCAGGGAGGCGCTCCATCTCGTCCTGGACTGGGCCCGCACCGAAGGCGAACAGGAGTTGGCCGTTGCCGCTCTCACCTTCAAGTGCGACGTCCTGTGGTCGCTGCTCGACGCGATCGACCACGCCGACGCCAAGGAGCAGACATGACCACCTGGCGGCCCGCCCTGGGGCGTGCCGTGGCCCTCCGGCACGACCGGGTGCGCGGGACCGACCTGCTGGTCCTGCCGGAACGCGTGGTGGTGCTCAACTCCCAGGCGGCCGATGTCCTGCGGCTGTGCGACGGTCAGCGGGACGTCGATGAGATCGTGGACGAATTGGCGACCCGCTTCCCCGATGCGCCCGTGGCCACTGAGGTCCCAGCATTCCTCGACCGCGTACGTGAGGAGGGCTGGCTGCGATGACCGCCCCGCCACGTCCCTGGGCCCTGCTGGCCGAGCTCACCCATGGCTGCCCGCTGCACTGTCCGTACTGCTCCAATCCGCTCGAACTCGTCCGGCGTTCCCGCGAACTGTCCACCGGCGAGTGGGCGGACGTGATGCGGCAGGCGGGGGAGTTGGGTGTCGTCCAGACCCATCTGTCCGGCGGCGAGCCGCTGTTGCGCCGCGATCTGGAGGCGATCACGGCTGCAGCCGAGTCGGCCGGGATCTACACCCAGTTGGTGACCAGCGGCGTCGGGCTGAGCGCGGCGCGATTGTCCGGGCTCGCGGCCGCCGGGCTGCGCAGTGTCCAGCTGTCGGTGCAGCACGCCGATCCCGCCGCCTCCGACCGGATCGCCGGGCGGCGTTCCTTCGCGGCCAAGGAGCGCGCCGCCGCGCTGGTACGGGACGCCGGGCTGCCGCTGGGCCTGAACGTCGTCCTGCACCGGGACAATCTCGATGCGATCGACGCCGTCATCGATCTCGGCGTGGCCTGGGGCGCGGACCGGATCGAGCTGGCCAACACCCAGTTCTACGGGTGGGCTCTGCGCAACCGCACCACGTTGCTGCCCACCCGCGACCAGCTCTCGCGCGCCCGCGAGGTGGTCGAGCGCCGACGGGAGCAGCTCGTCGGGCGCACCGACCTGGTGTGGGTCGTCCCCGACTACTTCGACGGCGTCGCGAAGCCCTGCATGGGTGGCTGGGGCGCGATCTCGCTGACCGTCGCCCCGGACGGCACCGTCCTGCCCTGCCCCGCGGCCGCGGCACTGCCGGAACTCGAGGCGCCGAACGTCCGGGATCACCCGCTGGACTGGATCTGGGACCACTCGTCGGCCTTCAACCGCTATCGGGGCACGGACTGGATGAGCGAGCCGTGCCGCAGCTGCTCGCGCCGCGAGACCGACTTCGGCGGCTGCCGCTGCCAGGCGTTCGCGCTCACGGGCGACGCTTCCCGTACGGACCCGGCCTGCGGGTTGTCCCCCGACCACGCGCTCGTCCGGGCTCTGACGGACAACGCCCACGAGGGCGACGGGGGTTACGTCTACCGCAAGCCCGGCCCGGACTCACACGCGGGCTCAAGGAGCTGAGAGGGGTGGGCACGTCGGCGATCTTCGATGCGTCTCGCAGGCGGATTCTGCGGCGGCGGGGAAGTGGCTGGGCACTCGCTCTTCCGGATGATTGGAACAGGTTCTAGTCTGTCCCGCCGCAGGGACAGCCGAGACTCCGGGAGGGCCCGTGCACCTCGAATACACGCCCGAGCAGCAGCAGCTGCGAACCGAGCTGCGCTCCTACTTCGCCGAGCTGGTGCCCGACGACGCCCACAGTCGCTTCCTCGCCCCCGCCGACCAGAAGCGGTTCTACCGGGAGACCATCCGGCGCCTGGGCACCGACGGCTGGCTCGGAGTCGGATGGCCCACCGAGTACGGTGGCCGTGGCCTGAGCCCGATGGAGCAGTTCATCTTCTTCGACGAGGCGGCCCAGGCGGGGGTACCGCTGCCCCTGATGGCGCTCAACACCGTCGGCCCCACGATCATGCAGTTCGGCACCGAGGAGCAGAAGGCGACCTTCCTGCCCAGGATCCTCTGCGGCGAGATCGACTTCGCCATCGGCTACAGCGAGCCGGACGCCGGCACAGACCTCGCATCCCTCAAGACCCGGGCCGTCCGGGACGGGGACACCTATGTGGTGAACGGCCAGAAGATCTGGACCACCAACGGAGACACCGCCGACTGGGTCTGGCTCGCCGTCCGCACCGATCCGGACGCACCGCCCCACAAGGGCATCTCCATTCTGCTCGTCCCGACCACCGACCCCGGTTACTCCTGCACCCTCATCAACACCCTCGCCTCCCACGACACCACCGCCAGCTATTACGAGAACGTCCGCGTCCCCGTCGGTCACCGCGTCGGCGAGGAGAACAAGGGCTGGCGGCTCATCACCACCCAGCTCAACCACGAGCGCGTCACCCTCGCCGCCCACGGCACCATGGCCATCCGCTCGCTCCACAACGTCCAGCGCTGGGCGGCCGACACCAAGCTCGCCGACGGCCGTCGCGTGATCGACCTCGGGTGGGTCCGCAGCCGCCTCGCCCGCACGCACGCCCGCCTCGACGCGATGAAGCTCCTCAACTGGCAGATGGTGGACGCCCTCCAGCGAGGTGCGCTCGCCCCGCAGGACGCCTCCGCCGTCAAGGTCTACGGCAGTGAGGCACGGCGCGACGCGTACGCCTGGCTGATGGAGATCGTCGCCGCTGCGGGTCCCCTGAGGGAGGGCTCGGCGGGGGCCGTCCTCCACGGTGAGCTGGAACGCGGCTACCGCAGTGCGGTGATCTTCACCTTCGGCGGCGGCAACAATGAGATCCAGCGGGAGATCATCTCGTGGATCGGTCTCGGGATGCCGAGGGTGCGCCGCTGATCGGCCCATCGCCCCGGCCGGCCGGTCCGTCGCCCGGACCCGGTCCGGGCCTAGCCTGGCAGTGAGGAGGTACCGCCATGTCCGACGCCGATCCGGGCCTCTTCGGCCCCGACTCGGTCACGTGGCAGATGCACGGTGACCCGATGATGTGGATCGCGGGGGTGCGCGCGCTGTACCTCCAGGCGCTGCTCCCGCGCGCCGTCCGCGGGGTCGTGCAGAACTCCGACTTCAAGAAGGACGCCTGGGGCCGGCTGCTGCGCACCGCGAACTTCGTCGGCACCATCACCTACGGCACCACCGAGGCCGCTGAGAAGGCCGGCGCCCGGGTGCGCGGCATCCACCAGCACCTCAGCGCCCAGGACCCGGAGACCGGCGAGCGCTACGGGGTGGACGAGCCGGGGCTGCTGCTCTGGGTGCACTGCGCCGAAGTCGACTCCTACCTCCACGTACTGCGCTGCTCCGGCTTCCCGCTGACCGACCGCCAGGCCGATCAGTACATCGACGAGCAGCGGCAGTCGGCCCGGCTCGTGGGCCTCGACCCGGCCACGGTCCCGGCGGACACCGCACGGCTCGCCGCCTACTTCGAGCAGGTCCGCCCCGAACTCGCAGCCGGGCCCGAGGCCCGCGAGGTGGACGCCTTCCTCCGGCGCCCGCCCGTTCACGCCCTGCTCATCCCGGCGCGTGAGATCGGCTGGCGGCGCGTCGCCGAGCTGGCGTACGCCGCCCTGCCCGGCCATGCCCACCGGCTCTACGGCCGTCCCGCCCCCGACCCCGATACGCTCACCCGCCGTCTGTGGACCACCGGACGCGTCCTGCGGGCCGTACCCGCCGAGCTGCGCTGGAAGCTGCCGCCCGGGCACATCCTCAAGGCCATGGATCGCCTGGGGCCCGGCGCCCGTCCGTCGCCCTACAAGCTGTCCGGACCGGCCGCCATACTGGACGGGGCGGGGAGGGTGCGGAGCGACGGGGGCGGCGCGCGATGGCGGAAACCAGGCTGATCCAGGGCCGGTACCGGCTGCTTGACCGGATCGGTCGCGGGGGCATGGGCGAGGTGTGGCGGGCGCGCGACGAATCCCTGGGCCGGCACGTCGCCGTCAAGTGCCTTAAGCCGGCGGCGCCGCAGCCCGACCAGTCCTCCGGGCGGGTGTTGCGCGAGCGGTTCCGGCGCGAGGCACGCGTCGCTGCCGCACTGCAGCACCGCGGGATCACCGTCGTCCATGACTTCGGCGAGCACGAGGGCCTGCTGTATCTGGTGATGGAGCTGCTGGACGGGCGCAACCTCCGTGAGCTGCTCCAGGACAACCAGCGGCAGCCGCTGTCCGTACCGGACGTCGTCGAGGTCGCCGACCAGGTCTCCGCCGCGCTCGCGTACACCCACCGGCAGGGCATCGTGCACCGCGACCTCAAGCCGGCCAACATCATGCGGCTGACCGACGGCACTCTGAAGATCTGCGACTTCGGCATCGCCCGCCTCGCCCACGACATCGGCTTCACCGCACGCCTCACCGGCTCCGGTGTCGCGATGGGCACACCGCACTACATGTCGCCGGAGCAGATCGCCGGAGAGGCCCTCGACCACCGCAGCGACCTCTACTCGCTGGGGTGCGTGCTGTACGAGATCGCCACCGGCGCGCCGCCCTTCGACCTGGACGACGCCTGGGCGGTCCTCGTCGGCCACCGCGACACCGCGCCCGATCCGCCGCGCCGGCGCCGTGCCGAACTCCCCGAGTTCCTAGAGTGGATCGTCCTCGACCTGCTTGCCAAGGACCCGGATGACCGTCCCCACGACGCGGCGGAGCTGGGCGAGCGCATCAGGAGCGCCCGTGATCCGGGGGTGCACGCCGGAACGGCAGCGTCCCCGCTGGACCGGGCTTCTGTCCCCGGGCCGGCCGCGGCGGACGGCCACGAGGCGGCCCACGGCACGGCGCAGGGCGAGCGGACCGGCGCCCGTCCGCTGCCGAGCTGGGCGCGCGGCATGACCACCGGCTCCAAGGCGCACGTTCACCGATCCCCGCTCGCCCCCGCCCCGGCCGACCCCTCCGCCGGACTGACGGGCGAGTGGACCAGCCGCACCGACCTCCGGAGCGCTGGGCCGTCTGCTCCGCCGGAGCCTGCCACGCCATCGCCCGAGTTGCTGGCCGTTCTGGCCGGTCGGCACAGCGCCGGGCTCAGCCTGGGCAGGCTGGGCCGCTGGGCGGAGGCAGGGGAGGTGCACCGTGCCGTGGCCGCGGAGCGCGAGCACCTCCTCGGCCCGGACCACCTCGACACCCTCGCCAGCCGCTACGAGGTGGCCTTCACCCTCAGCAGACTCGGCCGCCCCGCCGATGCCCTCCGCGAGTTCAGCCGAGTCGCCGCCGGCCGCGAGCGGGCGCTCGGCCCCGATCACCCCGACAGCCTGGCCGCCCGCCAGGAGACCGCGTACGTGCTCGGCCGGCTCGGCCGGCACTTCGAGGCGCACCAGATCTACGCCGCCGTGCTCGCCGCGCGGGAGCGCACCATGGGCCGAGACCACCCCGACACGCTGCGCTGCCGGCACAACATGGCCTTCAACCTGGGCAGTCTCGGGCGGCTGGAGGACTCGTACGCGCTGGCGTGCGAGGTGGCCGCCGACCGCGGCCGGGCCCTCGGCGCGAACCACCCGGACACTCTCGTCACCCGCTACGAGGTGGCGTACGCCCTCGGGCAACTGGGGCGCTGGGAGGAGGCCCTGCGGACCTACCGCGAGGTCGCCGAGGCCCGGGGGCAGGCCCTCGGCCCCGATCACCCCGACACGCTCGCCGCGCGGTACGAGGTCGGCATCAGTCTGGGGCGGCTCGGGCGCAGTGCGGAGGCGCTGACGCTCTTCCGCGCGCTGGTGGCGGACTGGGCCCGTACGCAGGGTCCTGCCGCACCGGAGACCCTGCGCACGCGGCACGCCCTCGGCGTCAATCTCGGCAGGCTCGGCCGATGGGAGGAGGCCCTCGCCGAGGCGCAGGAAGTGTGCGCTCTCCGGGAGCGAGAGCTGGGGCCCGACCATCCGGACACCCTGGTCAGCCGCCGCGAGGTGGCGGTCGGCCTGGGTTGGCTGGGCCGCTGGTCCGACGCCCTCGGCGTCTACCGCCAGGTCGCCGACGCCCGCGAGGGCGTCCTCGGTGCGGCCCACCCCGACGCGCTCACCAGCCGCAACGACGAGGCGCACTGCCTGGAGCAACTGGGCCGCTCGGCGGAGGCGGCCGAGCTCTACCGCAGGGTGGCCACCCTGCGCCACCGGCAGGGCGGCGCGCCGTCCGGGTCCTGACGCGAGGCGCTGCCGTGTGCGGCCGCGGACCGCTCCGGCCGCGCAGCGTGCCAGGGGGCCCGGCGGAGCCTGCGCCGGAGGCGCGTTCGTGTTAGCAAGGGGCATGACTGCCATGGACGCGTACGACGCAGTGATCGTCGGCGGAGGTCACAACAGCCTGGTCGCCGCCGCCTACCTCGCCCGCGCCGGGCGCAGCGTGCTCGTGCTGGAGAGGCTCGGCCGCACCGGTGGCGCCGCCGTCTCCACCCGGCCGTTCGCCGGGGTCGACGCCAGGCTGTCGCGCTACTCGTACCTCGTCAGCCTGCTGCCCCAGAAGATCGTCCAGGACCTGGGGCTCCGGTTCGCCGTGCGCAAGCGGACCGTCTCCTCGTACACGCCGACCGTGCGGGGCGGCCGGGCCACCGGTCTGCTGGTGGACAGCGGCAACACCGCCCGCACGCGCGAGGCGTTCGCCCGACTCACCGGCTCCGACCGCGAGTTCGACGCCTGGCAGCGCTTCTACGGCATGACCCATCGGCTCGCCGAGCGGGTGTTCCCCAGCCTCACCGAGCCGCTGCCGACCCGGGCGGCGCTGCGCGAGCGGATCGCAGACGACGGAGCCTGGCAGGCGCTGTTCGAACAGCCTCTCGGTATCGCCGTGGAAGAGACCTTCGAGGACGACCTGGTGCGCGGCGTCGTCCTCACCGATGCGCTGATCGGCACGTTCGCCGGTGCGCGCGACGAGACCCTGGCGCAGAACCGGTGCTTCCTCTACCACGTGATCGGTGGCGGTACGGGCGACTGGGATGTGCCCGTCGGCGGCATGGGCGCGCTCACCGACGCACTCGCGGACGCGGCGCGCACCGCCGGGGCCGAGATCGTGACCGGGCACGAGGCCACCGGCATCGTCACCGACGGGGTCCGGGCCGAGGTGACGTACCGCGGCCCCGACGGGGACGGGACGGTGGCGGCCCGTCATGTGCTCGTGGGAGCCGCGCCGCACACCCTGGCCGGGCTGCTCGGCGAGGAGCCGTCCGAGCCGAAACCGTCCGGTGCGCAGCTCAAGGTCAACATGCTGTTGCGGCGGCTGCCGCGGCTGCGCGACCGGGACACCGATCCGCGTGCGGCATTCTTCGGCACCTTCCACATCGCCGAGGGGTACGAGCAGTTGGCGACGGCGTACGAGCAGGCCGCGGCAGGCGCCCTGCCCAGCGCCCCGCCGTCCGAGATCTACTGCCACTCGCTGACCGACCCGACCATCCTCGGCCCGGAGTTGGTCGAACAGGGCTACCACACCCTGACCCTCTTCGGTCTGCACACCCCGGCAGAGCTGTTCCAGCGGGACAACGACGCCGTCCGGGACGACCTCCTGAAGTCCACGCTCGCTCAGCTGGATGCCGTGCTCGACGAGCCGATCGCCGACTGTCTGGCGACCGACGCCGAGGGCAGGCCGTGCATCGAGGCGAAGTCGCCCCTGGACCTGGAGCGCGAGCTGGGGCTGCCCGGCGGCAACATCTTCCACCGCGAACTCGCCTTCCCGTACGCGACCGAGGCGACCGGTCGGTGGGGGGTGGAGACGGCGCATCCGAATGTGCTGCTGTGCGGGGCGGGTGCGGTCCGAGGCGGGGGAGTGAGCGGCATTCCGGGGCACAACGCGGCCATGGCGGTGCTGGGGGAGTAGGTCTCCAGCCTGAACCTGCCCTGGGGACGATCAGTCGGCGGAAGGGGCCCAGCCCGACAGCTCGACGCGGGCGGCGTCGGCGCGGCGCGCGTCGTCGAAGAGCGTGTGCCCGCCGTCCTCCACCCGGATGCCGTCGGCGTACACGCCCCGGCCGGTGTACAGCGGGTCGGTGGCGTACCGCCAGCGCAGCCGGACGGACGCGCCGCGCCACGCCCCCAGGGACGCCTGCGCCCGGTGCCAGACCCGCCCGGACCAGCCGGTCACCGAGCTCTCCTGGTGCCGGGTGGGAGCCTGACCGCGGCGCTTGGTGGTGAAGGGCACCGACTGCCAGTCGCTGCCATCGGCCGACGCCTCCAGGTACAGGCGGTCCGGTCCGGGCTCGGTGTCCCACCACAGCGCGAAGCGCAGCCGCGCGTCCTTGGTGGAGACGGTGAGCGCGGGGAGGGTGAGGGTCGCGGCGCCGGCGTTCGCCATGCCGGAGAACCAGGCGGTCCGGCCGCGCGCCGGGCGTACGGGCACGGCGCGGGCGAGGTTGTTCGCCGCGGCGACCCGCGGTGCGCTGCCCTTGCGCCAGGTGCGGCACGGGTGCACGGCGTTGGAGAGCAGGACCAGGAAGGAGTCGGTGCTCGGGTCCAGCACGATCGAGGTCCCGGTGAAGCCCGTGTGCCCGGCGGTGTACGGCGTGGCCATCGCGCCCATGTACCAGTGCTGGTAGAGCTCGAAGCCAAGCCCGTGCTCGTCACCCGGGAAGGCGGTGTTGAAGTCGGTGAACATCAGGTCGACCGACTCGGGCTCGAGGATGCGGGCGTGGCCGTACGCCCCGCGGTTGAGCAGGGTCCGGCAGAGCACGGCCAGGTCCCAGGCGTTGGAGAAGACGCCCGCGTGACCGGCGACCCCGCCGAAGGACCAGGCGTTCTCGTCGTGCACCTCGCCCCACACCAGACCCCGGTCGACCCGTGCCCAGGGCTTGCGCTGGTCCTCCGTGGCGGCGACCCGTCGCTGCCAGCTCTGCGGCGGATTGAACCGGGTGGAGCGCATGCCGAGCGGGCCGGTGATGTCCTCCCGCAGCAGGACGTCCAGCGTGCGCCCGGTGATCCGCTCCAGAACGAACTGGATGGTGATCAGGTTGAGGTCGGAGTAGAGGTACTTCGTGCCGGGACGGTGGAGCGGGGCCTCGTTCCACAGCAGCCGGCGCTTCTGCTCCCACGTCGGCTGATCGAAGAACCTGAGGTCGGGCCGGAAGCCCGAGGTATGGGTGAGCAGCTGACGGAGGGTGATGTCCTGCTTGCCGGCCGCGCCGAACTCGGGAAGGTAGGAGGCCGCGGTCGCCTCCAGCTCCAGTGCGCCGCGCTCGATCTGCTGCACCGCCAGGACCGAGGTGAAGAGCTTCGAAAGGGAGGCGAGGTCGAAGACCGTGTCCGGGGACATCGGGATCTGGTGCCCGGCGGGGAGCTCCACACCGGTGTCGGTGGCCTCGTCGTAGCGGGAGTAGCGCACGGCGTGGCCGATCGCCTCCTCCAGCGCGACCGTCCCGCCGCGCCCGGCGAGCAGCACGGCGCCGGGGTAGTACGGGTATTTCGGCGACGGACCCAGGTACGTACGGGCGTCGCTGACGAGCTGCTTCAGGTGGGCCGCGAGCAGCCCGGCCCGGCCGGGGGAGCCGCGGCTGAGCGTACGGTTCGCGGTGCCGGTGTCCGCAGGCCTCGGGCGTGCCGAACCCCAGGCGGGCGGGGAGACGAGCACGAAGGCTCCGCCGAGCGCCAGCGCCCCGGCTCCGAACTGACGCCGATTCACCAAGCCTCCGAAACAATCTTTCGAGGTGTCCATCCGACGATGAAACTTTCTTCCCGGAGTGGGGCCGTGTCAAGGACGGCAAAGAATCTGACCCTCTGTCAGAAAATCTCTTCCGTCAGCACGTCTGCTGCGGCATCCTGCGCCCCATGCAGACGGAGCTGAGCAAACGACTGTCGGCGCGGTACGCCATCTTCGGCTTCACGCCGTTTCCCGCCGTGGCCGCGGCGATCACCCGGGCCGGCGGTTTCGGTGTGCTCGGGGCCGTCCGCTACACCGCGCCGGATGAGCTGGCCCGCGACCTCGACTGGATGCAGGACCACACCGACGGGGGACCGTACGGCCTCGACGTCGTCATGCCCGCGAAGAAGGTCGAGGGGGTGACCGAGGCCGAGGTCGAGGCGATGATCCCCGAGCAACACCGGCGGTTCGTCCGCGACACCCTCGCCAAGCACGGCGTCCCCGAACTGGCCGAAGGCGAGGCCTCGGGCTGGCGCATCACCGGCTGGATGGAGCACGTCGCCCGCTCCCAGCTGGACGTCGCCTTCGACTATCCGATCAAGCTCATCGCCAGCGCCCTCGGCTCCCCGCCCGCCGACGTCATCGCGCGCGCCCACGACCACGGCGTCCTAATCGCCGCCCTGGCCGGCAGCGCCAAGCACGCCGAGCGCCACCGGGACGCGGGCATCGACATCGTGGTGGCCCAGGGATACGAGGCCGGCGGCCACACCGGGGACATCGCCTCCATGGTCCTCACCCCCGAGATCGTGCGCGCCGTCGACCCGCTTCCGGTCCTCGCGGCCGGCGGCATCGGCAGCGGTGAGCAGGTGGCCGCCGGGCTCGCGCTCGGCGCCCAGGGCGTCTGGCTCGGCTCCCTCTGGCTCACCACGGAGGAGGCCCAACTCCACTCCCGCGCCCTGACCCGCAAGCTGCTCGCCGCGGGATCCGGCGACACGGTCCGCTCCCGCGCGCTCACCGGCAAACCCGCGCGGCAGCTGCGCACCGAGTGGACCGACGCCTGGGACGACCCGGCGGGACCCGGCCCGCTGCCGATGCCGCTGCAGGGTCTGCTGGTCGCGGAGGCGGTCTCCCGCATCCAGAGGTACGAGGTCGAGCCGCTGCTGGGCACCCCGGTCGGCCAGATCGTCGGCTCGATGACCTCCGAGCGGAGTGTGCAGGCCGTGTTCGACGACCTCACCCGGGGCTTCGAGCGGGCCATCGACCGGATCAACCGCATCGCCGGACGCAGCTGAGCAGGGGAGGATGACCATGCCCGAGACGTCTGAGACGGCGAACGGCTTCTGGGCGCAGGCGGCTCAGCAGCCGGACCGTACCGTGCTCGTCACTCCGGGCGGCGAGGAGTGGACCGCCGCCCGGCTGCATGCCGCGTGCAACCGGCTGGTCCACGGCCTGCGCGCGGCCGGACTGAGGACCGGCGATGCGTTCGCCGCCGTGCTGCCCAACGGCGTCGAGTTCTTCACGGCCTATCTCGCGGCCTCGCAGGCCGGGTTCTATCTGGTGCCCGTCAACCACCATCTCGTCGGGCCGGAGATCGCGTGGATCGTCGCCGACTCGGGCGCGAAGGTGCTGATCGCCCATGAGCGGTTCGGTGAGCAGGCCGCGAAGGCGGCCGACGAGGCGGGCCTGCCCGCCACACATCGCTACGCCGTGGGCACGGTCGACGGATTCCGGCCGTACGCGGAACTTCTCGCCGGTCAGCCGGACACCCCGCCGGACGAGCGCACGCTCGGCTGGGTCATGAACTACACCTCCGGGACCACCGGCCGCCCGCGCGGCATCCGCCGGCCCCTGGCCGGCACCCTGCCCGAGGAGTCCCACCTCGGCGGCTTCCTCGGCATCTTCGGCATCAGGCCGTTCGACGACAACGTCCATCTGGTGTGCTCGCCGCTCTACCACACCGCCGTCCTCCAGTTCGCCGGAGCCTCCCTGCACATCGGCCACCGGCTCGTCCTCATGGACAAGTGGACCCCGGAGGAGATGCTGCGGCTGATCGACCGCCACCGCTGCACGCACACGCACATGGTGCCCACCCAGTTCCACCGCCTCCTCGCCCTGCCGGACGCCGTCCGGGCCGCGTACGACGTGTCGTCGATGCGCCATGCCATCCATGGGGCCGCGCCCTGCCCCGACCACGTCAAGCGGGCGATGATCGACTGGTGGGGACACTGCGTCGAGGAGTACTACGCGGCCAGCGAGGGCGGCGGCGCATTCGCCACCGCCGAGGACTGGCTGAAGAAGCCGGGAACGGTCGGCAAGGCCTGGCCGATCAGCGAGCTGGCGATCTTCGACGACGACGGCAATCGGCTACCGGCCGGTGAACTCGGCACCGTCTACATGAAAATGAGCACCGGCGGCTTCAGCTATCACAAGGACGAGGAGAAGACCCGGAAGAACCGCATCGGTGACTACTTCACGGTCGGTGACCTCGGCTTCCTCGACGACGACGGCTACCTCTTCCTCCGCGACCGCAAGATCGACATGATCATCTCGGGCGGGGTCAACATCTACCCGGCGGAGATCGAGTCGGCTCTGCTGGCCCACCCGGCCGTCGCGGACGCCGCTGCCTTCGGCATCCCGCACGACGACTGGGGCGAGGAGGTCAAGGCGGTGGTCGAACCCACCGAGGGCCACCGGCCCGGGCCCGCGCTCGCCGACGCCCTACTCGCCCACTGCGAGGAGCGGCTCGCGGGCTACAAGCGCCCCCGGTCCGTGGATTTCATCGCGGCCATGCCCCGGGACCCCAACGGCAAGCTCTACAAGCGGCGGCTGCGCGAGCCGTACTGGCAGGGCCGGGACCGCGCCGTCTGACGCCCGTCCAGGTCCTTCGATCGGAGGGTCGGGAGTGCCGCAACGGGCGGGCCGCCTGGCACCCGGGCGGTGAGCCTCCCGGATCGCGCGGAAGAATGCAGAAGGATGCTGAAGAATGGGGGTACTGGTTGACTGTGCAACCACTCTGACGGAGGAGCCCGGATGCCCCAGCCTGAGGGACCCGCACTGGAGGCCTTGCGAGCCCGTCGCGCGGAGCTGCGCGCCCGGTATCTGCACGAGCCGCCGGACCGACCCGCGACCACGGCGCGCGGAGTCCACCACGTCGCGTTCATCTGCCGGGACGTCGAGGAGACGATCCGGTTCCATCAGGAGCTCCTCGGCTTCCCGCTCGTCGAAATCGTGGAGAACCGCGACTACCGCGGCTCGACGCACTTCTTCTTCGACATCGGTCACGGCAACCTACTCGGATTCTTCGACTTCCCCGGCCACGACCACCCCCCGTTCGCCGAGACGGTCGGGGGAGTGCAGCACATCGCCCTGTCGGTGGGCGACGAGCAGTACACGGCGGCCCGCACGCGTCTCGACGAGGCCGGCGTCTCGTATCTGGGACCCGACCGGGGCGTGGAGGAGAGCCTGTACTTCCGTGACCCGAACGGCGTTCCGCTCGAGCTCTTCCGTGAGCGGCTCGGCGTCTTCAACGGCCGACGGCTCGTCGACTGACCCAGCGCGCCAGGCCTCAGGCGCCCGTTTCATCCCCGTTTGGTCGGGCAGTCGTGCGGTGGCAGACAAGAGGAGCCGATCGTCCGAGAGGACGTGAAGATCGTGAACGTAGCCTTCCTCGTGGCCCCGAAGGGTGTGGAGCAGGTCGAGCTGACCGAACCGTGGCAGGCGGTGAAGGACGCGGGCGGCACCCCCCGGCTCGTCTCGACCAAAGCGGGGAGGATCCAGGCCTACAGCCATCTCGACAAGGCCGACACGTTCCCGGTGGACCAGACCGTCGCGGACGCCTCCGTCGACGAGTACGACGGACTCGTGCTGCCGGGCGGCGTCGCCAACCCCGACTTCCTGCGGCTGGACGAGAAGGCCGTGTCCTTCGTCAAGGGGTTCTTCGACGCGGGCAAGCCGGTCGCGGCGATCTGCCATGCGCCGTGGACGCTGGTGGAGGCCGATGTGGTGCGCGGTCGCGTTCTGACCTCGTGGCCGAGTGTCCGCACGGACATCCGGAACGCCGGCGGGACCTGGGTGGACGAACAGGTCCACGTCTGTGAGCAAGGCTCCAACGTCCTGGTCACCAGTCGTAAGCCCGGTGACCTCGAGGCCTTCGACAAGACGTTCGTGGCGGAGTTCGCCAAGGCCGCGGCGAGCTGACCCGGGGGTCCCTCACACGCGGCCGTTCTCGGCCACCGCACGCGCCCAGCGGTAGTCCGCCTTGCCGCTGGGCGACCGCTGTATCAGCGGGGCGATGACCAGGCTGCGCGGGACCTTGTACCCGGCGAGCCGGATCCGGCAGTGCGACTGGATGTCCTCGAGCGAGGGCGGCGCGGCACCGTCCCGGATCTGCACCACGGCCGACACTCGGTTGCCCCAGGTCTCGTCCGGCACTCCGGCGACCAGCGCGTCGTACACATCGGGGTGCGCCTTGAGTGCCTGCTCGACCTCCTCCGGATAGACCTTCTCGCCGCCGGTGTTGATGCACTGCGAGCCGCGGCCGAGCACCGTGACGACCCCCTCCTCGTCCACCGTGCCCATGTCGCCCAGCAGCACCCACCGCGCGCCGTCCGCCTCGAAGAAGGTCTCGGCGGTCTTCTTCGGGTCGTTGTAGTAGCCGAGCGGCACATGGCCGCGTTGCGCGATCCGGCCCGGCTCGCCCACCGCCACCGGCTTCAGTGTGGCCGGGTCCACCACCGTCGTACGGGCGTTGACCCGGAGCCGGAAGCCCGCGTCCGGGCCCGCGTCGTCGGTCGCGGTCCCGTTGAACCCGGACTCGGACGAGCCGAAGTTGTTGAGCAGCATCGCGTTCGGCGCGAGCTCGAGGAACTGCCCCCGGACGGTCTCGGACAGGACGGCCCCGGAGCTGCTGACGCTGAACAGGGACGAGATGTCGGTACCTTTCAGCGGGCCCGCCAGGGCGTCGACCAGCGGTCGCAGCATCGCGTCGCCGACCAGCGAGATGCTCGTGACCTTCTCCCGCTCGACCGTGCGCAGCGCCTCCTCGGGTACGAACTTCCGGTGCAGCACCACCTTCTGCCCGAAGTGGAAGGCGATGAAGGCGGTGAGCGTGGACGTGCCGTGCATCAGCGGCGGGGCGGGGAAGAAGACGATGCCTTCGCCGCAGTCGGCGACCCGTTCGGCCAGCTCCTCGGGCCGGGTCACCGGCTCTCCGGTCGGCGCGCCGCCGCCCATGCCGGAGAAGAAGAGATCCTCTTGGCGCCACATGACGCCCTTGGGCATTCCCGTGGTGCCGCCGGTGTAGATGATGAACTGGTCGTCGGCCGAACGCGGCCCGAAGTCCCGGCCGGGCGTCCCGGACGCCTCGGCCTCCGCGAAGGGCACGGGCGAGATGCCCGGCTCGGCGGCTCCGCCAGGTGGGGTGCCGACCCGGATCAGATGGCGCAACTTCGGCGCCTGCGGCAGGGCGCTCGCCACCCGGTCGGTGAACTCGGCATCGAAGACGAGTGCCGCCAGGTCGGCGTCACGGTAGAGGTAGACGAGTTCGTCCGCCACGTACCGGTAGTTGACGTTGACCGGCACCGCACGGATCTTCAGGCAGGCCAGCAGGGTCGAGAGGTACTCGACGCCGTTGTACAGGTGGAGCCCGACGTGCTCGCCCGGGGCGATCCCGCGGTCGGCCAGGTGGTGGGCGAGGCGATTGGCGGCCTCGTCGAGCCCGGAGTACGTCAGCCGGCGCTCGGCCCCGGTGCCGGGATGGTCGAGGTACACCAGGGCCTCGCGGTCCGGGACCACGTCCACGACCGACTCGAACAGGTCCGCAAGGTTGAACTCCACGTCTCCTCCTGACCCAGCCCGGGGTCCGGGGGCACCCCCAGTGGCGGCGGGGTGCACCGGACGGCAGGACGGTGTGCGGCTCGGCGGTCATTAGAGCGCTCAGCCCCGAAGGGGGGAAGAGTTCGCGCACAAGAAATCTGACTGGTTGTCAGAAAACTCTTGAACTGGCCCCCCGGCTCCTGCAACCTGTTCTAGGTCTTGAGACGGGAGGACGTGATGGGAGCAACCCAGCACCTCGACGTGCGACGCGAAGGCGCCACGCTGATGCTCACCCTCAACCGGCCGGAGGCCAAGAACGCGCTGTCGCTGCCGATGCTGGTCGGGCTGTACGACGGGTGGCTGGAGGCGGATGAGGACGACGGCATCCGCTCGATCGTGCTGACCGGAGCCGGCGGAACGTTCTGCGCGGGCATGGACCTCAAGGCCCTCGCGGGGCAGGGGATGGACGGCCAGCAGTACCGGGACCGGATGAAAGCCGACCCCGACCTGCACTGGAAGGCGATGCTTCGGCACCACCGGCCGCGCAAGCCCGTGATCGCCGCCGTCGAGGGACACTGTGTCGCCGGCGGCACCGAGATCCTCCAGGGAACGGACGTCAGAATCGCGGGCGAGAGCGCCACCTTCGGTCTTTTCGAGGTCCGGCGCGGACTCTTCCCCATCGGCGGGTCCACGGTGCGGCTTCCGCGCCAGATCCCCCGCACCCACGCGCTGGAGATGCTGCTCACCGGCCGCCCGTACACCGCAGGCGAGGCCGAGCGGATCGGCCTCATCGGCCGGGTGGTGCCCGACGGCACGGCGCTGGAGCGGGCCCTGGAGGTCGCGGAGCTGATCAATGCGAACGGTCCACTCGCCGTGGAGGCCGTGAAGGCCAGTGTGTACGAGTGTGCGGAACTCACCGAGGCCCAGGGCCTGAAGGTCGAACTGGAGCGTGGCTGGCCCATCTTCGACACCGCCGATGCGAAGGAGGGCTCCCGCGCGTTCGCGGAGAAGCGGCCCCCGGTCTACCGGCGGATGTGACGTCCCAGCAGAGCGCTCGCCGCCGGGCCCGCCGCACCAGCTTCCGGCCCTCACGAAGGAGACAGGCTCCCATGACATCCACCCCCGCACCGGAGGTCCTCCGAGCGCCGCTGGTCGTGGAGTTCCCGTTCACCCGCTCCCTCGGGCCGGTCCAGAGCGCCTTCCTCACAGGACTGCGCGAGCGAACCGTGCTCGGTGTGCGGACCAGCGACGGCCGGGTGCTCGTACCACCCGTCGAGTACGATCCCGTCACCGCCGACGAACTGCGCGAACTCGTCGAGGTCGGCACGGTGGGCACCGTCACCACCTGGGCCTGGAACCCCGCACCGCGCCCGGGCCAGCCCCTCGACCGCCCCTTCGCCTGGGCCCTGGTCAGGCTCGACGGCGCCGACACAGCCCTGCTGCACGCCCTTGACGCGCCGGACCCCGACGCCGTCCGCACCGGGCTGCGGGTCCGTATCCGGTGGGCCGAGGAGCGGACCGGAGCCATCACCGACATCGCGTGCTTCGAGCCGTACGAGAGCGAGGCCACCGCCGAAGCCTCCCCGCACAGCGGGGGGTTCGCCGACCCCGTCACCCGCATCGTCGCGCCCGCCCGGCTCGACTACACCTACGCGCCCGGGCGCGCCCAGAGCCGCCACCTCACCGCCCTGGCGGAGCACCGGACGACCGGCGAGCGCTGCCCCTCTTGCCGGAAGGTGTACGTGCCACCTCGCGGCGCCTGCCCCACCTGCGGCGTCGCCACCGACGAGCAGGTGGAGGTCGGCCCGCGCGGCACGGTCACCACCTTCTGCATCGTCAACATCAAGGCCAGGAACCTCGACATCGAAGTGCCGTACGTCTACGCGCACATCGCCCTCGACGGCGCCGACCTCGCCCTGCACGGGCGCATCGCCGGCATCCCGTACGACCAGGTGCGGATGGGGCTGCGCGTGGAGCCGGTATGGGCCTCGGGAGGGCGCCACCCCGACCACTACCGCCCCACCGGCGAGCCCGACGCCGACTACGACACCTACAAGGAGCTGCTCTGATGAAGTACTCCAGGGATGTCGCCATCGTCGCCTTCGCCCAGACCGCCCATCGGCGCAGCACGGCCGAGGTTTCCGAGGTCGAGATGCTGATCCCGGTCCTCCAGGACGTGCTCGGCCGGGTCGGGCTCACAGCGGGAGAGATCGACTTCACCTGCTCCGGCTCCAGCGACTATCTCGCGGGCCGGGCCTTCTCCTTCACCATGGCCCTCGACGGAGTGGGCGCCTGGCCGCCGATCTCGGAGTCCCATGTCGAGATGGACGGGGCCTGGGCGCTGTACGAGGCGTGGGTGAAGCTCCTCACCGGCGAGGCCGAGACCGCCCTCGTCTACTGCTACGGCAAGTCCTCGCCGGGCGAGGTCCGGGACGTGCTGACCCGGCAGCTCGATCCGTATTACGTGGCCCCGCTCTGGCCCGACTCGGTGTCTCTCGCGGCACTCCAGGCACAGGCGCTCATCGACGCGGGCGCCACCGACGAGCGGGCACTCGCCGGGATCGCGGCCCGCAGCCGTACCGCGGCCGCCGGCAATCCGCATGCTCAGATCCGCGGTTCGGCCCGACCGGATCAACTCCTCACCGGCGACTACCTCGTCCGGCCGCTGCGGAAGCACGATGTGCCACCGGTCGGTGACGGCGCTGCCGCCGTGATCCTCGCCGCAGGGGAGACGGCCCGGAAGCTGTGCGCCCGGCCCGCCTGGATCCGCGGCATGGACCACCGCATGGAGGCCCACGGCCTGGGGGTACGGGACCTCACCGACTCGCCCTCGACACGCCTCGCCGCCGAGCGGGCCGGAGCCTTCGAGCGGCCTGTGGACACCGCCGAGCTGCACGCCCCCTTCACCTCGCAGGAAGTGGTGCTGCGCACGGCGCTGCGGCTGGACGACGGGGTGAGCGTCAACCCGTCGGGCGGCGCTCTGGCCGCCAATCCGGTCATGGTGGCCGGCCTCATCCGCCTCGGCGAGGCCGCCGCACGGATCCACCGCGGTGAGTCCGACCGGGCACTCGCCCACGCCACCTCAGGGCCTTGCCTCCAGCAGAACCTGATCGCCGTCCTGGAAGGGGACGCCGGCCGGGCCGACGCCGGAGATGGGGGCACCCCCAGGCCGAAGGCCCTGGTGGAGAACAAGGAGGGCCAATGACCAAAGAACCCGTGGCCGTGGTCGGCATCGGCCAGACCAAGCACGTCTCCGCGCGCCATGACGTGTCCATTGCCGGGCTCGTACGCGAGGCCGCCGTGCGCGCCCTCGAGGACGCCCAGCTCACCTGGACGGACATCGAGGCCGTCGTCATCGGCAAGGCCCCCGACTTCTTCGAGGGCGTGATGATGCCGGAGCTCTACCTCGCGGACGCGCTCGGCGCCGTCGGCAAGCCCATGCTCCGGGTCCACACCGCCGGTTCGGTCGGCGGCTCCACGGCCCTGGTCGCGGCCAACCTGGTCGCCGCCCGCGTCCACCGGACCGTCCTCACCCTCGCCTTCGAGAAGCAGTCCGAGTCGAACGCGATGTGGGGCCTGTCGCTGCCCGTTCCCTTCCAGCAGCCGTTGCTGGCCGGCGCAGGCGGCTTCTTCGCACCACATGTACGGGCGTACATCCGTCGCACCGGCGCGCCCGAGACCGTCGGTTCCCTGGTCGCCTACAAAGACCGGCGCAACGCGCTCAGAAACCCTTACGCGCATCTGCATGAGCACGACATCACGCTGGAGAAGGTCCAGTCCTCACCGATGCTCTGGGACCCGATCCGATACTCCGAGACCTGTCCGTCCTCGGACGGAGCCTGCGCCATGGTCCTCACCGACCGCGCGGGTGCGGCCCGGGCGCCGTACCCGCCCGCGTGGGTGCACGGCGGGGCGATGCGCAGCGAGCCGACCATGTTCGCGGGCAAGGACAACGTGTCCCCGCAGGCGGGCAAGGACTGCGCCGCGGATGTCTACCGACAGGCCGGGATCGCCGACCCCAGGCGCGAGATCGACGCGGTGGAGATGTACGTGCCGTTCTCCTGGTACGAGCCCATGTGGCTGGAGAACCTCGGCTTCGCGTCCGAGGGGGAGGGCTGGAAACTCACCGAAGCGGGCGTCACGGAGCTCGACGGCGACCTGCCGGTCAACCCGTCGGGCGGGGTGCTCTCCACCAACCCCATCGGGGCGTCCGGCATGATCCGATTCGCCGAGGCCGCTCTCCAGGTGCGGGGCCGCGCGGGCGAGCATCAAGTGGACGGCGCACGCCGAGCGCTCGGCCACGCGTACGGGGGCGGATCGCAGTTCTTCTCGATGTGGCTCGTCGGGGCCGAGCGGCCCTCGGCGTGATGCCCCGACGGCCTGTGCGGTACCGGTACCGATCGCTAGGCTGACCGGGTAGACGAACCGGGAGGAGCACGGACGTGGCCGACAGCACCACACAACAGCCGCTGGCGGGGTTCAAGAAGCCCCAGCTCGACCTCAGCAACGCCGAGTGGCAGTCCAGCAGCCAGGGGACGGGCGACGTCCAGATCGCCTTCGTCGAGGGCTACATCGCGATGCGCGACGGGCGCAACCCGGACGGCCCGGCGCTCATCTTCACCCCCGCGGAATGGCGCGCGTTCGTCCTCGGCGCCCGCGACGGCGAGTTCGACCTCACCTGATACCCGCTGTTCCCGCCCCATCACGTCAGGACCTCGCGCCCGCACCACTCCCGCTGATTCAGGAGGAGAGGGAGTGAGGACGAACGCGCCGACACCCACCAGAACGACCCTCCACCATGATCAGCGGTATGTCCCGCACCACCATGTCGCGCAGGCGGTCGAGCTGCAGGGCTCCCTGGCGGCACGCTCCGTCCAGCTCACCGTGCAGAACGCATGCGGGCCCCGGGCACGTACCATGTCCGCATGTCGTTCCTCCGCCGACGCAGCCCCGCAACGCCCACCGGGCCGGACTTCGACGTGCTCGCCATGGACCCGAGTGACTGGCCGGGCAATCTCGGGGCGGGCCTGCTGCCCGCCCCCGACGGCAGCTGCCAGGGCGTCTTCCTCCGCTACGACCTCTTCGGCGGACGCGGGCCGGCGATGATCATCGGGAATCTGCCCGAAGGGTCCCCGGCCCGGGAACCGGGCGAAGGGCAGGTGCCGTTCGAGGTCGCGCAGCTGCTCGCGGCCCTGGGCAACGACGAGCCGGTGCATGTGGTGGAGGTCGAGGACACGCCGGTGATGCACGAGGACAACCTGCTGATCGTGCGGCGCGTCAAGGTGTCGGAGGACCGTGTCTCCTGCGTCCAGTTCGACCGCAGCGACGGCGTGCTCGTCACCATCGCCAGCTGGGACCGCCCGATCACCGACGATCTCTACCAACTGCTGAAGCCGCTGCCCGCGGAGATGTTCCAGCAGCGCTGATCCCCGCGGGCCGCTCCGTCGGCTTCGGTCAGCTCCCCGACCTGCGCACGGTCACGTCATCCGCCTTGACGAACGCCACCCGATGACCGAACTGAATCTGGAAGTACGTCTGCTTGCCCCGGACCACCTGGTGCTGCGTGGGGTCGAAGGTGACGGCGTAGTAGTACTCGCCCGCGGTCTTCAGGCCCACGGGGTACTCCTGACCTGCCAGCAGTCGGTACGGCAGCGGTGACAGCGGCTGGACCGGGACCCCCTGCGGATAGGCGTCGGGCTCCGGGTAGGCCCGCCCGTACACCGGGATGTCCGCAGCGCCCTCCTTCGGCGTGACGACCAGGCCCTTGGCGGGCACGGCCGTCGGCTGCTGCGGCGGGTTGTGGAACCACGCCTTCTGTCCGAGATACCAGATCGCCGTCCAGTCTCCCTGGCGCCCGGCGACCGCGTACCGCTGGCCGGTGGAGGCGCGCGCACCCGTGTCGTTGACCCCGGTCGTCGAGTCCCCGCCGTCCGGCCGCAGTCCGATGTCCTTCACCAGGGGCGCATCCTCGCGCGGCTCGGTGTGCAGCCGTACGGCGGCGGAGCCGTGCGGCGGGCACGGCTCGCCGGGCTTCTTGCAGCCGGTGTAGACGGGCTGGTGCAGGCGGTACTCGGGGAGGATGGTCACCAGGCCGCCGCGCGGGCCCGCGGTGGGATGCAGCGGCGCGCCGAGCAGCCGGAAGTAGTGCGCCCAGTCCCAGTACGGGCCGGGGTCGGTGTGCATGCCACGGATGGCCCCGGCGGTCGAGCCGGGGACGTTGTCGTGGCCGAGGATGTGGTCGCGGTCCAGCGGGATGTCGTACCTCTTGGCCAGGTAGCGCACCAGACGGGCTGATGTGCGGTACATCGCCTCCGTGTACCAGGCGTCGGGTGCCGCCAGGAAGCCCTCGTGCTCCAGCCCGACCGACTTGCTGTTGACGAACCAGTTTCCCGCGTGCCAGCCGACGTCCTTGTTCCGTACGTGCTGGGCGATGTGTCCGTCGGACGACCGCAGCGAGTACTGCCAGGAGACGTACTTGGGGTCCTGGACCAGCTTGAGCGTGGTCTCCCAGGTCGCCTCGGTGTCATGCACGATGATGTAGTCGATCTTCTGCGAGCGCGGACGGTCGGCCTTGTCATGATTGCCGTAGTCCGTCTTGTCGCCGTCCTGCCACTCCTCGTACGGCGCCGGGATCCACTCGCAGGACACACTGCGCGGGCACTCCGTCTCACCGCTGGCCGTGGACCGCAGACCCAGCCGCCCGGCCTGCGCCCGGTCCGGGGCCAGATCCGGGAGGGCGGGCAGAACGATGTGCTGGCCGCTGTCGGTGGTGCGCCGCTGGCCGCTGCGGATCACCTCGAAGACCTCGTCGGCATAGCCGGCGGCGGCGCTCGCGTTGTCAGCGCCCGAGTAGCGCGCCACCGCGCCGTACCAGTCGGCGGGGTCACCGCTGGATGGCAGGCCCAGCTTCCGCTGTGCGGCCGCGAGCAGCGCGGCGCCGCCGCGGACGTTCGCCGCAGGGTCCTGGCGCAGTTCACGTGCCGGGATCCCGGTCAGCGCGGCGGCGCGCTCCAGGGTGCGCAGCCTGGCGGGCAACTCGGCGGGCTCGGGCGCCTCCTCGGGAAGCGTCCCGATCGTCCGGGCGGTGTCTCCGCGGGGGTCCTCGCTGCCGTGACTGTGGTGCGGGGCCTCGGCGAGAGCGGTCACGGCGTCGGTGAGGTGCATCGGGCCGTAGCCGCCCGAGACGCTGGGCGCTCCCCGGTGCGCGTCCCAGCGGGACTGGAGATACGAGACGCCGAGGAGCACGCGCTGCGGCACCCGGTACTGCTCGGCGGCATCGGCGAAGGCCCGTTGCAGGGCATCGGCGTCGGGCCGGGAGGCCATCGCGGGCGGCGTGGCCGAGACCAGCGGGAAGAGCAGGGCGCCCAGTGCCGCGACGGTCACGGCCCGGGGTACGCGCGATCGGATGCTGGTGCCGCTTAAGAGAGCTGACCTTCGCATGCGACCTCCTCGGGACGGGCCGTGTCAGGTGATGCGCAGCGGACTGGCTGGGGTGGGTCCCGACTAGTGCATCGGTTCGCCAACGATCCGTCAATCCTCCCGCGCCTCGATGACTTGGTACGACCTGGCACGTCATGACGCGTGTCGCGGACACGGAAGGGCCAGGGTCCGCTCGCTTGCACGGCGAGCGGACCCTGGCCCTGATGGCGATGGTTCAGCGCGTGCCGACCGCTGCCCGGACGGCCCGGCGGGCCAAGGCGCAGTCGTCGTGCAGTCGGCGCAGCAGCAGCCGCTGCTCCTCACCTGACGAGGCACCCACGCCCGGCACCACGGGCGCCGGATCGCGCATGGTCCGCTGTACCGCCGTCTCGTAGGTGCGGATCTCGCGGGTCAGCACGAGCATCAGGTTCACCAGGAAGGCGTCCCGGGCCGCCGGGCCCGAGGCCTGAGCCAGTTGGCTGATGTGGCGTCGGGCGGCGGGGGCGTCCCCGAGCACGGACCACAGCGTCGCCAGGTCGTAGCCCGGGAGGTACCACCCGGCGTGCTCCCAGTCGACGAGCACCGCACCCGCGGGGGACAGCAGGATGTTGGAGAGCTGGGCGTCGCCGTGGCAGAACTGCGCCTGGCCCTGCTTCCCGGACGCATGCGCCACCCCGTGCAGCAGCTTCTGCAGGTCGCCCATGTCACGGTCGGTGAGCAGCCCCAGCTCGTGGTAGCGCGCGATCCGGCTGCCGTAGTCGATCGGGGCGTCGAACAGGCCGACCGGCGGCTGCCAGTGGTTGACGCGGCAGATCGCGCCCAGCGCCGCCCGGACGTCCGCCCGCGGCGGTGCCTCGACGGGGTGGCGCTGCAGTGATGCGACACGCCCGGGCATGCGCTCGATCACCAGTGTGCAGTTATCGGGATCCGCGGCGATCAGCCGGGGCACCCGCACGGGCGGGCGGTGCCGGACGAACGCGCGGTATGCCGCTATTTCCTGACGGAACCGCTCGGCCCAGGCGGGAGAGTGGTCCAGTAAACACTTCGCGACGGCGGCGCTGCGGCCCGTCGTACCGACCAGCAGTACCGAACGACCATTGCGCCGGAGCAGCTGCACAGGGTTGAACTCCGGGCAGATCCGGTGCACCGACGCGATCACGCTGCGCAGCTGCGCGCCCTGGGAGCCGGACAAGTCGATTCTCCCGCTGAGCGGTTGGGTGGCGAGCCCAGACGCCCGCCGAGCACGCCCGCCGCCGAGTGCCGCCCCCGCGGCGTGGGTGGGATCGAGGTACGGACCACTGCCGGAGGGCTGCGGGCGGTACGGCCGGGGCGGGGCGGACACGGAGGACGATGCTGCGTACATGGGCGAAACAGATCCCTTCGTGTGCCGACGAGTTGGTGCGCATCCGGCGCCGGTGGACGGATCGCACCCTGGGGAATGCGATCCGACCGCCGGGCCGGGGAGGCGCGTTTCTAACAGACACCCGGTGGCGGGTGGCACACCATCTGGCGAACCCTGGCGAACCCTGGCGAATAGTCGCTTGGCCCATGACGGCCGGTTACTGTCAACTCAGCCGAGGAACCTGGGGGCTTGACGTGACCAAGGAACCCAACACCCGACTCTCGGACCTGTTCGGTCTCGCCGGCTGGTCCAAGGGCGAGCTCGCGAGGCTGGTGAACCGGCAGGCGGCGGCCATGGGCTACCCGCAGCTGGCGACCGACACCTCGCGGGTGCGGCGTTGGATCGACACCGGCGAGGTGCCGCGCGATCCCGTGCCGAAGGTACTGGCGACCCTGTTCACCGAGCGACTCGGTCGTGTCGTGACCATCGAGGACCTCGGGTTCGGCCGGCACGGGCGCGCGGGGAATCGGCAGTCCGCCGACGGACTGCCGTGGCCGCCCGAACGGACTGCCGCGGTCCTCACCGAATTCACGGGAATGGACCTCATGCTCAACCGACGAGGCCTGGTGGGTGCGGGTGCCGCGCTCGCCGCAGGCTCAGCACTCTCCAGCGCAATGTACGACTGGCTCCAAACCGATCCGGCCCTCGCCACCGACGCCCCCCGTGTCGGCGATCCGTTCACCGCCGACCCCGTCGGCTTCGACCGCTACGAGGCGGCCCCCGTGGGGTCGCAGGAGATCGAGGCACTTGAGCGCTCGGTCGAGGTCTTCCGCGCCTGGGACGCGGCCCGCGGCGGCGGGCTGCAACGCAAGGCCGTGGTGGGCCAGCTGAACGAAGTGGGCGGCATGCTCGCTTACCGGCACAGCCCGCATCTGCAGCGCAGGCTCTGGGGGGTGGCGGCCAACCTGGCCGTGCTCGCCGGGTGGATGTCCCACGACGTGGGTCTGGAGCCCACCGCCCAGAAGTACTTCGTCATCGCCGCGCATGCGGCCCGGGAAGGCGGCGACCGCCCTCGCGCCGCCGAGGCGCTGTCCCGCGCCGCCCGGCAGATGGTGCATCTCGGCCGGCCCGACGACGCCCTGGACCTGATGAAACTCGCCAAGTCCGGTGCCGGTCAGGAGACGTTGCCGCGGACACGCGCGATGTTCCACACCATCGAGGCGTGGGCACAGGCGTCGAAGGGGCAGGGGCAGGCCGTACGCCGGACCCTGGGCGAGGCGGAGGATCTGTTCGTATCGGACCGGGGCGATGTGCCGCCGCCGAGCTGGATGCAGCTCTTCAACGAGGCGGATCTGCACGGGATGCAAGGTCTCGTCTACCGCACACTCGCGGAACACGAGCCGTCGGCCGCCGTCATCGCGCAGCGTCACGCCAAGGAGGCGCTGCGGATGCGGGAGGACGGTCGCCAGCGATCCCAGATCTTCGATCACATCTCGATCGCCTCGGCGTGCTTCATCGCCGACGATCCGGAACAGGCGGACACCTACGCCCGGATGGCCCTGCTCAGCATCGGGGAGAACTCCTCGCATCGCACATGGGACCGGCTGCGCGAGATGTATCGACTGACGGGGCAGTACGCCAGCTACGCCAAGATCGAGAATCTGCGCGAAGAGATCCAGCAGGCGCTGCCGAAGGCCCCTTCCCCCTCGGCCAAAGGGAAAGGCAGGAGCGCGAAGGCCTGACCGGGATGCCTGCCGTGCGGGGCAGGCGCCCCCGTCCGCGCTGCCGTTGTCTGTGCTGTCCTTCCGGAGACGTCCGGCCTCCCGGACGCTTCCGGCTCTGAAAGACCGGGCCCTACCGCCCGAGGACCAGCCCGTACCGCCCTATGAGTCGACCCGGGCGGCCAGCACGCATGCGTCGTCCTCGCGATCCGTGTGGCCGAACTCCTCGATGACGATCCGTACGCACTCCTGCGCACTGCGGGCCGACGACAGCCGAGGGGCGAGGGCGAGCACGCTCCTGGCCCCTGAGTCGCCGGCGGCCGGGTCGTCGAGTCGGGTACCGCGCGGCGCGAGGCCGTCGGTGTGCAGCACCAGCAGGTCGCCGGGCTCCAGTTGCTCCTCGGCCTGGCCATACGTGGCCCCGGACGTGGCACCGAGCAGCACTCCCTCTGGGGCCCGCAGAGCGCGCCCCGTCCCTTTGCGGAACAGCAGTGGGGCGGGGTGTCCTGCCTGGGCCCAGGCCAGGGTGCGGCTGGGCGTGTCGTAACGGCAGCAGACGGCACTGCCGATCGCGGGCTGGGCCGAGGCGTCGAGCAGCTGGTTCAGCCAGCCCATCAGTCGCCCCGGATCGGTTCCGGCCACAGCCATACCGCGCAGGGCGCCGAGCAGCATCGCCATGCCCGAGGTAGCGGCCACGCCGTGCCCGGTCAAGTCGCCCACACTCAGCAGCGTCTGCCCGTCCGGCAGCGGAAGGGCGTCGTACCAGTCGCCGCCGATCAGCGCGGTGCTGGCGGAGGGCAGATAGTGGGCGGCCACGTCCAGAGCGGCCGGACTGCTGTGCGGGAGCCGCAGGGAGCCGCGCCACGGGGGAAGCACGGTCTCCTGCAGCTCGACCGCAAGCCGACGCTCGGTCTGCGCGATCTGCCGTTGGCGCTGCAGCGAGTCACGGGTCTCGCGCACCGCCCGCTGGCTGCGGCGCAGTTCGCTGACGTCCCGCAGCACAGCCCACATGGAAGCCGTGCAGCCGTCGGCGTCGAGCACCGGCTCGCCCATCATGTGCACCGTGCGCACGGAGCCGTCGGGGCGCGCGATGCGGAACTCCCCGTCGATCGGCTTCCCGTCCACCAAACAGTCGGTGACCATCGCGGTCAGCAGCGGCTGGTCCTCGGAGAAGACGAAGGACGGCAGTTCGTCCAGGGTGAGGCCGCCGTCCTGGGGGGAGCGGCCGAAGATCCGGAACAGCTCCTCCGACCAGTCGACCTCATCGGTGAGAAGGTTCCACTCGGCACTGCCGACCCGGCTGAGCAGCGAACCGCGCTCCTGCCCGGGCGGCGCTGCGGGCTGCGGCACGGACGGGGCGCCGACGCCTTGGCCGCTCGCCGGAACGGGGTCGGGCGGCAGCCCGTCACGCAGCTGGCCGAGCTGCTGCCTCAGGTCCTCGAGGTGGTGCACGGCGAGATCGCAGAGGGCTCGCTGCCAGCGGAGCTGTGGATCGTCCTCGTCCGGTACCGCCTCGCGCCGCACGGCGTCGACGCCGCCGCGCAGGAGACGGGCCTGCGAGATGAGTGCGTCGACCGCCTCGCGCTCGGGCGGCTGGGCAGCGGAACGGTCCGCATACGTGTGGGACGGCATGACGTACTCCGATACAGGCGCGGCCGACTCTGTTGGAAGGGGCCGGTTACGACTGTTGCACAGTGAGCGACGGTCCGTAAGCCGTTTGGCAACACACGATTCGGTGGTGCTTCTGGCATATGTCCCAGGCCTCCGGGCGACGGGGTCTGCGAGACTCGGCGGAATGGCCGAATCCGAGTAGGCTGCGGCGCTCGGGAACCGCGAAGTCCACGCTGTTCACAACGCGTGGACCCCGTGGTCACCGGCAAGAATGCCGGTCGGCGGAAATCCCGTTGCCAGCGACCCCACCGCACCGGATGCTGACTCTTATGTTCGATCCAGACATAGCGCCCAGTGGCACCCTGCTCGGCCTCCTCCAGCGAGGCCGCGGCGACGGGACCCTGCACGCCCTCGCGGCGCCTCGGGCCGAGGCGCTCGCCGCGCTGCATCACTGCGTGCTGCACGACCCCCGGCACGACTGGCAGATCGAGAACCGCTCCCTCTATTACGCGCGCCTCTATCTCGAACTCGACGGCGGTCTCGACGAGATCGAACAGCACCTCTTCCATCCCGACGACGTGGTGGACACCCCGGAGGAGCGCACCGGACTCGCCCTGGCCGTGCTCGGCCATCTCGCCTCCTACGGCCGTGCGGACGCCCTGGGGCTGCTCCGCCGCTACGCCGCCACCGGCTGCAACTGGACCTGGGCACTCGACGAGCTCGCCCTCCGTGACGACGATGCGGCACTGCGCGCCCTCGCGCGGCCCGTCCTCGCCCGGTTCCCGCACACGCCCGACGGAGAGGCGGAGCTCGCCACGGCCGTACGGGACGCCTTCGAGCCGCGCCCCTGGCGCCTCTGGGCCGACGACCCGGACCACCCGGAGAGCGCCGCCCGGGTGCGCGCCGCCCGGGAACAGGGCTGTTTCGACCGCTGGCAGCGCCAGCTGCGGCCGGCCGGGCCGCGTCCCGGGTGGAGCGTCGGGGAGGTCCTCGCCTGGGCCCAGGAGGGCCTGGAGCAGCACCCCGCGCAGCCGCGCCATGTCGCCGCCGCCCGCTGCCTGACGGCCGTGGCGTCACCCGACGATCGCCCGGAGATCGTCGAGGCCGCCCGCAGCGGTCCCGACGCCGCCCGCTGCACCGCCCTGCGCTACCTCGCGGAGCAACAGGAGCCCGAGGTGCTTGAGCTCCTCGACGCCGCGTCCGCGAGCCCCTCCGTGGTCGTCGCCGAGGCCGCCATCGCCGCCTTCCAACGGATGCGCAGCATGGCCGCCCTGGAACGAGCCCGGGTCTGGGCACACCGCACGGACGCTCTGGGCAGGGCGGCCGCCGGCCTGCTCGCCTGCCGGGGAGGCCACCGGGACGCCGATCTCGTTCTGGCCGCGCTGCGCAGGACCGTACGGACCGAGGGAGCCGACGCCGGCGAACTGTGGTCACTCATCGACGGGACCGGCAGGCTGTCGATCGCCTGCGCCGCGCCCGTACTCCGCCATGTGTACCGCGAGACCTCCTCGTCCCACCTGCGCGGCCGCGCCGCCCGCGCCCTGGCCGCCACCGACCCGTCCTTCGCCTCGGGCTTCGCCGTCGAATGCCTCTGGGACTGCGAGGAGACCACTCGCGAGCTGGCTGCTCGGCACGCGGCGATCGGCGATGCACGCGTCGTCGAGCAGCTGCGGCGGCTGGCGGCCGACCCCGCGGAGGAGGCGGAGGTGCAGACGGCCGTCCGCAGCCGCATCGGGCCCGATATGCCCGCCGTTTGACGACACCGGCACACGGCCGGAAACAAACGCTCATGGGACGTTTCACCGGTGGCAAGCTGCACGATGCCCGGGCCACGCTCCAGGCGTCGACAACTCGGGTATGCGTGTCGTCATCGTCACCGAGTCCTTCCCGCCCGATGTCAACGGCGTGGCCCACTGCGCCGTCCAGACCGCCCGGCACCTCGTCCGGCGCGGTCACGATCCCCTGGTGATCGCTCCGGCCGTGCCGCACGAGGCGCGGGCCGGACTCGATGGCCTGTCCATAGACCCGTGCCCCGTCGTCCGGGTGCCCTCACTGCCGCTCCCCGGCTACCCGCAGGTGCGAGTGGCACTGCCGAGCCGTCGGGTCGCCACGTCGCTGGCCGCCCACCGTGCCGACGTCGTCCACCTCGCCAGCCCCTTCGTCCTCGGCGTGCGGGGCATGGCGGCGGCCGCCCGGCTCGACATCCCGGCCGTCGCCGTCTACCAGACCGACCTGGGCGGTTACGCCCGGACCTACGTCGGCGCGGGCGAGGCCGCCGCCTGGCGGCGGATCCGCACCGTGCACAGCGCGGCGGACCGCACGCTCGCCCCCTCCTCCGCCGCCGTCGGCGACCTGCTCGGCCACGGCATACCCCGGGTCCGGCTCTGGCCGCGCGGCGTCGACACCGAGCGCTTCCACCCGGACCGGCGCGACCCGGAGCTGCGCCGCTCCCTCGCGCCCGGCGGCGAGCTGCTCGTCGGCTACATCGGCCGACTGGCGCCGGAGAAGCAGGTCGAACTGCTGGCGGCGGCGGGCGAGCTCAAGGGCGTACGGCTGGTCGTCGTCGGTGACGGACCCAGCGAACCCGGACTGCGCACCGCCCTCCCCGCCGGTACGCACTTCCTGGGCCGCCGGACCGGCGACGAACTCGCCCGGATCTTTGCTTCGCTGGACGTGTTCGTGCACACCGGGCCGTACGAGACGTTCTGCCAGACCGTGCAGGAGGCGATGGCAAGCGGCGTACCGGTCGTGGCACCCGCGGCGGGCGGCCCGCTGGACCTGGTCGACCACGGTCGCACCGGACTGCTGGTCAAGCCTTGCGACGCCCAGGCCGTACGGGACGCCGTGAGCTCGCTCGCTCAGGACGAGGAGCTGCGGGCGCGGTACGGACGTACCGGGCGCGAGACGGTCGAAGGGCGCACCTGGGAGGCCGTCGGCGACCAACTCCTGGAGCACTACGCGGAGGTGCTGGCGGCACGCACGGCGGTGGCAGCGTGAGTACGCCGGTGACCCGGAAGGGACCGCTGCGTATCGTGCGGCTGGCGAACTTCGTGACCCCTGCCTCCGGGGGGCTGCGGACGGCTCTGCGGGAGCTGGGCACGGGCTACCGTGCGGCCGGCCACGAACCGGTACTGGTCATCCCCGGGGAACGCGAGAGCGCGGAACTCACCGATCAGGGGCGGGTGATCACCCTGCCCGGCCCGGTCGTCCCCGGCACTGGCGGCTACCGCGTCCTGGCGGACCGCACCGCGGTGGCCCGGCTGCTGGAGAGGCTGGCACCGGACCGACTGGAGGTCTCCGACCGCACCACGCTGCGCTGGACCGGGGAATGGGCGCGCCGCGCCCGTGTGCCGGCCGTGATGGTCTCCCATGAGTCCGTGGACGGCGTACTGGGCACCTGGGGCATCCGCGAGGGAACCGCACGACGCGTCGCCGACCGACTCAACCGGCGTACGGCACGGGCGTATTCGCGGATCGTCTGCACGACGGCGTGGGCGGAGCGCGAGTTCGTGAGGATCGGCGCGCGCAACGTCGTACGTGCCCCTCTTGGCGTCGACCTTGAGGGCCGGCATCCCGATCGTCGCTGCGCCGCGCTGCGCGCGCGGTACGCGGCGCCCGGCGAGACGCTGCTGGTGGTGTGCTCCCGCCTGTCGGTGGAGAAGCGGCCGGGCACGGCACTCGACGCGCTGGCGGAACTGCGCGGGGGTGGCGTGCAGGCCGTACTCGTGGTCGCCGGCGACGGCCCGCTGCGGGCCCGGCTGGCCGAACGCGCCCGGGCCGAGAGGCTGCCGGTGACGTTCCTCGGCCATGTCGCGGCCGCCGACGATCTCGCGGCGCTCCAGGCCAGCGCCGACGTGTGCCTGGCGCCCGGGCCCGTGGAGACCTTCGGTCTCGCCGCGCTTGAAGCGATGGCCTGCGGCACCCCGGTGGTCGCGAACGCAGCGTCCGCGCTTCCCGCGATCGTGGGCAATGGCGGGGCGGTGGCCGCTGGAGAGGGACCGGCCTTCGCCGACGCGGTGCGGGGGCTGATGTCCCGTACGGAGGCCGACCGCCGAGGGGCGGCTCGGTCCCGCGCGGAGCGCTTCGGCTGGGCCCCGGCGGTTGAGGCGTTCCTTGCCGCGCACGGCGCGGAGATCCTCGTCGACCGCGCCGCGGAACCCACCGCCGGGCGTGCGGCGGAGGCACCCCTCTCTGCGGAAGACGTCCCCCCTGGCGCCCCGGAGGCCTCCGCCAGAGCGGAAGGAGCGGCAGCGTGAACCGCCCACCGACCGGGCAGCGGTTCGGTGCGGGTGGCGACGCCGGGGCGCGCACACCGCAGGTGGTGCGCTACGCCGCGCTCGGCGATTCGCTCACGGAAGGAGTCGGAGACCCGGCCCCCGGTGGTGGCTGGCGCGGCTGGGCGGCGCTGCTCGCCGACGCGCTCGCACCCGCGGGAGCACAGCTGCTCAACACCTCGCGCAGCGGCGCCCTCACCCGGGACGTCGCCCTCGAGCAACTCCAGCTCGCCCGCGAGCACCGGCCCCACGTGGCATCCGTCCTCGTCGGGGGCAACGACACCCTCCGCGACACCTTCGACATCGACCGGATCGCGGACCACCTCGACACCGTCCTGCGCACCCTCCACCGGGACGGCACGGTGCTGCTCACGGCATGCCTGCCGGACCCCGGCCGGCTGCTCGGCCTCCCCGCCCTGCTGGCCCGTCCGCTCGCCCGGCGCATGCAGGCGGTGAACACCGTCGTGCACGCCCTCTCCCACCGCTACGCGGCGCTGCATCTGCACGCCGCCGCCCGGCCGTGGCTCACCGATCGCGCTGCCTGGAGCGTCGACCGGCTGCATCCCAACGAGTTCGGACACCGCCTACTGGCCCGGGAATTCCACGCCCTGCTGGCCGGGTCCGGCTTCACGGACAGCCCGCCGCCGTCCACCGTCCCGGACACGGAGGGGCCCGGCCGCCTCGCACAGGCCTGGTGGATGGCCACCCGCGGCACGCAGTGGGTGGTGGCCCGGTGCCAGGACCTGCTGCCCAATCTGCTCCGGCTGGCGGCCGCTGAGGGGAGGCACCGCGTCGCGGGCACCGCCACGGCCCTCGACCTCCGTGCCCATCGCGCAGCGCTGCACGCCCTCGCCGCACTCGCGCCCGCCCAGCCCCTCGAGGCGCCCAGGGACGAGGGGGCCTACGGGCTGGGAGTCTGACACCTGCCCGGCGACCCGCGGCTCGGCACGGCCGGGGGGCTCGTATCGGCCGACCGCACCACGCCGAGCGGCGCCAGGCGCTGCCACAATGGACGGATGGCAGAACGCTGGGAGTTCTGGATCGACCGTGGCGGCACGTTCACCGACGTGGTCGGCAGGCGGCCGGACGGCCGGCTCGTCACGCGGAAGCTGCTGTCGCACAATCCGGAGCGGTACCGGGACGCAGCCGTCGCCGGGATCAGGCTCCTGCTGGAGCTCGGGCCGGACGAGCCCATCCCGCCGGACCGCATCGCCGTCGTCAAGATGGGCACGACCGTCGCGACCAACGCCCTGCTGGAGCGCAAGGGCGAGCCGACCGTGCTGGTCGTCACCGCGGGCTTCCGCGACGCACTGCGCATCGCCTACCAGAACCGACCGCGGCTCTTCGACCGCCGGATCGTGCTTCCGGAGGCGCTCTACGACCGGGTCGTGGAGGTTCCGGAACGGCTGGACGCGCACGGCGGCGTCGTACGGGAACTGGACCTGGAGCAGGTGACCGAGGCCCTTCGCCGGGCACGGGACGACGGCTTCCGCAGCGTCGCCGTCGTGCTGCTGCACGGCTACCGGCACGCAGCACACGAGCAGGCCATCGGGGAAGCCGCCAGTCGGCTCGGCTTCGCCCAGGTCAGCTGCTCCCACGAGGTCAGTCCGCTGATGAAACTGGTGTCCCGGGGCGACACCACCGTCGTGGACGCGTATCTGTCGCCGATCCTGCGGCGCTATGTCGACGGCGTCGCCGAGGAGTTGCACGGCATCCGGCTGATGTTCATGCAGTCCAACGGCGGGCTGCGGGAGGCCGCGCACTTCCGGGGCAAGGACGCCGTGCTCTCCGGTCCGGCGGGAGGCGTCGTGGGCATGGTGCGCTCGGCCGCCGAAGCGGGTCACGACCGCGTCATCGGGTTCGACATGGGGGGCACGTCGACCGATGTGTCGCACTACGCGGGAGAGTTCGAGCGGGTCTTCGGCACCGAGGTGGCCGGGGTACGGATGCGCGCCCCGATGATGAACATCCACACCGTCGCGGCGGGCGGCGGCTCGGTCCTCCATTTCGACGGGCGGCGCTACCGAGTCGGCCCCGACTCGGCCGGGGCCGTTCCCGGCCCGGCCTGCTACCGGGGCGGCGGCCCGCTGACCGTGACCGACGCCAACGTGATGCTGGGCCGGGTGCAGCCCGGCCACTTCCCGGCGGTCTTCGGACCCAAGGGTGACGAGCCGCTCGACGCCGAGGTGGTCCGGCGGAAGTTCACCGAGCTGGCGGAGGAGGCCGCGGCCGCGGTCGGCGACCGCCGCACCCCCGAGGAGGTCGCCGCCGGGTTCCTCGACATCGCCGTGCTCAACATGGCGAACGCGGTCAAGAAGATCTCCGTCCAGCGCGGCCACGACGTCACCCGCTACGCGCTCACCAGTTTCGGCGGTGCCGGCGGACAGCACGCCTGCGCGGTCGCCGACGCGCTCGGCGTCAGCACGGTGATCATCCCGCCGCTCGCCGGCGTGCTCTCCGCGTACGGCATCGGGGTCGCCGACGCCACCGCCATGCGTGAGCAGTCGGTCGAGGCCCAGCTGGCCGACGCCGCCATGCCGCGGATCCGCGAGGTCTGCGCCGCCCTCGCGCGGCGGACTTCTGCCGAACTGCTCGCCGACGGCGTCCCGCAGGAGACGATCTCCACCGCCTCCCGGGTCCACCTGCGCTACGCGGGCACCGACTCCAGCATCCCCGTGGCGCTGGACACCGCCGCCGCGATGCGCGAGGAGTTCGTACGGGTCCACCGCACCCGCTATGCGTTCACCATGGACAAGCCGCTCGTCGCCGAGGCGGTGTCGGTCGAGGCGGTCGGTTCGGCGAGCGAATCGAGCGGCTACGCCGTAGACCTCCCGCCACGCGACGGCGAGCTGACCCCGGCGGCGACCGTGCGGATGTTCACCGAGGGCCGCCGG
Source organism: Streptomyces sp. KR80 (assembly GCF_052245555.1). Taxonomy (NCBI): domain Bacteria; kingdom Bacillati; phylum Actinomycetota; class Actinomycetes; order Kitasatosporales; family Streptomycetaceae; genus Streptomyces; species Streptomyces sp. KR80. The sequence continues at coordinate 275,827 of NZ_JBQQCD010000006.1, forward strand.
CAGGACACGGCGCTGTACGAGCATGCCGACCTGCGTCCGGGCGACAGCGTCACCGGCCCGGCGATCATCGCGGAGGAGAACGCCACCACCGTCGTCGACCCGGGCTGGCAGGCGGCCGTGGGACGGCGCGGCCACCTGATGCTCACCCGCGTCCGTCCGCGGCCGGGCACGGTCGCGGTCGGCACCGAGGTGGACCCGGTCATGCTCGAGGTCTTCAACAGCCTCTTCATGGCCATCGCCGAGCAGATGGGCGTGCGTCTGGAGAACACCGCCCACTCGGTCAACATCAAGGAACGGCTGGACTTCTCCTGCGCGCTCTTCGACGCCGAGGGCAGTCTGATCGCGAATGCCCCGCACATCCCCGTGCACCTCGGCTCCATGGGCGAGTCGATCAAGGAGGTGCTGCGGCGCAACGAAGGGGCGATGCGACCGGGTGACGTCTACGCGATCAACGACCCGTACCACGGCGGCACGCACCTGCCCGATGTCACCGTCGTCACGCCCGTCTTCGACACGGTGACATCAGCGGCTGGCGCCGCGGGGGGAGAGGACCTGCTGTTCCTCGTCGCGTCGCGCGGTCACCACGCCGAGATCGGCGGCATCACCCCCGGCTCCATGCCCGCCTTCAGCCGGACCATCCAGGAGGAGGGCGTTCTCTTCGACAACTGGCTTCTCGTCCGGGACGGCCGGCTGCGCGAGACCGAGACGCGCGAACTGCTCACCTCCCACCCGTACCCCTCGCGTGCTCCCGACGCCAACCTCGCCGACCTGCGTGCGCAGATCGCCGCGAACGAGAAGGGCATCGAGGAACTGCGGCGGATGATCGAGCAGTTCGGCCTGGATGTCGTGCAGGCGTACATGCAGCACGTCCAGGACAACGCCGAGGAGTCCGTGCGCCGTATCCTCGCCGGGCTGAACGACGGCTCGTACCGCTACGAGACCGACAGCGGTGCGGTCATCCAGGTCGCTTTGCGCGTCGACCGTGCGGCGCGCAGCGCCGTACTCGACTTCACCGGGACCTCCCCGCAGCAGCCGGGCAACGCCAACGCACCGTCGTCCGTGGTCATGGCCGCGGTGCTCTACGTCTTCCGCACGCTGATCGCCGAAGACATTCCGCTCAACAGCGGCTGTCTCAAACCTTTGGAGGTCCGCATCCCGGAGGGCTCGATGCTCGCGCCCACGTTCCCGGCGGCGACAGTGGCGGGCAACGTCGAGACGTCCCAGGCGGTGACGGGCGCGCTGTACGGTGCGCTCGGCGTGCAGGCCGAGGGATCCGGCACGATGAACAACGTGACCTTCGGCAACGAACGGGTGCAGTACTACGAGACCGTGGCGAGCGGTTCGGGTGCCGGAGAAGGCTTCGACGGGGCCGACGCCGTGCAGACCCATATGACCAACTCGCGGCTGACCGACCCCGAGGTCCTGGAATGGCGCTATCCGGTGCGCGTGGAGGACTTCTCGGTGCGGGACGGCAGTGGCGGGCGCGGCCGGTGGCACGGCGGATGCGGCGTCACCCGCCGTATCCGCTTCCTGGAGCCGATGACCGTGGCGCTGCTGACGGGACACCGGAGGGCGGCGCCGTACGGCATGGCGGGCGGTGAGCCGGGGGAGCTGGGCGCGAACCTCATCGAGCGGGCGGACGGGACGGTGGAGGCGCGGGACGGCTGCGATGTCGTCGACGTGGGCGCCGGTGACGTGCTCGTCGTCCGCACGCCGGGCGGTGGCGGCTACGGCCCGCCTCCGGCGGAGGGGTGACCTTAGGTCCCACAAGGTTGCGGGCAGTCGTTCCGCGGGGGCGTGGGGGCACCTCCCAGCGGTAGCTGGGGGAGGGTGGGCACAACCGGCCCGCACCCGGCGACGGTCCGCAACTGCAAGCCGGAGGTTCCCGCTTCGTACGCGGCTGCACGCCGGTGGTGGGCACAACGGGGTCAGACTCGCGGCACGAAACGCACTGGCGTGCCGGGGGCGGCCTGGGCTGCGGAGGGCAGATGGGCCTCCGGTACGACGCCCACCACGGGGTAGCCGCCCGTCGTCGGATGGTCGGCCAGGAAGAGTACGGGACGGCCGTCGGGCGGCACCTGGAGGGCGCCAAGGACCATGCCCTCGCTGGGGAGTTCGCCGTGCACGGCTCGTTCCAGCGAGGGTCCCTCGATGCGCAGTCCGATGCGGTTGCTCGCGGCCGAGACGCGGTAGCCGCCGGTCGCGAGCAACCGCAGGGACGCGGCGGTGAACCAGTCGTCGCGCGGACCCGGCACCACCGGCAGCACCAACTCCCGCGGCGGCCCCGGGCAGGGCAGGACGTCCGCGCCGCGCGGCGGTGCGTGGGGCACGCCCAGCGGGAGCATCGCGCCGTCCGAGAGCGGCGCCGGGCCCAACCCCGAGAGCACATCGGTGGAGCGGCTGCCGAGCACCGGTTCGGCGTCCACCCCGCCCGAGAACGCCACATAGCTGCGCACCCCGTGGGAGGCGGCTCCGGCCTCGAGCACCGACCCGGCCGGTACGCGCACGGGCGCGCCCCAGGGGGCTGGGTGGCCGTCCACGGTGACCGGGCAGGGGGCACCCGTGACGGCCGCGGTCACCGCCGACCGGACCCGTACCGCGCAGCCGTCGAGCGTCGTCTCCAGGGTCGCGGCGGTGACCGGGTTGCCGACGAGCCGGTTGGCCAGCCGGTGCGCGGGCGGGTCGAGCGCTCCGGCTCGCGGCACCCCGAGGTGGGCGTGGCCGGGCCGCCCCAGATCCTGAACCGTCGTCAGCACGCCGGGTCGTACGACCGTGACGGCACAGTCCGTCATGCTGCGGTCTCCGGGGTCTCCGGGGTCTCCTGAGGCTCCTGAGGCTCCTGGGGCTTCGAGACGAAGCGCACCCGCGTCCCCGGTGTGAGCAGTGCCGCCGGGTTCCGCCGGGGGTCCCACAGCACCGCGTCCGTGGTGCCGATGAGCTGCCAGCCGCCGGGGGAGGAGCGCGGATACACGCCGGTGTACGGCCCGGCGAGCGCGACCGAGCCGGGCGGGACGCCGGTCCTCGGGGTGGCGCGGCGCGGGACCCGGTAGCGCTCGGGCAGCCCGGTGAGATAGCCGAAGCCGGGTGCGAAACCGCAGAACGCGACCCGGAATTCGGTGCCGGAGTGAATGCGCGCGACCTCGTCCGGCGCGACTCCCCACGCGTCGGCGACCTCCGCGAGATCCGGGCCGTCGTAGCGGACCGGGAGCTCGACGGTGATCTGCTGCCGGCGATCGAGCGGCGGTATGTCCCATTCGGCCAACTCGGCGGCGAACCAGCCGGGTTCGTCCAGTCCGCTGAGCAGCACGGTGCGCGCCGCGGGCACGATCTCCCGTACGGCGGGCAGCACTCCCGCCGCGGCGCGCCGCAGCAGCTCGGCGTGGAGTGCCAAGGCCGCCACGCCGCTGTCGAGCTCGATCAGCAGCCCATGGTCCCCGACCGGCAGACTTCTCACGTGAAGGCCTCCACGCGTATGCCCGCGGCCTCAAGTTCGGTGCGGATGCGGCGGGCGAGAGCGGCGGCGCCGGGGGTGTCGCCGTGCAGGCACAGCGAGCGGACGTCCACCTCGATCCGCTGCCCGTCGACCGCCCTCACTGTCCTGTCGCGGGCGATCTCGAGGGAGCGCTTGACCACCGCGTCGGGTTCGGTGAGGACGGCCCCGGGCTCGCGGCGCGGCACGAGGGTGCCGGCCGCGGTGTACGCGCGGTCGGCGAAGGCCTCGGCGACGACCGGCAGTCCGGCCCTGCCGGCCGCCTCGTGGAGGCGGGAGCCGGGCAGCCCGAGGACCGGCAGAGACCCACCGGCGAGCAGTACTCCCTGGACAACGGCGGCGGCTTGCTCCTCGTCGTGCACGCTGCGGTTGTAGAGCGCGCCGTGCGGTTTGACGTAGCCGACCGGCGCTCCGGCCGACCGGGCGAAGACCTGCAACGCACCGATCTGGTAGGCGATTTCGTCGGCCAGTTCCTGCGGCGGTACGTCCATCGCGCGGCGCCCGAAGCCTGCGAGATCCCGGTAGGAGACCTGCGCGCCGATGCGGACTCCGCGCTCGGCGGCCAGCTCGCAGACCCGCCGCATGGTCGAGGGGTCGCCGCCGTGAAACCCGCACGCGACGTTGGCGCTGGTGATGACGGACAACAGGGCCTCGTCGTCGGTGAGTGTCCAGCGTCCGAAGCCCTCCCCGAGGTCGGCGTTGAGGTCGATCAGCGGGTGGGTCATGCGAGAGGTGTCTTTCGTCGGTCGATTCTCTGGGGTCTCTTGAGCTGCGCGGCCGTCAGAGCAGCTCGCGACCGCGGGTCTCCGGCAGGCCGAACAGGGCGAGTACCGCGATGCCGTAGCCGATGGCACCGAAGATCAGCGCGCCGCCCACGCCCCAACTGCCGGCCAGGAAGCCGACCAGCGTCGGGAAGAACGCCCCCAGGCCACGACCGGTGTTGTACGTGAAGCCCTGCCCGGTGCCGCGCACCGCGGCCGGATAGAGCTCGCTGAGGAAGGACCCGAACCCGCTGAAGATGGCCGACATGCAGAAGCCGAGGGGGAAGCCGAGGACGAGCAGCAGGCTGTTCGCACCGGACGGGATGTTGGTGTAGGCGAAGATGCAGATCGCGGAGAGACCGGCGAACAGGGTGATGTTGCGCTTCCGGCCCAGCTTGTCGGTGAGGTATCCGCCGGTGAGATAGCCGATGAATGCGCCCGAGATGAGGAACGTCAGATAGCCGCCCGTCCCGACCACGGTGAGACCGCGCTCGGTCTTGAGGTAGGTGGGGACCCAGGTGGCGAGGGTGTAGTAGCCGCCCTGGACGCCGGTGGACAGCAGCACGGCGAACACCGTGGTCCGCCCCAGGCCGGGCCCGAAGATCGCGGTGAACGAGCCCTTCTCGGCGCTCTCCCGGCGGCGCTCGGCAGCCTCGGGAGCGTCGCTGACGTTGCGCCGGACGTACAGGATGAGCAGGGCGGGGAGCGCTCCGGTCCAGAACAGCACGCGCCAGGCGGTGTCCTGGTCGAGGAACCGGAAGACCAGGGTGTAGACGACGACCGCGAGCGCCCAGCCGACCGCCCATGAGCTCTGGATGGCGCCGAGGGTGCGGCCGCGGTGCTTCGCCGAGGCGTACTCGGCGACCAGGATCGCGCCGACCGCCCATTCGCCGCCGAACCCGAGGCCCTGGAGCGCGCGGAAGACCAGCAGCATCTCGTAGTTGGGCGCGAAGCCGCACAGGACGGTGAAGAGCGCGTAGGTGCCGACGGTGATCACCAACGCCTTCACCCGGCCTATCCGGTCGGCCAGGATTCCGGCGAGCGCACCGCCGACGGCGGAGACGACCAGGGTGACGGTGGTCAACAGACCGGTCTGGCCGGTGTCGAGGCTGAAGTACGCCGCGATGGCGACCATGCCCAGCGGCAGAGTGAAGAAGTCATAGGAATCCAGGGCGAATCCGCCGAATGCGCCGCCGAAGGCGCGGCGGCCGCGCGGACTGAGGGCGCGGAACCAGGCGAAGGCTCCGCGTTCTTCGGAGCGATCGCCACGGTGGCCGGGCTCGGGGCGCTCGTCGGGCGGCGCGAAGCGGGGCGGAGGAGTTGTACCCATGTGCACCTCGCAGAGGGAGAAGGGTGCCGCGGAGAGTGGGGGAGGCGCTGGGCGGCTGCCCGGCGCCTGCCACAACGTAGAGGATTGTTGAACGATCCGGCAAGGGGTGTGTTGTCTTGTTCCCCCACCTACGATTGACTTCCGGTCAGGCGGAGTTGAGTGGCGGTGCGGGCTGCGCATCGCGAGCGAGTCAGGGCCAGGGGGCGCTGTGAGGACGACAGGAGCCGAGTCGGCCGGGCTGGCGGACGACCGTGCTCTGCTGGGCCGTACCAGTACCGCGGAGCGGGTCGCGGACATCCTGCGCACCCGGATCGCGGAAGGGTTCTTCCCGCCGGGGGCCCGGCTCTCCGAGGAGAGCATCGGGGGTGCCCTGGGGATCTCGCGCAATACGCTGCGGGAAGCGTTCCGCCTGCTCACCCATGAGCGGTTGCTGGTCCATCAGCTCAATCGGGGGGTCTTCGTCCGGGTGCTCGCCGTCGAGGACGTGGTGGACATCTTCCGCACACGGCGGCTCGTGGAATGCGCGGTGGTGCGCGGACTGGGGGAGCCGCCGTATCCGCTGGACGGGGTCGCCGCCGCGGTCGCCGACGGGCGGCGCGCCGCGCAGGAGCGGAACTGGAAGGGCGTTTCGACCGCCAACATCCACTTCCACCGCGAGCTCGTCGCTCTCGCCGGGAGCCCGCGCACGGACGAGCTGATGCGCAGCGTCCTGGCCGAGTTGCGGCTGGCCTTCCATGTGGTGGACAGCCCGCGCCGCCTCCATGAGCCCTATCTGCTGCGCAACGGTGACATCCTCGATGCCCTACGGGCCGGGGACGTCACGGCCGCGGAAAGCTTGCTCGGCGCCTACCTCGACGACTCGCACCAGCAGCTCGTGGACGCCTATGCGCAGCGCGTCGGGGGCCAAGGCGGCGCGGGCCCGGCGGCTGCCGTCATGCGTCGGCCTTCATCATGATGTCGAGGATCATCCGCTGGGCGTCGCTGAGATAGCGCTCGAGCTCGGCTTCCGCGCGGTCGCTCGCACCGGATTCGAGCAGCGCTGCGATGGCCTGGTTGCGGTGCAGGAACGGTTCGTGCAGGTCGCGCGGCGAGGGCATCGCCAGGAAGGCGAGGCGCAGTTCGGCGAGCAGCCGGCTCAGGTACTCGTCCAGCCGTGGGCTGCCGGCCAGTCCGCCGAGCGCCTGGTGGAAGTGGAGGTCGGCGGTGCCGACCATGGACCAGTCGCCGGACTGCGCCGCCTTGGCCCCTGCGGCGACGGCCTGGCGCAGTGCGCCGAACCGTTCGGGTGGCGCGTCGGGCGCGGCGCGCACTCCGGCCGTCTCCAGTGCCCGTCGAACCGTGTAGATGTCGATGACATCGCCGGGGCCGAGCACCCGTACGAACACACCCCGGTTCAACTCGTGGACCACCAGTCGGCCGTCGGCCAGCAGCCGGAAGGCCTCGCGCAGCGTGTTCCGTGAGACGCCGAGACCCGCGCCGAGCGACTCCTCGGACAGCCGGGTGCCCGGCGGCAGGATGCCGCGTGCGATGCGCTCGCGCAGCACTTCGGCGACGCGCTGCGCCGCACCGCCGGCGGTGCCCACCGTCTCCATGGGATCTCCCGTGTGCAGGTGGTGATACGCGGATGCCCCGTCCGTCGCGCACATCACCATCGGTCTGGTATGGGGTTAATTGTTGATCAATAGCCTAGTTCCTTCGGTCACGGCCTCGCCCCCAGTGCCGGCGGTGCCGCCCCAACCGTGCCCTTTCGGTCGTTGTCAGTCCGAGGTCCTAATCTGTGCGTCGTGACTTCGCACCCGTCGGACCTCGCTCCGCCCCAGCTCAGTGGGGCACTGCTCGGCTCGGCGGCCCGGCCCGCACCCGGCCCGGCCGCCGACGAGGGCCTGGCCCGGCGGCTGCGGGCGCTGGCCTGCACCGCACCGCTGCACGACCTGGATGCTCGCAAGGCCAACCTCGCGGGCGAGTACTCGGTCTATGCGATGGCGGAGGTGGCGCTCGCCGCGATCGACCTCGTCACCCTCCACATGGACTTCGACACCGGTGCCGACCACGAAGAGATCGTCGCCCGGCTGCTGCCGCGGATCGCCGCCCAGGCTCCGGCCCGGCCCGTCGCCGAGCACGAGCGGGTCGCCCGCTGGGTGCTGGAGAACTTGATCAACGTCGGCAGCGTGGACCGCGGCTTCCGGGCCGTGTACGGCACCTTCGGGCCCGATGGCGCGTACGTCCGGCGGGACTACGACTTCAAGCTGATCGAGGAGGTGCCGGGCCCCGGCGGGCGCGTCTATCTGCGCACCACCGACGAAGCGGTCAACGTCCTGGTCGGCGCGCTCGACACCGATGTGACCAGTGCCCAGATCGCCGCCGAGGTGAAACTGGAGGTGCTGATCAGCCGTGGCCGGCTCGCCGACGCCCAACTCGCCGCCGAGCAGGCCCGCTACCGCACGGTCCAGTACGCCGAGACGCTGCGCCGGACCCTCGACGCGACCCGGCGCAACGTCCGCGCGGTCGACTGGCTGCGCACGGTGCCGGACATGATCGCCGAGGCACTCGACCACGTGGCGGACCGCTACCGCCATGAGAATGCGATCCTGACGAACATCCGCCGTGCTCGCGACGAGGCCGAGACGGGCGCCGACCACAAGACCGGTGAGCACAAGCGGCGCGCCGCCGAACTGGTCGACATCGTCAAGGACTGCATCCGCCGCCACACCCAACTGCAGTCCCGGCTGCTGGAAGCCGGTCCGCTGTTCCGCGCCGAGCAGGACCGGCAGGCGTTCACCACCCCTGCCGCCAGGTCCGGCCTCGACCTGTACGGGCAGCTCGTCGCCCCCGTCCTGCCCCTTCCGCTGGAACAGGCGACCCGGGTCACCGATGCCTTCTTCGCGCGCGGCACGGGACTGCGTCCTCCGGCCGCGGTACGGGTCGGCGACCTGGTGGAGCTGCTGCTCACTCCGCCCGTGGAGCGCGAACACCTCGGTGCGGAGATGCCCGAGCCGGACCTGGTCGCCACGCCCGACGACAGCCGCTTCAGCGAGGAGCAGTTCGCCTCGGCGATGGAGCTCCTCGACCTGCCGGCGGACGCCCCGCGCCGACTCTCCGGTCTCCTTGCCGAGGCCCGCCGCCGCGACCCCGAACTTCCCTACCTCGTCGCGCTCCTCGCGGTCCACGCCGCCGCTCCGTCGGTCGGCACCGCCTACCGCCAGGGCGAGCAGCGTCTGCTGTTCGCGGTCGACGACGGCACCGAACTCGACGACCCCGAGTTCGGCGGAGCGGACCTCATCGTCGGCACGGCTCTCCTCGATGCCGCGAGCATGGCCGCGGCCCGATCGGAGGCCGCGTAGTGACTGTCGAGTACGACGTCGACGAGCCCTCGGTGGAGCCTGGTGGCTCGGCTGCCGCCACCGGCAGTGGCATCACGCCCGCAGACGCGTCCGACGCCGCGCGCCTGGTCGCCTTCGGGCTGCAGCCCAAACTGCTGCCCGCGCGCGACCCGGAGTACGCCGAGCTGCTGCTGCGCCACCGCGACGACCCCGCCTTCGCACGCCTCGCGGACGCCGTCGCCGCCGGGCTCGGCCTGGTGGTCCTCGAGGTGTCGACGCGCGCCGGGATGGCCGTGGCGGCTGCCGAGGACTCCGTCTTCGCGGTCCGCATGGGCGACTACGCCCGCCGGGCCTCCTCCGACTCCACCGACCGCTTTCTGCACGGACTCGCGCATCTGGCGGTCGCCGCCCTGGCCTTCCCCCGTCCTGAGGACCTCGCCGACGACGGCTACATCGGCCGTATCACCGTTCACGGCGTCGACGCGTTCGTACGACAGGCCTGCCGCCGCCTCGAGGAGCGGGCCGCGCAGCAGGGGGAGAACACCGACCCCGCCACCGACGCGCCCGGGCTGGAGTCCGCCTGGCGAGTCTGGGCCCGCCGCACCGCCACCGGCGCGACCAAGGACGCGCGGCGGCTGGCCGGTTCCACGACCGGGATCGTCGGCAAGGCAGTCGCCTTCCTCAGCGACTCCGGCTTCCTGCAGCGCACCGGTGACGACGCCGGGGGCACATACCGCACCACGGCCCGGTACCAGCTGCAGGTCCGTGACATGGCGGGCAGCTCCGCCATGGCGGAGCTGCTGGCACTCGGCGTCGTGCCGGTGAGTGACGGCACCGCGACCCTCCTCCCGCCCGACGACACCGACGACCTCCACCTGGTCGCGGACGCCGGTCTGCCCTTCTCCGAGAACCAGCACCGCCACAGCTGAACCCCACGACGACAACGAGAGTCCGCCGCCATGTACGAGCTGTCCCGAGTCCGCCTCTACTCCATCGGGCCCGCCGGTGCGCGCTACGCCGACACCGTGCTGGACCTGCGGGGCGTGGGCGAGCCCGTGGCCAGCCCGGCACCCACACAGGCGGACTTCTTCGAGGACGAGCCCGTCGGTCCGCCGCGCCGGCCCGCCCCCGCGGGCGTGCTCTTCCTGGAGAACGGCGGCGGCAAGTCCGTACTCCTCAAGCTGATCTTCTCCGTGATGCTGCCCGGCCACCGCAACACCCTCGGCGGCGCCAGCTCCGGTGTTTTGCGGAAGTTTCTGCTGGCCGACGACTGCGGGCAGGTCGCCCTGGAGTGGCAGCACACGGTGACCGGCGAGTGCGTGGTCGTCGGCAAGGTCAGCGAGTGGCGGGGCCGTCAGGTCTCGGGCGACCCGCGGAAGTTCGCCGAGGCGTGGTACTCGTTCCGGCCGGGACCCGGCATGAGCCTCGACTCCCTGCCCGTCGCCGAGTCCACCGCCGTACGTCCGCCCGTCGAGGGCATGTCCGGGGCGCAGGGCCGCCGCCGCACGATGAAGGGCTTCCGGGACGCCATCACCGAGGCGGGAAAGGCCTATCCGGGCCTCGACGTGGTCTGGGAGGACATCCACGAACGGTGGAACGAGCACCTCGGACACCTCGGTCTCGACCCCGAACTCTTCCGGTACCAGCGGGAGATGAACGCCGACGAAGGCGAGGCGGCCGGTCTCTTCGCGGTCAAGAACGACTCCGACTTCACCGATCTCCTGCTGAGGGCCGTCACCGACACCCGTGACACCGACGGGCTCGCCGAGCTCGTCCACGGCTTCGCGAACAAGCTCGGCCGCCGATCCGAACTCACGGCGGAGCGCGACTTCACCGCCGGCTCCCTGGAGTTGCTCTCCCGGATCACGGAGGCCGCCGAGCAGCGCGAGCGGGCACGCGAGGTGCACGCGGGGGCGGATCGCCGCACCCGTACGCTCGCCCGCCGACTGGCCGCCCGTGGGGCCGAGGAGCGTGGCCGAGCCACCGAACTGGCCGAGCAGGTCACCGCGGCCGCCCACGCGGTCGGCGAAGCCGAGGAGAGCCGCGGCCGCAGCCGCCTCGTCGCCGCCGAACTCGCCTACCGTCATGCGTCGCTGGCCCTGGCCGCGGCGGAGAAGGCGGCTGCCGCACAGCGCCGCGAGCTGAGCGACGCACGGACCCTGCACTCGGCCTGGCAGGCGGCCGAGGTCGTGCTCCGGCATCGCGCCGCCGCCGACCGTGCCGCCCGGGTGGCCGCGGCGATCCGCGAGGCCGAGCGGGACGCGGCCCCCGCGCTCGCCGCCCGCGCTCGCGCCGCCACCGATCTCGTCCGGGCTCTGCACGCCGCCGCGGAGGACGGCGAGGGCATCGCGGGCGCGGAGGAGGAGCGTTCCGCCGCCCTGCAGGCGGCCGGCGAGGCGGCGCACCGCGATGCCACAGCCGCCGCCACTGACGCACAGCGCGCCCGCAGCGAGGCCGAACACCTGCGCCTGCGGCTCGCCGAGGTGGAGCGGGAGACCGCCGAAGCGGTACGGACCGGCTGGCTCGATAACTCGGAGCCGGACGCCGATCCGGCGCGGGTGGCGCTCGCCGCGAGCGACGCGGAGAAGCACGCGGTGGCGGCATGGGACCATGCGCGCGAGACCGCCCGGCAGACCGCGGACCGGGCGCGGGAGGCGATGGCGGAGGAGGCCCGCGCCGAGCTGGCCGCGGCGCGAGCGGCGGACGCGGCCGAGGCCGCGGAAGCCGGATACGCCGCGGAGCGGCGGGCCGCCGAATCGATCGGCGCGGAGGAGCGCTTGGCCGAGCTGCTGGGCCTGTCCCACCCGGCCCCCGCCGACGTGCCCCGGCCTGGCCGCGGCGGGGCCCGGCCCGGCTCCGTGCCTCCGCCTCGCGGGCGGTCGTCGGAGCCTCCGGTCGCCGGCCCGACGACTCACGCGGCGACGGCCGGTACGCACGGCAGGGGCGTGAGCGCCACGCTGCCCGCCGCCAGCCGCCCCGCCGCGGACGGCCCCGGCCAGGACTCGGCGAAGGCCGGGGGGCGGTCCGCCAGCGGCGACCCCGCCGTTGAGACCGGTCCCACTGATGCCATGGGCGCAGCGACCGGACCTGCCATAGACGCGGGCCTCGCCGCGACGGGACGGGAGAACCCGCGCACGTCGGAGGAGCGAGGAGGGGGCGCCACACGAGCCGGTTCCGGTGGTCCCGACAGCACCCAGGCCTCCGCGGACACGGAGTCGGCTGGAACGGAGTCCGCGACCCATCCGGCGGTTCGGGCTGATGCACCCGCCCGAAGCACCCGCGCCGACGCGACGCTGGGCAGCGCTGCAGGCGCAGGTGACGGTCGGTTGGAGGGGGCGTACGGCCTGCCCGGGGGAGCAGGTTCCGTGGCCGAAGGCCCTGCATCGGCCGGCGTTGACGCACTGGGTGTGCGAGGCCGACGCCCGGGTGCGGACGAAACGGACGGTGACTCCGAGCGGGCCGAGGGCGGTGACGATCCGTCCGGTGACGAGCAGGTGGCGCTCCGCCCTGCGCCGGCACGGCGCCCGGATGGTGCGGAAGGCCCCCTGACAGCCGATGAACTGGACCGCAGCGCTGATGCCCTGCGCGACATGCTCGACGAGAGCATCGCGTCCGCCGAGCGGCAGCTGTTCGAGCTCCGCACGGCCGCCGCCGATGACGCGCGCATCCTCGCGGCGCTCGGTGACGGCGGACTGCTCCCGCCCGGCCCCGACGTCCTGTCGGCCGTCGAGTATCTCGGCGAGCACGGCATTCCCGCGCTGCCCGGCTGGCGTTACCTCGCCCAGGCAGTCGATCCCGCCGACCACGCCGCCGTGCTCGCCGCGCGCCCCGAGCTGGTCGACGGGCTGATCATCACTGACCCGGATACCCACGCCCGAGCCCGCGAGGTCCTGGCCGGCGCCGCCCTGCTGCCGCGGTCCACCGTCGCCGTCGGCACCGCCGCCGCGCTGCTCGCACCCACCCCCGCCCCCGGCGCACAGGACAGCGGCGTCTTCCTCGTACCCCCCAACCCTGCCATGCACGACGAGCGCGCGGCCGACGACGAGCGGCAGGCGCTGCGCGCTCGCGCCTCCGCCCGCGACGAGGAGATTCGCGCGCTCGCGGCCCGCCTCGCCACCGACCGCGCCCTCGCCGGCCGGTTGTCCTCCTGGCGCACCGGCTGTCCGCCGGGCCAACTCGCCGAGCTCGCCGCGGCCGCCGCAGCGGCCCGTGACGCAGCCGCGACGGCCCAGCAGGAGCTCGCCGAGGCGCGTACGGTCCGGGCCGAGACCGACGAGATCGCCGCGGAGGCGGCCCGGGTTCGGGACGAGCGTCAGGAGGCCGCGCAACGCGCCCGCCGGGCCGCCGATGCCCTGGCCGGGCTCGCCTTCCGGCTCCGCGAGCGCGCCTCCTGGCAGACGCGCCTTCGCGAACTGGCCGACGAGGCCGCCGAGGCCGAGGCGCGAGCCGCGGCCTGCCTCGCGCGGGCCCGGGCCGCCGACGAGGACCGCCGGGCCGCGCAGCGCGCCGCCGACGACGCCCGGCGTACCGCGCGGGCGCTGCGTGCCGAGCGCGCCGAGATCGCGGGTGCCCCCGACGACGCAGGACCGGACGCGGCCCAGCCGCGCGCCGCCCTTCCCGCGCTGCGCGAGGCCTACCGGGCGGCCTCCCAGCTGTACGAGAAGGTCGGCGTCGGCACGGACCTGCGCGCCGAGCAGGCCAGGGCGGAGAGCGACGAGAGCGCCGCACTCGCCGAGCTGGACCGGCTCACCAACAAGGTACGCACCCGCGCCGCCCAGCTCCTCGAATCCACCGACGGCGCGGACGGCCCGTCCCGGCAGGCCGCCGCCGCCCGGGCGGAGTCCCTCGTGCAGATGCTCGAGACCCGCGCCTCGGCGGCCAGCGAGCAGCTCGGGCGGCTGCGCGGCGAGGCCGAGCGCCATGCGCCGCAGGAGGGAGATGCGCACACCTCGCTGCCGGACGCGTTGGTACCCGCCGACGCCGATCAGGCGAAGGAGCTGCTGCGCACCGCCACGTCCGAACTCGCCGACCACACACAGGCTTTGGAGGCGGCCCGTGCCCGGCACGCGGACCTGCTGAGCGGTCATCGGGCGGCCGAGGACGCGGCCGGTGGCTTCGACGAGATCGCGGTCCTGCTGCGCGATCTGCTCCGGGACGGACGGGACGGTCAGGGCGCGCAGGACCAGGAGGCGGAGCCGGCCGAGCCGTACGCCGGCGACCTGGAGACGGCCCGTCAGGCCGCCGCCGAGGCCCGCCGCTCCCTGCGGGGCTGTGCGGCCGGCCTGTCGTCCGCCGAGACAGCCGTGCGCGAGGCGAGCGACGTGCTCGTACGGCACGCCAACTCCAGCCGCTACGAGCAGGTGCGTACGCCTGCCCGCCAGCAGATCCGCGAATTGCCCGCCGCCGCGTTGCCGGAGCACGCGGCGGCCTGGGCCGAGGCGTTCGCGCCCCGGCTGCGCGTCCTGACCGACGAGCTGGCCCAGCTCGAGCGCAACCGCGACAGCATCGTCGACCGGCTCCGCGGACTGGTCGAGTCCTCGCTCACCACCCTCCGCTCCGCCCAGCGGCTCTCCCGCCTCCCCGAAGGTCTGGGCGAGTGGTCGGGACAGGAGTTCCTGAGGATCCGCTTCGAGGACCCCGACCAGGCCACGCTCACCGAGCGACTGGGCGAGGTCATCGACGAGGCCACCCGCGCTGCCGTGAGGAAGAACTCCGACCTGCGCCGCGATGGCATGTCGCTGCTGCTCCGCGGGGTGGCCGCCGCACTGCAGCCGCGGGGCGTCGCGGTCGAGATCCTCAAGCCGGACGCGGTGCTGCGCGCCGAACGGGTCCCGGTCGGGCAGATGGGCGACGTCTTCTCCGGCGGGCAGCTGCTCACCGCGGCCATCGCGCTGTACTGCACCATGGCCGCGCTGCGCAGCAACGACCGGGGACACGACCGGCACCGGCACGCGGGCACGCTGTTCCTGGACAACCCCATCGGCCGGGCCAACGCCACGTACCTGCTGGAGTTGCAGCGGGCCGTCGCCGATGCGCTCGGCGTCCAGCTGCTCTACACCACGGGCCTGTTCGACACCACGGCGCTGGCCGAGTTCCCGCTGGTCATCCGGCTGCGCAACGATGCGGACCTGCGCGCAGGACTGAAGTACATCAGTGTCGAGGAGCATCTGCGGCCCGGTCTGCCGCAGCAGGCGGCCGGGGAGGAGACGGTGCACGGCGAGGTCACTGCGACCAGGATGTTCAAACGGCCGCCCGCGGCGCTGTCCGGAGCCGAGCCCGCTGATTAACCGCGTGAGCGCGTGACCGCCGTCGGACTCCGTCAGCCGGTGGGTGTCGGAGCGTCGGGCTCTCCGCCCGCCTGCGAAGGGAGACGGTCCAGCCGCCAGGCCACACCCGCATCGTGCGCGTATCGCTCGCGGAGCAGGGTCTCGAGGCGGTCCCGCAGCTGCACCACCTGGTCCAGATAGCCGTTCTCGCGCCGCAGTTCCCGGTCCGCCGCGAGTAGTTCCGCATGCTGGGCGTCGGCGACAAAACTCCGCAACTCGGCAAGATCCAGCCGCCGGTTGAGCTCGTGGACGGCGTCCCGCCACTCGTAGAGCACAGCGCGCAGACGGCCGTGCGCCCGGTCGGCGAGAACGCCGGAGATCAGCGCGGCGTCCGTCGCCGAGAGCACCAGACGAGGAAAGACCCGGTGAGTGGGGCGTAACGGGTCGAGTGGACCGAAGCGCGTGTCGTCCAGGATGCCGGTGTTCTTCAGCAGCTCGTCGGCGAGCGCCTGCAGCGTCTGCCGCTCGCGCTCCTGCGCCGCGGCACGCCGCTCCGCGAAGACCCCGCTGATGGCGGCGACGAGAGCCAAGGTCTGGATGACCGGCTCCCACTTGCCGCCGAACGGTGCGGTGACCAGCCAGCTCACGCAGACGCCGAGGGCGAGGGCCAGCGCGCCGAAGGTCAGGACCGAGTAGCCCGAGTGCCGCATGGGCCGCAGCGCCATAGGTCAGTGGAACGGGTTCGGCGGCGGTACGGGGCGGTGACCGGCGATGGCCCCGGACTGCAGAAGAACCAGGTCCATGCCGAACCGGGGTTCGCCGAAGGCGGCGTTGAAGCCCGAGCGGGTACGGGCGGCCTCCACGGCCTCGGCGTCAGCGAGCATCTTCTCCAGACCGGCCCACGAGTACTTGCGCGTGATCAGCAGCCGGATGGTGTCCTCGTCCGGGAACTCCACGCGGCTGCGGTCGGGCAGGGTGAGCCGTAGCTGCCGGCCCGTACGGTTCCGGTACACGACCTTGACCAGGAGCGCCCGGTCGTCTTCCACCGCCGGGTCGAAGGAGACGCTGGCCATGTCGATCTGCAGGTCCGTGTACTGCATCACCGCGCTGGTGACGAACTCGCCGAAGCGGGGACTCGCGCGGTACTCCCGCGCAGCGGCGGCTGCGCTGTCCTCGTCCAGCCGCTCGGTGCTGGCGACCTCCAGCATGAACCGGTCCTGTGGCCGCAGAAGCTGGCCCATCAGCAGCGCCAGCAGGGCGGTGTCGTCCTCGAAGTTGGCCAGAGTGTTGCCCAGCAGCGAGTAGACCACCGGTTCGTCGCCCACCAGGCGCTCCACCAGCCGGCGCAGGCCCATCACGTTCTGCGCGGCGGAGAAGTCGAGCTGGACGGGCACCACGTTGCCCACCGGTATGTCGAGGTGGCGCAAGGCTTCGCGCTGACCGAGCCGCAGCATCTCGGGGCTCACATCGACCGGTAGGTAGCAGAGGCCGGGGTGGTCCCGCCGCAGCCGCTCCAGCACCGCATGGTCCTTGTGCCCGGTGCCGGTGCCCAGGCTCACGTAGTGGAACCGCTGCCCCTCGAGGGCGCCACCGATCTGCTGCCAGCGCCGCGTGAACGACTCGATGCTCTCCCGCATCACCGGATAGAAGAGGTCGGAGCAGGCGTGCACCCACGCGACGGTGGACTCCACGCCCCAGTACGAGAAGCCGGAGGAGATCCGTTTTCCGTCGCCCGTACGTGAGAACGGCGCCCGCAGTTCGCCAGTGAGCTGCGAGAACTTCTGGGACTGGTCCTCACCCACCATGCACAGGGTCCAGGAGAACCCCGGTTCGGCGAGCGCTCCCTCGAGTCGCTGGACGGCCTGTTCCCGCGCGGCCATGGACGACGCACCCCCCGCTGTGTGGTCCCGAAGGCCCCATGTTCGCACGGCAGTTGGCACTCCCACCGGCGAGTCCCCTGAACCTACACAGGGTCACCTGCAGCGAAGGGAACAGATCAAGCCCGCGACAGCCGCCGTCCCGGTAACCGGCCCCGGGCCGCCCGCGCTGCCGCCCGGGCCTCTCGCCGCGCCCGCCGCCGCTCGTGGCGCAGTGCCCGCGCCGTACTGCTGGGCACCGATATCACGCCGTGCCGCTGATTCCACACCTGGCGGGTGACCCAGATGTCCAGCACGCTCCACGTGGCGACGACGGTGCTTGCCACGGTGCTCAGCACGGCGGGGAAGGCGAGCCACGATCCGGCGAGAGTGCAGAGAAACGCGATCATGGCTTGAATGAGCGTTACGGCGACGATGATGACGGCCCGTACCGCTGCCGCGCGGACCGGATCGGGCATCCGCCGCCGGATGGCGGGCTCTTCGGTCCACAGCGTTCGGCGGCCCCACGCTCCGACGTCCTGCTGCGTGTCCATCTGACCTTTCCCTCCCCCGCGTGGAGGCTGCTCGAACGCCGGGCGTGCGGTGCCCGACTGCAGGGCGGGTGCCCGGCTTGCACCGGTTCGAAAAGCGGGGCGTACAACAGAATTCCGCCCTCATGCCCCTGACATGATTCACGAACGGGCGGGGCCCGAGGTTCCCGTGGGGCGCGGCATTCCGGCCGACTTTCGCGCCCCGGGCATTCCGGCCGCGTGCCATCGGCCGCAGCCAAGGCTGTGATGTCATGGAATCAGCAGACAACTGAGGATCAGGCTTCTCCGCGGGCTCCCAAGGCGACGTCTCAGCAACCCTTCGGGTTGCCCCCCGACCAGTAGTAGGCTCACGCCGTTTATTGACACTCGCTATCGCTCGCTGTCGAACGGAAAACGGCCCCGGGAACCGGGGTTGACGTAGGGGAGGCCATGCGCTTTCGCGGGAAGTCCATCCGCAGGAAGATCGTGGGGCTGCTTCTGGTACCGCTGGTGTCTCTCGCCTCGGTCTGGGCGTTCGCCACGGTCATCACCGGCCGTGAGCTGATGGAACTCCTGGACGTCGCCGAAGTCGTGGAGAAGGTCGGAACGCCGACCGAGGACACCGTTCAGGTGCTCCAGAAGGAGCGCCGGCAGACCCTGGTGCATCTCGCGGATCCCCGTACCTCGGACGGGCTCGACCGGCTTCATCGGCAGGAGCAAGTCACCGACCGGGTCGTGGCGCGGCTTCGCGGCAACGCCGCCGACGTACGCGACGACCTCTCGCCCGGCGCCCAGACGAGGCTGACGGAGGTGCTCGAGGGCCTCGACGGGCTGAACGCCCTCCGCCGCAAGGTCGAGGAGGGAACGGTCACCCGTGGCCACGTCTTCGCCTCGTACAACGCGCTGATCGACCCCTGCTTCGAGCTCCTGGGCTCCCTCAACCCTCTCGAGGACGCGGAGATGGACAAGCAGGGCCGGGGGCTGGTCGGCATCGTCCAGGCGCGCGAGATGCTCGCCCGGGAGGACGCGGTCCTCGCCGCCGCCCTCACTTCGGGTTACATGAGCACCCGCGAACTGCGCACCTTCTCCGATCTCGTCGCGGGCCGCAAGCTCCTCTACTCCACCAGCCTCCCTCTGCTGCCGACCGAGGAGCGGGAGGTCTACGACAAGTACTGGAACAGCCCGGAACGCGTCGACCTGCGATCCGCCGAGGAGCGGGTCATCGCCGCGGACGCGGATCACGCTCCGACGACCATCGACGCCAAGCGCTGGCAGTCCGCCGTGGGCACCGTCCTCTCCGACCTCGACCGGTTGGGCATCGCAGCCGGTGAGCGCTATGTCGAACGCGTCCAGCCGGTCGCGTTCGACGTCCTCATCCAGGCCGCGGTGGCCGGTGTCATCGGCTTCCTCGCCGTGGTCGTCGCGATCGTCGTCTCGGTCCGCGTCGGCCGCGGGCTGGTCCGTGATCTGACCCGGCTGCGCAAGGAGGCCCACGAAGTCTCCGGAGTCCGGCTGCCCAGCGTGATGCGCCGCCTCGCCGCCGGCGAGCAGGTGGACGTCGAGACCGAGGCTCCCCGCCTGGAGTACGGGCAGGACGAGATGGGCCAGGTCGGCCGCGCGCTCAACACCCTCCAGCGGGCGGCCGTCGAGGCCGCCGTCAAACAGGCGGAGATGCGCCGCGGCATCTCCGAGGTGTTCGTCAACCTGGCCCGCCGCAGCCAGGTGCTCCTGCACCGTCAGCTGACGCTCCTCGACGCCATGGAGCGGCGCACCGAGGACGCCGAGGAACTCGCCGACCTGTTCCGGCTCGATCACCTCACGACCCGTATGCGCCGGCACGCCGAGGGCCTGGTCATCCTCTCCGGAGCCGCCCCGTCCCGGCAGTGGCGCAAGCCGATCCAGCTGATGGACGTGGTGCGCGCCGCCGTCGCCGAGGTCGAGGACTACGAGCGGATCGAGATACGGCGGCTTCCGCGGCTCGCGGTGGGCGGCTCCGCCGTCGCCGACATCACCCACCTCATCGCCGAACTCCTCGAGAACGCCACCGTCTACTCCCCTCCGCACACCGCCGTCCAGGTGCTCGGCGAGCATGTGGCCAACGGCTTCACACTCGAGATCCACGACCGAGGTCTCGGCATGACGGCCGACGGGCTGCTGGACGCCAACCTGCGGCTCGCCGAGACCCCCGAGTTCGAGCTCTCCGACACCGACCGGCTCGGCCTGTTCGTCGTCAGCCGGCTCGCCAGGCGCCACGGCGTCCGCGTCTCCCTGCAGACCTCCCCGTACGGCGGCACCACCGCGGTCGTCTTCATTCCCGCCGGCCTGCTGGTCGACTCCGCCGGCCAGGGCGCCGTGGACGGCGAACCGGAGAGCACGGAGGAGACCGGGAGCGGGGAGTACGAGCAGCCCGACGACAGGTTCGCGGCGCTCGCGCAAACCCCGGTGCCCCTCGCGGGAGTCCCTCAGCCGGCTCCCGTACTCGACGGCCCCGTGGAGCTCGAACCGCCGCTCTCCGCCCTGCAGGACGACGACGAGGGCCGCGTCTTCCGCGCGAGCGAGCGCTTGTCGCGGCGCGCGGCGGCGCGCGAGCCGGATCAGGCGCAGGGCCAGGACCCGCGGCCACGGCAGGGGCAGTCGGCGCGGCAGGATCCGCTGCCCCGCCGCGGCTCGCCCGTCCTGGTCTCCGATCACGGCAGGCCGGTCGAGAACCGGGGCCCCCGCGGCGTCTCCCGGGCCGGCGAGACGAGGGAGCGCACCGGGTCCGCGGAGACCGGCGCCGGTCTGTCCTCGTCGGGACTGCCGCGCCGGGTCCGGCAGGCCAATCTCGCTCCGCAGCTCAAGTCCGATCCCGGGTTCCGGCTGGAGCCGGTCCCGGAGTCCGGGGGCGACGAACCCGAGCGTGATCCCGCCGAGGTACGGTCTCGTATGGCGTCCCTGCAGCGTGGCTGGCAGCTTGGGCGGGAACACACCGGCGAGGACACCCGGTCCTCCCCATCCACCGGATCGTCCGGTTCTTCCGGGTCCGCGGTGGGAAGACAGCACCAGGAATGACGGAGGGGAACGTTCGATGACCGCACTGGACGCCACGGCAGGCAACGCTTCGACGCGGCCGGCGGGGGAGCTCAACTGGCTCCTCGACGAGCTGGTGGAGCGCGTGGGCAGCATCCGCAAGGCGCTGGTGCTGTCCGGCGACGGCCTGGCCAGAGGCACGTCGAAAGAGCTCACCCGCGAGGACGGCGAGCACCTCGCCGCCGTCGCCTCCGGATTCCACAGCCTCGCCAAGGGCGTCGGCCGCCACTTCGACGCCGGCCGGGTTCGGCAGACCGTCGTCGAACTCGACGAGGCCTTCCTGTTCGTCACCGCCGCGGGCGACGGCAGCTGCCTCGCGGTGCTCGCCGACGCCGACTCGGACATCGGCCAGGTGGCGTACGAGATGACGCTGATGGTCAAGCGCGTGGGAGTCCACCTGGGTATCGCGCCCAGGTCCGGCCCGGCCGCCGGGGGGTGACGAGACGTCATGTCCGAGACGGGGGGCCACCTGCACTCCGGGGACCCCGGGGACGGCGAGGGCACGGCACGCTGGTTCGACGACGAAGCCGGACCGGTCGTACGGCCCTACGCCATGACGCGCGGGCGGACGCGCGCCGTGGCCGAGCACCGGCTCGATCTGATCGCCGTCGTGGTCGCCCAGACCAGCGCGGACTCTCCGGACGGTTTCGCCGCCGCCGACCACAGCCTGACCCCGGAGCACGTGGAGATCCTGGATCTGTGCCGGGAGGAACCCCAGTCGGTGGCCGAGCTCGCCGGTGAACTCGACCTCCCGGTCGGGGTCGTCCGGGTGCTCATCGGAGATCTCATCGACGAGGAGCTGGTCCGCGTCGCACCGCCCGTGCCGCCGGCGGAGCTTCCCGACGAGGGGGTGCTACGGGAAGTGATCACCGGGCTGCGGGCGCTCTGACCGGATCGGCGGACCGTCGCCGACACTCACCGCCTGCGCCTGCGGCCGCCGCGCGAGGCGGCCTGGGACAGCAGCTGCTCCACCTGCTCGGCCGCCTCCGAGGCGCGGTCGCGATCGTCCGCCGCCACGTCTCCGGCCTTCCGGGCCGAGCTCCGAGCGCGGCGCTCCGCCCGCTTCGCGTCGGCCGAATCCTGCCGGGCCTGCCGTAGCTCCGACTCCAGTTCCTGCACCCGCGTCTCGGCCCGCTGCCGGCGCTCCTCGGCGTCGGTGAGCTCTTGCTCGGCCGTCTCGGACTCCCGGTCGCTCGCGCGGGCGGTGCGCTCGAGCTCCTCGGCCAGACTCCGGGCCCGGTCCAGCTGCTCGTGCAGCTCACGCGTCGCCCGCGCCTGCTCCTCGGCACGTTCGGACAGCTGCGTCACCGTCCCGGGACGTCCCCGCACCTCCGGCCGGGTCCGCCCGGACCGCCCGGAGGTGGCCGGACGGCCCGAGGGCGCGGTACGGGGCCGCAGCCGGCGCACGGTGGCGGTGACCGGAGGACCGAACGCGGCAGGCGGCTCCAGGGCTTTGGTCAGACGCCCGGTCGCCAGCTGGTCGGCCGCATCGGGGTCGGCGAGTACGGCATGCACCGTGGCTTCGACCTCGCGCAGGACGCCCTCGCCCACCGGACGGCCCGCCTCGGAGGCGAGCCGCTGGGCCCGCCGGGAGAGAGCGGTCACCAGTCGGTGCTGCTGGTGGGACAACTCGCGCAGCTGCCCGCCGTCCAGTTCGCGGTGTGCGCGGCGCAGCTGCTCACCCAGGGCGAGCAGCGCATCGATCTCGTCCCGGTCCCGGCGGACGAGCAGGTTGACCGCCCAGGCGGCCAACGTCGGACGCCGCAGTGCACGGATCTTCGCCGCCTGTCCCCGGGGGGCGCTCCTCGCGGCCTCGTCGCGCGCGGAGGTGAAGTCGTCCGGCGGCAGCCCGTACAGCCGATCGGCAACCTCTTCCCAGTCCATACGGTCATGTTCGCACCACCCGGCGGCGGTCGGCGCGCAGAAACCCCGCTGGTACGGGCCGCGAGCCGGATCGACGCGCGAGGGGCGAGATGACCGAAGGAGACGGGTGGGGAGTCGTCGGGCCCGACACGTTGTACTGTGCCTGACTGCTACCCCACGTTGCCGAGATTGGCATCGAGGATGCGTCTGACCTGCATATCCGGCGAATCGGAAGGAATGGCTCATGGTCATCGGGCGCTCTGACCGACGCCGTAGGGATCCGGTCGAACCGGTGTCACTGAAGATCCTTGTGGCGGGCGGCTTCGGGGTCGGCAAGACCACGCTCGTCGGCGCCGTGAGCGAGATCAGGCCGCTGCGTACCGAAGAGTTGCTCACCGAGGCGGGCCGGCCCACCGACTCGCTCGACGGAGTCGAGAGCAAGCGCACCACCACGGTCGCCATGGACTTCGGACGGATCTCGCTCCGCCAGGACCTGGTGCTGTACCTCTTCGGTACGCCCGGACAGGACCGCTTCTGGTTCCTCTGGGACGAACTGGCCCGGGGCGCGCTCGGTGCCGTCGTGCTCGCCGACACCCGTAGGCTCGGCGACTGCTTCGCCGCCGTGGACTACTTCGAGCAGCGCGGACTCCCGTTCACCGTCGCGGTCAACCAGTTCGACGGGGCCGACCGCTATCCGGCCGAGGCGATCCGCGAGGCGCTGGACCTTGACTCCGGGGTACCGGTGGTGATGTGCGACGCACGGGCCCGGGAGTCCGCCAAGGAGGTGCTGATCTCCGTCGTCGAGCACGCAATGGAGACCGGCGGCGGGCGACGGCAGCCCGCGACCATCTAAGGAGCAGGCCGGGTCGTCGGACCCAGGGCGCGCCGGGGCGGCGCAGGACCCGAGGGCGCGCGCGGACACCCTTCCGGCTTCCGGCGCGCAGGCGGCCCGTACTCCGCCGTCCGAAGTACGGGCCGCGGCGGGTGCGGCTCTGGAGGGCTCTCTGGGGGAGTGCTCGCCGGTCTTCAGGCGCCCTCAGAGGCGGCGCCGGGAAGTCCTACGCCTGGCCCTCGTCGAGCCAGCCGAAGCTGCACTCCACCGCCTTGCGCCAGTTGCGGTACTCGCGGTCGCGCGCCTGCGCGTCCATCTGTGGTGTCCACTCCTGGTCGCGCTTCCAGTGCGCGCGCAGCTCGTCGAGGTCCTGCCACACACCGGTGGCGAGGCCGGCCGCGTATGCCGCGCCCAGGCAGGTCGTCTCGGACACCACCGGGCGGATCACCGGCACGTCCAGGACGTCCGCCTGGTGCTGCATCAGCAGCTCGTTCGTGGTCATGCCGCCGTCGACCTTCAGCGAGGTGATCGGCACGCCGGAATCCTGGTACATCGCGTCCACCACCTCGCGCGTCTGCCAGCTGGTCGCCTCCAGTACCGCCCGTGCCAGGTGCGCCTTGGTCACGTACCGGGTCAGGCCCGTGACCACGCCTCGTGCGTCGGAGCGCCAGTACGGGGCGAAGAGGCCCGAGAACGCGGGCACGATGTACGCCCCGCCGTTGTCGTCCACACTCGCCGCCAGGGCCTCGATCTCGCCGGCGGACTGGATGATGCCGAGCTGGTCGCGGAACCACTGGACGAGCGCCCCGGTGATCGCGATCGCGCCCTCGAGACAGTAGACGGGCTGTTCACCGCCGAGCTGGTAGCCCATCGTCGTCAGCAGCCCGCTCTTCGAGGGCACCGGCCGGTTGCCGGTGTTGAGCAGCAGGAAGCTGCCGGTTCCGTAGGTGTTCTTGGCCTCGCCGACGCCATAGCAGGTCTGGCCGAAGACGGCCGCCTGCTGGTCGCCGAGGGCGGACGCCACGGGTACCCCGGCCAGCTGTCCGACGGCGTCGCCGTACACCTCCGCCGAGCTGCGGATCTCCGGCAGGATCGCCTCGGGCACGTTCATCGCCTGGAGAATGGCCGGATCCCATTGCAGCGTCTCGAGGTTCATCAGCATCGTGCGGCCCGCGTTGGTGACGTCGGTGACGTGCTTGCCGCCGTCCGTGCCGCCGGTGAGATTCCAGATGAGCCAGGAGTCGATGGTGCCGAAGGCTATCTCGCCGTTCTCGGCGCGCTGTCGCAGGCCGGGCACGTTGTCCAGCAGCCAGGCGGCCTTGGGGCCGGAGAAGTAGCTGGCGAGCGGCAGTCCGGTCGCCTCCCGGAACCGGTCCTGCCCGTCGGAGCCGCCGAGCTCGTTGCACAGCGTCGAGGTCCGGGTGTCCTGCCAGACGATGGCGTTGTGCACCGGCTTGCCGGTCTGCCGGTCCCACAGCACCGTGGTCTCACGCTGGTTGGTGATGCCCAGCGCACTGAGCTGGTCGGCGCGCAGCCCCGCTTTGGCGATCGCACCCGCCACCACGGCCTGGACCTTGGACCAGATCTCGGTCGCGTCGTGCTCCACCCAGCCCGGCCTCGGGAATATCTGGCGGTGTTCGCGCTGGTCGACGGCGACGGTCGCACCGTCCTGATTGAAGATGATGCAGCGACTGGATGTGGTGCCCTGGTCGATTGCGGCGACGAACTTGTCCGTCATGTACCTCTCCTGACTCAGAAGGCTTCAGAAAGCTGCGTTGAAGATCAGGCCGGACAGCACCGCTCCGATCAGCGGGCCCGCCACGGGCACCCAGGAGTATCCCCAGTCGGACGTCCCCTTGCGGGGGATGGGCAGCAGGGCGTGGACGATTCTCGGCCCCAGGTCGCGCGCCGGGTTGATGGCGTAGCCGGTGGGCCCGCCGAGCGAGAGGCCGATGCCCACGACGAGGAAGGCCACGATCAGCGTCTGCGTGCCGGACTGGCCGAGCCCCTTGGTGAGACCGAAGGCCAGCACGGGCAGCACCAGACCCATGGTCGCGATGACCTCGGTGACCAGGTTGGCCACCGGGTTCCGGATCTCGGGAATGGTCGAGAAGATCCCCAGCGTGGGCTGGTCGTTGACGCCGAACTGCGCGTAGTAGACGAGCCAGGCGAGTACGGCGCCCAGCGCGGCGCCGATCATCTGGCCGAGGATGTAGAGCGGCACCTTGCCCCACTCGCCGGTGTCGACGGCGATCGCGACGGTCACGGCCGGATTGATGTGCCCGCCCGACAGTGGTCCGGCCGTGTACGCCCCGGCCAGCACGCCGAAGCCCCAGCCGAAGGCTATGACGACCCACCCCGAGGCTCTGGCCTTCGACTTGTTGAGTGTGACGGCGGCGCAGACGCCGGCGCCGAAGAGGATCAGGATCGCGGTGCCGATGACCTCACCGATGAAGATGTTCCCATTCGAGAATTCCATGGCGGCTCCTAGGCCCTCGTCCGGGGCACTCGCCCCGGTCCTCAGTGCAGAGTGCGTCTTCCCGTGCCCGCGGAGCGCGGCGGGCGGGGGAGCGTGCCCCGAGCCTCGCCCGGCATCCACGACGAGCGTGCCAACACAGCGGAATCGCCCAGGGGGAATGGCCGACGGCCCGGACACTCCGTGGCCGACGTGCGGCGATGCCAACTGACACCGGCAGTTTTCACCTGTGCTGAGGGAGCGTCAAGGTTGCTGACAGCAACCGACTAACCGGCGGCGGGAACACCCCGGCCGGCAGCCGTGGGGCCTTGGGGGAAGGGCACCCGCACCACGGTTCCGCGGCGCACCTCCTGCCGTGCGGAGCCCGGTCGGCCGAGCACCCAGCTGGCCCCGCGCAGCGCCTTGGCTGCCTTCTTCAGCGGGGCCAGGCAGGCCGCGGCCTGCTGGTGGTCGGTCACGGCCCCCGGCGCGCACACCACGGTGGCGAGCGACAGGGTCACCGGCATGCCGCCCGCCGACCACGGGGTGTCCAGTACGGCGGCGGCCAACGGCTCCAGCGCCGCCGGATCGGTCAGCAGCAGGAAGTCGTCACCGCCGATGTGCCCGACCCGGGCGCTGGGCCGGTCGTCAACGGCCTCGGCGAGCGTACGGCCCACGGACCGGATCAGCTCGTCCCCCGCCGCGAACCCGGCCCCGTCGTTGACCTGTTTGAAGCCGTCCACGTCCAGCCAGCTCAGGGTGAATGCGCAACCGCACCCGATGCGCCGGTCCACTTCGGAGTTGATCGTGTCCGAGCCGGGCAGCCGGGTCAGCGGATTGAGCCGGACCGCTTCCTCCACCCGGGTCTCGGCGAGCGCCCGCACCATGTCGGCCAGGTGGACCACTCCGACGCACCGGCCCTGTGCGTCGACGACCGTCACATCGTCTCCTGTGCGGCTCCGTTCGTCGGCCGCCACCACGTCCAGCACCTCCCACGCCGTCGCGTGTGTGCCGACCGTGCGGGGCAGGTCGGCCAGGCGCGCCGCGGGGCGGTCCGCGTACAGCGCGTGGCCGTATCGCCCGGAGAGCGACAGCAGGAAGCGGTTCCGGTTCACGGCGCCCACCGGCACGCCGGCGGTGTCCACCAGCACGACGCCGGACACCCCGGGAGACCCGGTGAGCAGCGCCCGTACGTCTTCCGCGGAGGCGGTCGCGGGCAGCAGGGCGGCAGGCTGGACGAACTCCAGCACCAGCGGGCCGGGAGGGGATGATGGGCCGGCAGGCGCGAGCGGGGGCGGTGCCGGACGGTAGACATCGGCGATGGGCCGGCGCGCGGCCGGTGCGAAGAGGTCGCCCTGTGCCAGCTGCGCGCCCATCTCCCGCGCCACCGCGCACTGCAGCTCGGTCTCCACGCCTTCGACGCACAGCTGACCGCCCGACTCGTCGCAGAACCGGCGCAGTCCGGAAACCACCGCCCGGTACGCCCGGTCCTCTGGGAGCCGCGCCACCACCGACGGGTCGACCTTGACCAGGTCGGGCGTCAGGTCCGCGAGCAGCCGCAGCGGCACGTCTCCGTCCCCGACCCCGTCGGCACAGATCCGGAAGCCGTCCTCGCGCAGCCGCGCCACCGCCGACAGCAGGGCGCGCTGCGGGACATGGGTGAAGGGGGCGCCGAGGTCGACGGTCACCTCCCACGGCAGCCGCCCGGCCCCCCTGACGGCCTTGCCCAGGGATGCCAGGCCGCCCAGGTCGGCGGGCGTCCCCGCGAACACGTTGACGTGCAGCGGCAGCAGCGTCTCCCGCCGGGCCGCCGACTGGACGGCGAGCGCCGCCAGCTCCCCGTCGAGGCCGGAGTTGCGCCGGGCCTGGGCGAGTACGTCTCCCTGCTCCGGGCGGGCGAGTATCTCCAGCGCCGCCACCGACCCGGTCGTGAGGTTCACGACCGGCTGGAAGGCGAAGCGGAGATGGTCCGTCCAGGAGGGCACGGCAGCATCATGACCCAACGCCCAGGTGACGATGCGTGATTCACGCAGAGTTCACGAGCCATTCCGGAGCGTAGATCACGACGGGTCCTCAGCGGACCGCGATCACCGACGAGCCGTGGCCGAACAGGCCCTGATTCGCCGTGATCCCCACCCGCGCGCCCGGCACCTGGCGGTCGCCCGCCTGGCCGCGCAGCTGCCAGGTCAGTTCGCAGACCTGGGCGATGGCCTGGGCGGGGACTGCCTCGCCGAAGGACGCCAGGCCGCCGCTGGGGTTGACCGGAAGCCGGCCGCCGAGCGCCGTCACTCCCTCGCGCAGCAGCTTCGCCCCCTCTCCCGCCGCGCATAGCCCCAGGTCCTCGTACCACTCCAGCTCCAGCGCCGTGGACAGGTCGTAGACCTCGGCGAGGGACAGATCCTCGGGTCCGATACCCGCTTCCTCGTAGGCGGTTCGGGCGATCGAGGCCCGGAAGGTCTCCGGTGCGGGCTCCACGGCGGCGGCCGAGTCGGTGGCGATGTCCGGCAGATCCGGGACGGTCCTCGGGTAGCGCGGAGTGACCGTCGACACGGCCCGGATGCGCACCGGATCCGTGGCCCCGTGCCGCCGGGCGTAGTCCAGGCTGCTCAGGACGAGGGCCGCCGCCCCGTCGGACGTCGCACAGATGTCGAGCAGCCGCAGGGGATCGGCGACCACGGCCGACGCGGCCACCTCCTCGGCGCCGACTGCGGTGCGGTAACGGGCGTTGGGGTTGAGCGCCCCGGCGGCCGCGTTCTTCACCTTGACGTGGGCGAAGTCCTCGGCTGTGTCGCCGTGCAGCGCCATGCGGCGGCGGGCGTAGAGCGCGAAGTACGCCGGGTTGGTGGCTCCCAGGATGCGGAACCGCAGCCAGTCCGGGTCGTCGGGCCGGTCTCCGCCCGCCGGCGCGAAGAAGCCCTTCGGCGCCGCGTCCGCGCCGACCACCAGCACGACGTCCGTCATCCCGGCGAGGATCTGGGCCCGGGCGGTGTCGATCGCCTGGGCGCCCGAAGCGCAGGCCGCGTACACGCTCGTGACCCGGGCGCCCTGCCATCCGAGGGCCTGGGCGAACGTCGCGCCGGCGACGTAACCGGGGTAGCCGCCGCGTACGGTGTCCGCGCCGACCACGGAGGGGACGTCCCGCCAGTCGAGGCCCGCGTCGGCGAGCGCCGCGCGTGCGGCCACGGTGCCGTACTCGACGAAGCTGCGCCCCCATTTGCCCCAGGGGTGCATCCCGGCGCCCAGTACCGCCACGTCCCGGGTCATGACGGACCCTCCTCGCCCGCCGTCCCCGGGGCGCCCGCCGGGACGGGCCGCCAGTGCCACGTCGTCCAGATGTGCTCGTCGTCCTCGCAGAGGACGCCCGGGATCACCTCGACCTCCATGCCGACCGCCAGATCGGCCACGGTCACCCCGGGCGCGGCCTGCCCGAGAACCACCATGCGCTCGGCTTCCAGCTCGACCGCCACCAGCGTGTACGGCTCCCAGGCGCGCGCCGGATCGGAGACGTACGGCGGCGGGGGCCGGTAGCGCCCGTCGGTGTAGGACCACACCCGGCCGCGCCGGGAGAGCGGCACCTCCACCAGCTCGGTGCCCGCGCATGCGGGGTTGCGGCAGAAGTGGTCCTCGCGGGGGAAGAAGACCGAGGCGCAGGCGGTGCAGCGGGTGCCCAGGAGCCGGAAGCCCTCCGCGTCGTCGGAGCCTTCGCCCCGGCCCTTTCCCGTGCCTTCCCGCGTGCCTTCCCCGTGCCCTCCGCGGAACCAGCCGGCCACCACGGGCGTACGCGTGCGTGCCACGGCCCCTCCCTGGCTTCTCCGAATCTGACGGAACGTCAGAAGTCTGCCACGGTCAGCCGTTCTCGGCGAGCCACTTGGCGGCGATCTCCGCGAGCTCGTGGTCGCGGCCGGCGAGCATCATCCGGATCATCTGCGCGTCCCCGCGCAACGACCAGGCGGGATGTCCGAAGGTCGCCGGGTTGTTCTTCTCGATGAAGAAATGGGCGGGCCAGGCGGTGCCGTAGCCGACGACCGGAAGCCCGGCGAGGTAGCGCTTACGCCCGCTCACCAGGCCGTAGGCGCTCAGTGCGAGGCCGGTGAGCGTGCCGGCCAGATGGATCCAGCGGGTGGCGGCCTTGGAGTGCATGGCCACGTAGTACGGCCAGAACTCCTCGTATGACGCGAAGGTCTGCTGTGTCATTCCCGCACCGTAGTGCGGTCGGCGGGCGCTGTCAGCGCCCGGGCGGGGCGGCGACGACCCGGCACGGGCGGGACCGCGAGGGTGGCCCTGACCCCCGAGGCCACCGCAGGTCACCGAGGTGCAGCTGCTGGTCACTGGGTGGAGGATCTCGTGATCAGAACCGTCCGACCAGCCGCTTTGCGTCGGGTGAATCGGCGGGTGCCTCCAGTTCGAGAGGGGCCCCGTGCATCCTGCCGTCGGTCGCCGGAAGCTGGAGTCATGGACGGTTCACCGGGTTGCCGGACTGCGCGACTGAAGGAGGTCGTCATGCCGTCGTTCGAGGTGAGGACGAGGACGGGCGGACCGACTGCCCTCGAGGAGTCGGCTGCTCGGAAAGTGGCGGCGAGCCTCACCGGCGAGCTGCTTCGTCCCGGAGACGGAACGTACGACGAGACTCGCAGAGTCTGGAATGGTCTGATCGACCACCGGCCTGCGCTGATCGCCCGCTGCGCCGGGACGGCCGATGTCGCCCGGACGGTCGCCTTCGGCCGCGAACGCGACCTGCTGGTCTCCGTACGCGGCGGTGGCCACAACATCGCGGGCAAGGCGGTGTGCAGGGGCGGCCTGATGATCGACCTGTCGCGGATGAGAAGCGTCGCAGTCGACCCGTCGGGCCGGACGGCCCGGGTGGAAGGAGGCGCGACGCTCGGGGAATTCGACAGGGCCGCGCAACGGTCAGGGCTCGCGACGACGTCGGGTGTGGTGACCCATACAGGAGTCGCCGGACTCACGCTCGGCGGCGGAGGGGGCCGACTGGCCCGGACGTACGGCCTCGCCTGCGACAACCTTCTGTCCGCCGAGATCGTTACCGCCGATGCTCAGGTAGTGAGAACCGACGCCACCGAGAACTCCGACCTCTTCTGGGGTATGCGGGGCGCAGGCGCCAACTTCGGGGTCGTGACCTCCTTCGAGTTTCAGCTCCACCCCGTGGGCCCGAGGGTTCTGGGAGGTGTGGTTGTCCACCCCCTGGAGAGGGCCAGGGCGGCGCTGCGGTTCTATGACGAGTACGCCCGATCGGCCCCGGACGAGCTGTCTGCCGACGCCATCTTCCTGACCTCGCCCGACGGTGACCGGGTGCTCGCGCTCTCGGTCTGCTACGCCGGACCGATGGAGCAGGGCGAGCGCGCGCTGGAACCGCTCCGACGATTCGGCCCGCCCCTCCTCGACCAGATCGGACCCGTTGCGTACACCGAACTGCAGTCCGCTGCAGACGCCTTCTTCCCCATCGGCCTTCGCTACTACTGGAAGTCACACTTCCTGGAGGAGATCGCCGACGACGCGATCGAGGCCACCGTGAGCCACTTCGCCGAGGTTCCCTCACCGCGCTCCCTCATCGTCTTCCAGCAGTACGGCGGTGCCGTGAGCCGCGTCCCCCGAGCCGCGACGGCCTTCCGCCACCGGAACGCGCAGTACGACAACTTCGCCGCGTCGATATGGTCGGACCCCGGGGAATGGGACGCGCACCGGAACTGGGTTCGGCAGTGGTGGGGCATGGTGAGCCCGTTCTCCCTCGGAGCGGAGTACGTCAACAACTTGGGCGAAGAGGGCGAGGACCGGGTACGGGCCGCCTACGGAGACAACTACGAACGCCTGGTGACCCTCAAGAACACCTACGACCCCACCAACTTCTTCCATCTGAACGCGAATATCCGACCGAGCAGCTGAGTTCTCATCGCCGACAGGAAGACGGCGGGCAAAGCGCGGCGGAGCCGTACGAGTGGTCCTGCCTCCCTGCGCCGGCGCGCTGCTGCGGCAGACTCTGCACTGTGGATCACATGGTGGTGGAGATCGCGAACAGGCTGGCTGAGGCCGGTGGCGTCGTAGGTGTGTGCCTCGGTGGCAGTCGGGCGCGCGGAACGCACCGTCCTGACTCCGACTACGACCTGGGCCTCTACTACCGTCAGCCTTTGGACACCGCTGCTCTGCGCCTGCTCGCAGGCGAGTTGACCGGGGGCACGGTCGAGGTGACCGAGCCGGGCGGCTGGGGCCCTTGGGTCGACGGCGGTGCCTGGCTCACTGTGGACGGCCTGCACATCGACTGGATCTACCGCGACCTGGACCGCGTGCATCGCATCTGGCAGGAGTGCCAGGCAGGGCATTTCGAAGTAGGCACCCAGGCGGGCCATCCGCTGGGGGTGTACTCGCACGCCTATGTGGGAGAGGTGTCCCTCGGGCGCATTCTCGTAGATCGCGACGGTGAACTGACCGCTCTGCAGGAACAGACCCGCAGCTTTCCGCAGCCACTGCGCGAGTCGCTGGTCGCCAATGCCCGGTGGGAAGTGCCGTTCACCTTGTCCGTAGCCCGGAAAGGTGCGACCCACGGCGACTCGTGCTACGTCGCGGGCTGCCTGTTCCGCGCAGTCGGACTCCTCGTCCAGGCCCTGCACGCCGCAGCCGGGTGCTGGCTCATCAACGAGAAAGGATCCGTGCAGTCCGCGGGACATCTCCTGCTCGCGCCGACGGACTTCTCCGCCCGCGCCCACGCTCTGTTCCGCGCACTGGACACCGCCCCAGACGACCTCAGTGGTGTACTCGAAGAGGCGGACCGACTGGCCGCCGACGTCCTGGAGAACCTCCCGGGTTGACGCGGACCCTCAGGGCTGTCCCGTAACGGCCCCGTGCCCTGACGGCGTCGATGACCTCTGCACGGTGGAGGAATCGCTGACGATGTTCGCCGACGCGATCGGGGTCGCGGTGTCGACGGTGGCGGACTGGCAGTGGACCGCGAGCCGGTGGCCACCAGGCGGCTGGTCGGGCAGCAGGTCGCCTGGCCTGTCACGGCTGAGGAGAAGGCCCAGGCGGGCGACCTTCAGCGCTTCAGGCTGACGATCACCGATCTGCCCGTAGGATTGCCGGCCTGATTGACCTGGACGTGGCCGACGCCGAGGATTTTGTCGGTGCCTGGAATCGGCTCGATGGCGTTCAGCCAGAGCGACTGCTGTGAGCTGGACTTGATCCCGTCGGTGCTCGGCAGCCGTGGGTGCGAGATCTTGACGCAGTCGCCGTCCGCGGTGAGGTACCGGCTGCCGCTGAGGAGCAGCCCGTGCTCACCGTCGCGCACCGCGTGGCCGCGGTCGGCACACGCTCCCTTCGCGTTCGGCAGCTTGGTCCAGCGGGTGCCGTTCCAGCGCAGCCGGATGTCCTCGTCGGCGGGCTCGTTGTCTTCCTCGCCGTGGTTGAAGGTGTGCTCGCCGTAGACACGTACGTCGTCCTTTGCCAGCGCGACGACCTCGGTGAGGGAGGCGCCGGGTTCGGATGGCGCCGGGGCTGGGAAGTGGTATTCCGGCGTCCGCACGAGCTTCCAGGCGCGGCCGTCCCAGTGCACGGCGGCGGGCTGGGTGAACTCCCCCTCCCGGCCGGTGTCCACGTCGTTCGTGTTGCGGTATCCGACCGCCCACAGGTCGTCCGACGCGACGCCGTCGAGTGCGCTGACGGTGACGGGCAGGTCCATAGCAGTCCAGCGGGTGCCGTCCCAGTGGTACGCCCCAGTCTGGCCGTCGACGACCCAGATGTCGTCCGCGGCGAAGGCCTTTACATCGGCGGCCTGGTGGCCGTCGGGGAGCTTGGGCAGCGCCGTCCAGCGCATGCCGTCCCAGCGAGCCATCCGCGGCGCCTTCAGATCCTCCAGGCTCGCCGTCAGCAGGAATCCGCCGGAGTCCACAGCGTCGAAGCGCGCCTCGTAGACGCTGTCGCCGAACGCCGTCGGCATGGGACGGCGCTGCCAGCGGGTGCCGTCGTAGTGCAGGAGGAAGCCGTCGTCGGCCGACTCGTCCCCGGCGTAGCTGACGGTGCGGGTGGCGTTGCCCACCACCCAGATGTCGTCGCCAGCGGTCGCAATCATGCCGGACAGCTGGCCCAGGCCCTTGTCTTTGAAGACCTTGTCGTACCTCCAGGTCACATCGGAGTCGCTCGCGGCGCAGAAGGCCACGACGGCGGCGAACAGGAGCACGAACACGGCGAGTACCGCGTTGACCTTGATCATGTTCATGTTCCCCGCCTGTGCTCGCCCAAAGCCCCCGGCCCGTGGCCGCACAGCATACTTTCCGGCGCCTCGTCCGGATCATCACTGTCCGTCACCTCAGTGGCGTGCTGCTGGTCAGAGGCGGCACCCGATGCTCTGTGAGACGAGACAGTGTGGGAGAGACGATCTTGCCATGGCTGGTGTGATCACGGCGTCGGAGCCGTCCTGGATAGCCCCGTTCACCGGACTGAGTCCGCCCTGCTTCCACAAGCTGATCAAGCCAGCGGACAACCAGCCGGTCAGGGTGGACGAAGACGTCGAGATACCAGTGCCCATGGCAGGCGAGGTCTGGACCGTCGGCGCGGTGATCCCGCGAGGTCGAGGAAGAGACTGGCTGGCGCCACCGGAGGAGTGGTCCAAGCATTCCACCTACGACTGGTTCGGCCCCGCCGACCTTTACCGGCTCAAAGAGAACCGCTCG
The DNA here is from genome assembly GCF_052245555.1 of Streptomyces sp. KR80. Lineage (NCBI taxonomy): Bacteria > Bacillati > Actinomycetota > Actinomycetes > Kitasatosporales > Streptomycetaceae > Streptomyces > Streptomyces sp. KR80. The sequence continues at coordinate 310,274 of NZ_JBQQCD010000006.1, forward strand.
CCGGGGGATTGTCTGATCCACGATCTGATCAGCAAGGTTGTGCGACGTTGGCCGGACTAGCCCCCAGGCAGCGGCATCGCGAACTGCGACGCTCTCATCGATGGTGTGTCAGCGACCTTCGGTGGACGGGGAAGTCGAAGTACGTATCGGGGAAGAGCTCCGGCTTGTGCGTGAAGTGCCACCACTCCTCGGGGAGGTTGACGAATCCCATGTCCTCCAGGGTGTTCTTCAGCAGAAGTCGGTTCGCGCGCTGCTCGCCCTGAATGCGTGGATCCAGGGTGTGGGATAGGGTGTCGAAACAATCGAAACCCGTTCCCATGTCGACGGAGTTGTCGGGGAAGCGCTCCTTCTGCGGCGCGTAGCAGGGAACCAGTCGCTCCCCCGGCTCGTACGGGCGAGTGGGGCGGGCCGGGAGCTTCACCACCGTCAGATCCACCGTGCTGCCGCGGCTGTGCCCGGACTTCTCGGCGATGTAACCGTCCTCGAACAGCCGTGACTTGTCGACCCGCGGATAGAACTCGCCCTTCATCGCCTGGTCGTCCAGGTCCTTCGCCCAGGCGACGAAGTGATCCACCGCCCGCTGGGGCCGGTAGCAGTCGTACACCTTGAGCGAGTAGCCCTTGCGCAACAGCTGCCGCTGCGCCCTGTGCAGGGCCTTGGCCGCCGGGGCGGTCAGGATGCACAAGGGCTGGCGGTATCCGTCTATGGGCTCCCCGACGAAGTTGTGCGGCGTGATGTAGCGGATCTCGTGGAGGATCGTCGGGTCGATCTCGCGCAGCGAGACGAATTCCTTGGGCGCCGTGGGCTCCGGCTTCGCCAGTGCCTCCGGAGGAGCCGCGGTGACGGCGACGAGCGCGGCGGCGGTCAGAGCGACGGTACGGAGCGCGGCAGTCAGTCGTCGTGGCATCCCCCTCATCTACCAGCCGGACGCCGCGGGCGGAAGCCGGGCGGAAGCCGGGCGGAAAGTGAGGGTGAATGGCAGCCTCGGTCAGGCCCCGCAGCCATCGGTTCCACACCCGCTGCAGCCAGTTACCGCTGGACGCCTCCCTGTTGGGGACCACCCAGCTCACCGGACCCAGGTGTGACGCACACCACGGTCCGGCTCCAACACCGGGGCCGGCGGCAGAGGAACCGATTCGATCGCTCGCTCCTCTAAGGGGACGAGTGACCTCCCCAGGTGCCCTGACAACTGCAGAGTACTGAATCCATCCGTCTACCAGCACGTATGGGCATGTGCGCGAGGTCGCCTTCGGGCAGAAGCTGTCGGCCGCCGAGTCGACACAGCACCGGGCGTGCATGAGAGGAGGGACATGAGCAGAGGCTGTCGCCCCCTCCCCGGCAGCAAGAGGAGAGGTCATGCGACCCTTTGCACTGAACTACGGCCGTCCGGCTGCGCATCCGCCCGTCACGATGCCGTACGCCTATGACGCGACACGGCAGTGGAACGTCCTGCCCGACGGGCGCCCGGCCATCAGCGATCGCGAGTTGTTACTGGCAATCGGCACCACCACCTCCACTGCCGGTTCCAAGACGCACTTCGACGACTGACGGTGCTCATGACGGTGCTCATACTCACCTGCCCCGAGGATGTGACGGCGGACATGGTGGTGTCCGTGCTGCACGACGAGGGTGTCCCGGTCGTACGTCTGGATCCCGCCGACCTCCCCGGCAGGGTGGCCTTGTCCGCCGAGTACGTGCAGGGCGACTTCGGCGGACACCTGTCCGTCGGTGGCCGTGTCGTGACCATGAGCGGGCTGCGTTCCATATGGGTCCGCAGACCCGGACGGCCGGCGGCGCACGCAGACCCGCCGTCCGAATGGCTCACGGCCGAGTCCGAACAGGCCCTGTACGGAACCCTCTACTGCACGGGTGCCCGCTGGATGAATCACCCCGTCGCGGCCGCGCCGGCCCGCAACAAACCGTGGCAGCTGAACGTCGCCCAGCGCAGCGGCTTCGCCGTGCCCCCCACGCTGATCACCACCTTTCCCCAGATAGCAGGCGAGTTCGCCGCCCGGTACCGGGACCTGGTGGTGAAGCCGGTCTCCGGAATACACCCCAGCGACCCGCCGATGGCGTTGCCCACCACCCGTATCGAGCCGAATGCGGACTTCGCAGGCGTCATGGCCTGCCCGACCCTCCTTCAGCAGCATGTGCCCAAGCGTGCGGACATCCGGCTGACCTGTGTCGGTGAGGAGATGTTCGCCGCGCGGAAGGCATCGTCCGACCCCGACCAGGTGGACTGGCGGTTCGCCGACAATGGCGGCGCGTGGGTGCCGGTCGAGGTGCCCGCGCGGATCGCGAAGGCCGTTCACAGCTACATGTCCATCGGCCAACTCGCGTATGGCGCATTCGACTTCGCCGAGGACGGCGACGGCACCTGGTGGTTCCTCGAGTGCAACCAGGGAGGGCAGTTCGGCTTCGTCCAACTGGAGACGGGCCAGCCCATTGCCGAGGCCGTCGCGGCCTGGTTGGCCTCGGGCGCCGCGCCGTGACGCCCGCTACGGGGGCCCCGCTACGGGGGCGGACGCGCCCCATGGACCCCGGACGCCTGACCAGGCTTCCGGGGTCCACGCCCTGGCCGCCGTAGACCAGGCGCCGAGGCCGACTCCTGGGTCGCCGGACCCTGCCGGCACCGATCAGCCAGGCCGTCCCCGTACGCGTACGGGGTACCGCAGATCTCCGCCGCCCGTCCGCTCGACGAGGACACGGCCGTCCTCGATCCGGGAGGTGAACCTCTCGATCCGGGGACGTTCCCAGCCGTCTCCGGCATCGGGGGCCACCAGCCCGCTGCCCTCGCGCCCCGCCGCCGGCGTCCACACCTCCAGTTCGACTCCGCCGTCCGCCGCCTGGACCGGCAGCACCGAACCCGCCCGCGCCAGCACGGGAATCCGCGACAGCGGCGCGTCCAGCAGCACCTGCCCCGGCCCGTCGTGCGCGTGTCCCGTCGCCGTGTCGTACCAGCGCCCGGGCGGCAGACGCACCGCCCGCCGGGTCGTACCGGGCTCCAGCACCGGGGCGACCAGCAGCGCGTCACCCAGCAGAAAGGCGTCCTCGCAGTCGCGCAGCCTCCGATCCTGCGGCGCATGCCACCACAAGGGCCGTACGTAAGGTGCCCCCGTCCGCTGCGCCAGATGGGCCAGGGTGACGAAGTACGGCAGCAGCCGCTCCCGCTCGCGCAGCGCCACGCGCGCGTGCTCCAGCACCTCTGGCCCGAACTCCCAGGGCTCGCGCCGGCCCGCGAAGAACGCCGAGTGTGTGCGGAACAGCGGCAGCCACGCCCCCAGCTGAAACCAGCGCAGATACAGCTCCGGTGAGGGCGAGCCGGTGAAACCGCCCACGTCAGGCCCCGAGTACGGCACTCCGCACAACCCGATGCCCAGCACCAGCGCCAGCGACGCGCGCAGCCCAGGCCACCCGGTGGCCACGTCTCCCGACCAGGTGCCGCCGTATCTCTGCATCCCCGCCCAGCCCGAGCGGGAGAACAGGAACGGCCGTTCCTCCGGCCGCAGTTCGCACAGCCCCTCGTACCCGGCCCGGGCCATCGCCAGCCCGTAGACGTTGTGCGCCTCGCGGTGGTCGCCGCCCCGGCCCTCCAGGGCGTGCCGGGCGGAACGAGGGAGGGACGGATCACCGAAGGGGGCGAAGGACACCGGTTCGTTCATGTCGTGCCACACCCCGGAGAAGCCCTGCTCCAGCCGCTCCGCGTACAGCCCGCCCCACCACTTCCGCACCTGAGGGTCGGTGAAATCGGGGAACACCGACTCGCCCGGCCACACCACCCCTCGCACTTCCCGGCCCCGCGCGTCCCGTACGAAGGCATCGCACGCGGACCCGCTGTCGTACACCGCATTGCCCGGCTCCGCCTTCACCGCGGGATCGATGATCGACACCAACCGCACACCGTCGGCCCGCAACTCCTCCGCGAGCGCGGGCAGGTCGGGAAAGCCCTCGGTGTTCACCGTGAACACCCGGTTGCCCCGGAAGTGGTCGATGTCCAGATGCAGTGCCGACAGCGGCAGCCCCCGCTCCCGGTAGCTCCTCGCGATCCGCCGCACCTCCAGCTCGTCGCCGAAACCCCAGCGCGCGTGGTGGTGACCGAGCGCCCAGCGCGGGGGGAGCGCGGGCGCGCCGGTGAGCGTCGTCCAGCTCCGCAGGAGGCGCGCCGGGGTGCCGACGACGGTCCACGAGCGCAGCGGCCCGCCGTCCATGCGCAGTTCGTACGACCCGGGGCGGTCGTGCCCGGAGCCCGCGCCCTCGTCGCCCTCGTGCAGCCGCATGCGCCCATCCCACGGATTGTCGTGGAAGACCAGGTGGGTGCCCCCGTCGGCGACGACGGTCAGCACCGGCATGGTCAAGTACAGCGGGTCGTCCCCGGGTACGAAGGCGCCACCCGGATCGGTGTTCCACAGGCGGTACGAGCCGTCCCGCAGCCGGGGCCCCGCCGCGCGGCCCCCCAGGCCGAAGAAGCGCGCGTCCGCCGCCACCTCCGAACGTTGCACCCAGCGCGAGCCGGCCCCCTCCGCCGCGTCCACCGGGTCCCACCAGCGCGGCGGCAGATCCCGCCGGAGCACCACCCCGCCCGGCGTCCGGACCTCCACCGCCCCGTGCCGGGACACCGCCACCGTCACGCGCTCCGAGACGACTCGCCAGCCCCCGTCCATGTCGGGCTCCAGCTCCGCACGCACATCCGGCTCGGGACAGCCGCGCACCAGCGCGTAGGAAGGCTCCGGCTCGGCGCCGTCCCAGCCGCAGAACACGGCACCGCCGGTGGTCACGATCACCCGCAGGGAGGAGCGTGCGAACCGGACCTCTCCGCCCCCGGGCTGCGGATCCGCTCCCTCCGCGAGCCCCGGCACGCGCGCCCGCTCCGGCCCCCGCCTGGGCAACCCGAGGGCATCCGCCCGCCGGCGCCGCCACGCCGAACGCACGGAGCGGAGCCCTTGCGCCGTACCGACCACCTTCACCGACCGCACCAGTCCCCGGGCATCCATACTGCTCACCCTGCCATCGGCGGCGGAGCGTACGAGGCGCGTTCAACTGTCGTTCACCCATGGTCACAGCCACGCCACGCGCTCCGCGTCGGCTGCCGCGCGAGAGCCCACCGGAGCGCGGTGCAGCGCGTCGCCGCCGCGCATCCGCCCCCGCGCGGGCCGGGGACCCGTCGGGCCGACCACAGGCCACGTGGCAACCCCCACCGGCACACACCGCGACATCACCGGGACACCCTGGTGCGGGAGTCGATCACATGGCATCGTCCTGCTCAGCCGCGATACGCGCCCACCCCGCGCGTGCGCGCAGCGCCGCACACCACGCGACGCACCACCAGCAGACCAAGCGACGCAGACGCCGCGTACAGCCCGGGAGCCGCGCCATGACCCCAGCGAACACCGCACCGACCCCCGCCGCACCGCAGCCTCTGTGGCAGCCCGTCGCCGAACGCATCGCCGGTGCGCAGGTGACCCGCTTCCAGGAGTGGGCAGCCGACCGGTACGGCGCGCCGCGGACGGTGCCTGGCGACCCCGTGGCGAGCTACGCCGCGCTGCACCGCTGGTCGGTCGACGAGCTGGAGCGCTTCTGGCACGCCACGGCCGAGTGGTTCGACGTCCGCTTCGCCACCCCGTACGAGACCGTGCTCGCCGAGCCCGCCATGCCCGGCGCCCGTTGGTTCCCCGGCGCCACACTCAACTACGCCGAGCACGCGCTGCGCACCGCCGAGGACCCCGACCGCGCCGACACCCCGGCACTCGTCCACGTCGACGAGACCCATGAGCCGCTGCCGGTCACCTGGCGCGAGCTGCGCCGCCAGGTCGGCTCGCTCACCGCCGAGCTGCGCCGGATGGGCGTGCGGCCCGGCGATCGCGTCAGCGGCTACCTGCCCAACACCCCCCAGGCCGTCGTCGCACTGCTCGCCACCGCGGCCACCGGCGCCGTCTGGACCTCCTGCGCTCCGGACTTCGGGGCCCGCAGCGTCCTCGACCGCTTCCAGCAGGTCGAGCCCGTGGTCCTGTTCGCGGTCGACGGCTACCGCTACGGCGGCAAGGAGCACGACCGCCGCGACACCGTCGCCGAACTGCGCCGCGAACTGCCGACCCTGCGGGCCGTGGTGCACATCCCGCTGCTCGGCACCCCGGCACCGGAAGGAGCGCTCGACTGGTCCGGTCTCGTCTCCGCCGAGGCCGAGCCGGTCTTCGAGCAGGTTCCCTTCGACCACCCCTTGTGGGTGCTGTACTCCTCCGGCACCACGGGCCTGCCCAAAGCGATCGTCCAGTCCCAGGGCGGAATCCTCGTCGAACACCTCAAGCAGCTCGGCCTCCACACCGACCTCGGCCCCGACGACCGCTTCTTCTGGTACACCTCCACCGGCTGGATGATGTGGAACTTCCTCGTCTCCGGCCTCCTCGTCGGCGCGACGGTCGTCCTCTACGACGGCAGCCCCGGTTACCCGGACACCGCCGCCCAGTGGCGCGTCGCCGAGCGCACCGGCACCACGTTCTACGGCACCTCGGCCGCGTACGTGATGGCGTGCCGCAAGGCGGGCGTGCACCCGGGCCGCGACTTCGACCTTTCGCGCGTGCAGTGCGTGGCCACCACCGGGTCGCCCCTGCCGCCCGACGGCTTCCGGTGGATCCACGACGAAGTGGCCGAGGACATGTGGATCGCCTCGGTCAGCGGTGGCACCGACGTCTGCAGCTGCTTCGCCGGTGCCGTCCCGACCCTCCCGGTCTACGTCGGCGAGCTCCAGGCCCCCTGCCTGGGCACCGACCTGCAGGCCTGGGACCCGCACGGCAAGCCCGTCGTCGACGAGGTCGGCGAACTCGTGGTCACCAAGCCGATGCCGTCCATGCCGATCCGCTTCTGGAACGATCCCGACGGCAGCCGCTACCGCGAGAGCTACTTCGAGATGTTCCCCGGCACCTGGCGACACGGAGACTGGATCACCGTCACCGCGCGCGGCACCGTCGTCATCCACGGCCGCTCCGACTCCACCCTCAACCGGCAGGGCGTCCGCATGGGTTCCGCAGACATCTACGAAGCCGTCGAACGGCTCCCCGAGATCCGCGAATCCCTCGTGATCGGAGTCGAACAGCCCGACGGCGGCTACTGGATGCCGCTCTTCGTCCACCTCACCGAAGGCGCGGTCCTCGATGACGCGCTGCGCGACCGCATCAAGCGGACGATCCGCGAGCAGCTCTCGCCGCGGCACGTCCCCGACGAAGTCATCGAGGCGCCCGGCGTCCCGCACACCCTCACCGGGAAGCGCATCGAGGTGCCGATCAAGCGGCTGCTCCAGGGCACGCCGCTGGACAAGGCCGTCAACCCCGGCTCGGTCGACGACATCGAGCTGGTGCGCTTCTACGAGCGCGTCGCGCGCGACCGTTCCGCGTGACCGGACGTTCTGCGTGAACGTCGTTGGGCAAGCGTGACCGTCATAACCGTCACGCTGCGTTGTCACACCCCTCGATTACGGTGAGTGAGCAAGTGAAGCTCATGCGTGCACCGAGGGGGAGTCATGGCGGAGACGGGGACCGGAAACACGGGGGACGGCAGGCGGCGACCGGCCGTGCGGCACGCACTGCGCCGCGAAGTGCCCAGCACCGTCGCCTTGCTGGCCGACGAGGAGGACTTCGCCGCCATGCGGCGCTACGCGACGTTCGCCTTCGACGACCACGTCACGTATCTACGGGAGATGGAGGGACTGCTGCAGGCACTCTCGTCGCAGGGGGTGCACACAGCTGTCGCCCTGTTCGACCCGGTCGAGTACGCGGAGTTCTGCGCGGACACCCGGCTCGACCCCGACCTGCCGGACAGCCGCACGCGTTACACGGCCGATGTCGCGGGTGCCGGCGCCACCATCGCCTACGAGGGCCAGCCCATCGACCAACTCGTCCCCGAGCTCATCGGGGCGGTCGAGCGGCACGCCACGCTCGAACACGCCACGGAGCTGCTCGCGGCGACCGGCGACTGCGCCGACTGCGGCCGGGACCTGGGGCACGAGGCGTACGGACGTGGGGCCAGGGCTTTGACGCGGCTGCTCGAAGCCGTGGGATCCGGCATCCACCATGTCGTGTGCAGCGTGCCGGTCGAGGGCGGGTCGCTCATCGCGGCGGTTCACGCCGAGTGCGGGGACGACGGGCTGGTGCACCTGCTGGAGTCCGAGGCCGTGGCGTTCTGCACCGTCGTGGCCGCGGGCATCGTCACGGAGAGCCGGGGCGGCATCGTCACCCGCAGCAGCGATCCCTCGGAGAAGGGCACCGATGTGGTGCGCGGCTGGGCCCTGCGGGAGGGGTGGCTCCGGCCGCTGACCGAGGCGGAGGTGTTCTCCGCCTACTGCACCGATGCCGACACCGGGGAGCCCGTCCCACCCGAGCCGGGCGTCGACTACCGGCCCGGAATCGAGCTGCCGCCCCCGGAGGGTCGATGCTGAGAACGGCGGTGGCGCCGCCGTACAGGTCACTCGCCGGAGAGCACCGCCTGCGCGGCCCGCCGTGCCTCCTCGGCGCTGTCCGTGGCCCGCGCCGCAGCCGCCGCCCGTTCGCACTGGGCGAGTGTGTGCTTGGCCAGCGCCGCGCGCACGTAAGGGATGGACGCTGCACCCATCGACAGACTCGTCACGCCCAGGCCGGTCAGCACACAGGCCAGTAGCGGATCGGATGCCGCCTCGCCGCACACACCACAGCTCTTGCCCTCTGCCTTCGCCGCCTCCGCGGAGAGGGCCACCAGGTCCAGCAGTGCTGGCTGCCACGGATCCTGCAGCCGCGACACGGCCCCGACCTGGCGGTCGGCGGCGAACGTGTACTGGGCGAGATCGTTCGTGCCGAGCGACAGGAACTCGACCTCCTGCAGGATCGAACGCGCCCGGAGAGCCGCGGACGGAATCTCCACCATGGCACCGAACTTCGCCTGCAGGCCGGCCTCGCGGCACGCATCCGCGAACGCCTTCGCATCCGTGCGGTCGGCCACCATAGGCGCCATGACCTCGAGGTAGACCGGCAGACCCTCGGCCGCCTGGGCGAGGGCGGTCAGCTGCGTACGCAGCACCTCCGGGTGGTCCAGGAGCGTACGCAGACCGCGTACGCCCAGGGCCGGGTTCGGCTCGTCGCCCGGGGTGAGGAAGTCAAGCGGCTTGTCCGCACCGGCATCCAGCACCCGGACGACCACGCGGCCCTCGGGGAAGGCCTCGAGCACCTGGCGGTACGCCTGCACCTGCTTCTCCGACGACGGTGCCTTCTTGCTGTCGTCGAGGAAGAGGAACTCGGTGCGGAACAGGCCGACCCCCTCGGCACCCGCCTCCACCGCGGCCGGTACGTCGGCCGGACCGCCGACGTTGGCCAGCAGCGGCACCTTGTGCCCGTCGGAGGTCGCACCGGGACCAGAGGATGCGGCAAGCATCGCCTTGCGCTCCGCGGCCGCCGCCTCCATCGCGGCGCGTTTCTCCGGGGTGGGGTCCACGAAGATCTCACCGGTGCTGCCGTCGACGGCGATCACGGTGCCCTCGACGAGCTCACTCGCACCCGGCAGCGCGACGACCGCCGGCACGCCCAGCGCACGCGCCAGGATGGCGCTGTGGCTGGTGGGCCCACCCTCCTCGGTCACAAAGCCGAGCACGAGGGTGGGGTCGAGCAGCGCGGTGTCGGCAGGCGCCAGGTCGCGGGCGATCAGCACATACGGCTCATCGCTGTCCGGTACGCCCGGCATCGGCACGCCCAGCAGACGGGCCACGATCCGGTTCCGTACGTCGTCCAGGTCCGCGACCCGGCCTGCCAGGTACTCGCCGGCACCCGCGAGAAGCGCCCGGTAGGCGGCGAAAGCGTCGTACACGGCGCGCTCGGCCGTGCTGCCGACGGCGATCCGCCGCTCTACGTCCGCCATGAGCTCCGGGTCCTGGGCCATCATGGCCTGGGCCTCGAGCACTGCTTGTGCCTCGCCGCCCGCCAGATTGCCGCGCGCAATCAGATCGGCGGATACGGCCTCCACGGCCTGGCGTGCCCGCCCCTGTTCGCGCGGTGCGTCATCCGTGGGGATCTGCTTGGCCGGCGGCTCGAGCACCGCCGTACCCATGTGCCGGACCTCGCCGATCGCCACCCCGTGGCTTACGCCGACACCTTGCAGCGTTGTCTCCATGTCATCCGTCTCCGGTTGGTGCGGCGGATCGGTTCCGTCGCGGTCGATCTCTTACCCGCCGTCGGTGCGGCGTGGAGCTCACTTCCAGCTGAAGAGCTTGTCGCCCGGCTCCACATCGATGCCCTCGGCGATGGAGGAGAGGGCCTCGGCGGTCGCCTCGAGCGCCACGATCGGGCACACCGCCGACTTGCCCGCGGCTTCCACCTCCGTCGGATTCCATCGCACGATGGCGTCCCCGCGCCGGACAGTGTCGCCCTTGCTGACGAGCAGCTCGAAGCCCTGACCGTTGAGCTGGACGGTGTCGATGCCCAGGTGGGTCAAGACACCGTGTCCCTCGTCGTCGACCACGACGAAGGCATGGGGGTGGAGGGAGACAACGATGCCGTCGACGGGCGCAACCGCCTCGGAAGCCTTCCGCACCGGATCGATCGCGGTGCCCGGTCCCACCATCGCTCCGGAGAAGACGGGGTCGGGCACCGCGGCCAGGCCGATGGCACGACCGGCGATTGGGGACGTCACGGTGGTCATGGGAAGCCTCCCAGAGGGCGGAGATCGAGAAGCGCCGTCTGCCACGTGGACGTTACGGCGAGCCGTGGACTAGACCACGTGCTGGTCAGAGACTAAATCATGGGAAGTGCTCGTTCCACATACCCTGCCGCGCGGACGCGACTCACGCAGGCGCGGAGGCGGCCGGGAATCGATTTGCCTCGCTGTGTGGGCAGATGTAGGGTCGTACCCCTGCCTGGAGCCGAGGGCGGCGTGAGACCGCTGCGCAACACGGCGAGGGTGACGCTCTATCAATCTTGACCAGGTCCTCACCGGATCCGCTTCCGCATGTCTGCGGATGGGGAGTGGCGATGGTCTTGAAAAGAATCTTGATAGCGTCAAAAGCACTGAAGGGAAGCGCCTGGAGGGCCCGGTGGCGGGTCTGAAGGAAGCGTCCGTTCCTTGAGAACTCAACAGCGTGCCAAAAGTCAACGCCAGATATGTTGATACCCCGTCTCTTTCGGGAGATGAGGTTC